>JBGQAM010000080.1:0-7459 GCA_041494275.1 Thermoplasmata archaeon | reverse complement strand
TCACGGGAGTGAGCGCCCTCGCCACCCCAACCGTCTCAAGGGCCTGCAAGAACTCCGCGTTTATCTGGGTCAGACTGTCGACCGACTCATCGACAAGAGAGTTGAACAGGGCGTAGTAGTCCGCGCTCCACTCTGCGATCTTCTCCTTCTCCTGATCGGACAGCAAGTCCGCCTTCGCGAGAACGGATATCATTGGCAAGGGGAGCCTGAAGTGGACCGTTGCCGCAAGCATCAGCGAGGACACGAACCCGTTCGGAGTCTTGGCCAGGGCAGGGTCGAATAGGTAGACCAGCATCGCGGCCTCCCCACTCAATTCTTCGAGGACGTGCCTGCTGCTCTGCCTAAACGAGAACAGCTCCAGCTGGCCGGGCGTGTCGATAAGGACAAAGTCTGTGTCGAATCCGGCCACCACCTGAGCGACTTCCTTGATGTTCAACGCGATCATGTCAGCCGCGACAATCTGAGCACCGTTCGGTCCGAGGCCGTATTCCTGCATCACCTCGGACAGCTTGATCCAGTCGCGGACATCGACGTCAGGCGTGTAGAGCAAGGTATCGGCCCCGGGGTCCAGATTGACAGTGATCGCATCATAGCCCTGGTTCTGGCACCAGAGCAAGAAGGCGTTCGTCAGAGTGCTCTTGCCGCAGCCCGCAGTCCCGACAAAATACAGGTGTTTTGCAGCCATTTCCCGCTCCCGGTGAATCTTGATGGCGGGCCTGAAGGGATTCGAACCCTTGGCCAACCGGTGTCTCCCACGACTCCATTCAGAGCCGAAGTAAGAGCCGGTTGCTCTACCTAGCTGAGCTACAGGCCCGCAGGTGCGCAGAATATGGTCACCATTAATAAAGCTATCGTGGGCGGTAAATCCGACTGGGACGTCTGGCAAGGTTGCGGATTGGACCTGTCGATGGACATCGATCTACGCCTCCCGTGCTACACAATGGAGATGATGCGAGGGCCGAGTGGGAGCGCGCGGAACATGATGACTCTATTAATTTCGAATAGAGAATAATTATCAAAGGGTTTTGGCAAGGAATTCGCCTAGGCCTTTGCGAACTCCTTGACAATGTTGTCGATCCTCTTCGACACGGAAATGTCGAGAAGCACGGGCTTGTGGGTGCCGAGTATCTCTTTAGTCTTCTCCAGAGCAGCGCTCATCGGGTCCTTCTTCCCCTTCTTGACCCACATGTCGAAAGGGTCGCTGTCCCAGAGCATCGGGATCAGGATCTCCTTCGTGTGCTTCAGCGTGTGCATCTGCGACAGGTAGCTCCCGCCAATGCCGACCTTCTTGATGATGTCGAGTGCAAGGGTTTCCTGATTCACGTCGAAGCCCTTGAACAGTCTGATGACCATGCGCGCGATCTCGTGGTCCAGCAGCAACTGCTCGTATGACAGCAAGGTCGAGCCATCGGGGACACCGAAGCCGTTCACGACCTCACCACCGATTCTGGCGCAGTCCATCGCCATTGTGGTGTTCTCAATGCAGGCCTGTACTCCAGGTACTTTCGCTCCGGAACCGAAACCTCCCACCGAGTTCGGCAGCTTGCAGTATCTCGACATCTGGACGGCACCCGAACAGAGCAGAGTGCTCTCTGGCGCTCCCCCCATGTACGAACCGGTCCGGGGGTCCATACTCGTCAGGACTGAACCGTAAAGCACGGGGGCTCCAGGGGAGTGAGCCTGCATGATGCAGACGACAGCGAGCGTCTCGGCGTGGTTGACGACGAGGTCGCCAGCCAGGGTCACGGGACCACTGATGCCCGCTTGGGCCATACCGGTGATGTGGATAGGAACGTGGTTTTCAGCCCAGATCATCGCCGCATCGGTCGCGGTACCATCGAGCATGAACGGAGACATCGTGCAGAGCATCGCGGACATGTAGTGCCGCTTCCTGAGCTCTTCCAGACCTCCTACGACCTCGGCCGCCATCTTCACCTGTGCCTTCGCCTCATCCACCGTCGTCGTGGATTCCGAAAGAAGATGCTTCTGTGTGTTCTCCATAGCCACCTTCATCCCGTTCACGACGTGGATCTTCTCAGGCAGATCCGATGCTACGACCATCGGCTCGTAGATGCTCACATATGGAAGATAATCGCTGATGACTGTCGTCTTTCTGATGTCTTCGAGCACAGGCTTTCTTCTTGTGCCGGTCTGTGAGTCCCACACAGAAACGCCGCAGCCGTCGGTCGTGTAGTAGCTGTGGGTCCCGTCAAGAGGAAGGTCGAATTCCTTCGTTCGCCCGGCAAGAACAATTGTCTGAGGAGCCTTGCTCACAAGAGACTTGACTACGTCCCGCGGGAACTTCAAGTCAGGACTCTTGTCGCTCACGATTGCCCCGGCCATCTTGAGATCCTTGCGGGCGTTCACGCTATGTACTCTGATGCCCACATTCTCCATGACATCGAGCGCGGCCTCGTGTATCATTCGCTTGTCGTTCTCACTCATCATGCTCGTCGGGGGTCGTATCTTGAACCTCTCTGCGAAGTCTCCCAAATCTCTCACTTCCTTTCCGTCGTCTGCGATATCCTGATTGCGCTTATAAGAAACAAAGGGTTTGCGTTGAGCTGTTGTCAGAGCTGGTCGGGCCTGGCATCAGCAGCTACGTTTCTCAAGTGCGTCGGCGCCGTAGCTCTTTGAGTATTCCTTGATCAGGCTGTCGATGTTCTTCTTGATCTCCGTCTCCAATGGCTCCGGATGATGGGAGCTCAAGAGCTCGACCATCCTCTCCTTCGCCCGCTTCTTTGCGTCCTTCGAGCCAGTCTCCTGCCACTTTGTCCTGGTCCATCTGTCCGAGAGTCTCGGCGCAAGGTGCTCCCTCCGGAATCTGAGCAGAGTGTCCTTCTGCTTGAGGAAGCTGCCCATCGGTCCGACCTTGGCAATCACATCAACGGACAGTGTCTCCTCGTTGACCTCAATACCTCTAGAGAACCTCAACGCATTCGATGCGATCTCATCATCGATGATCGATTGAACAGGAGAGTATGTGTTGAAGGCCTCTGTTGACCCTATGAAAAGGTCCGAGAAATCCGCACCAGCGGAAGCTGCTGCGAGAGCCGCGAACGATTTCTCGTAGGCAGTCTGCGCGTCGACCGTTTTGGAATCGCTCTGGACCCCCATGTTGCTTGGAAGACCGTAGTACTTCGCGAGCTGGACCGCGCCAACGCCTATTAGCGAGAACTCGGGCGCCCCAGTCGCCGACATACCTGTCCGCATATCGAGGGGGCATGAGACCGATCCGTAGATTATCTTGGGGGATTTGGTCACACACTTTGCTATGGCAATCGAACTCAGGACTTCTGCATTCTGCTGGACGAGAAGACCCGCGATTGACGCAGGGGCTGTACCACCAGCGAGAGCCATCACAGTCACGAACACTGGCATGTCCCAGCTAGCGTAGCCCATTAAGGCTTCGAGCATGGTGTGTTCATGAGCGAGAGGACTGATCGGGTCAATGTAGCCACAGAACAAAGGAGTCTTTCTCAACTTCTCTTTGTCTCCAAGAATCGCCTCTCCAAGCCTCAAGGCCATTTCGAAATCGGCGCGACTCGTGCTACCCCCGTAGGTGCATTTCGAGGAGTTGACTATGCCCGCTGCCATCACAATAAGGCTCCGCACATCGTCAGGAACATCGCTCGCGTAGACCGGGACATATGCGATCTGCACTGAATCCAGGGCATCGAGGATTCTGCAGCAGAGTATGCCGTCCTGAAGAGTCGGGGACCGGGCCTCTTCTGTTTCGGGGTCGATGTAGTACACGCACTCCGCGCCGGGACCCATCTTCGTTCTTCCGTCCACGACCTCGATTGTGTTCTTCTCGCTGCGAGCGTGAAACTTGAAATTCCTCTTGCAGCTCCTGACCGCTTCCATTACAGACGATTCTGGCATCTTCACAATCTTGGTCTTCTTGTCCACGGTCATGCCGTTCTTCGAAAGGAGGTCCAGCGTCTCTGAAGAGTTGACAAGAACCCCTGTCCTGCTTAGAACCTCTAGGGATGCGCTATGGATCGCCTCCACGTCACCTTTTTCCAGAACCTTCAGCATCTGTCTATTGGAGACCATGGAGCATCACCTCGATTGCCAGAAGCTAGCTGTGCGTGGGGGAGGGTTCTTCTCGGCACGTGGAAATCTCTCCGCCAGCTTCCCAGCGGCCGGAAATAGCCTCCGCTTAGATAAAGGGATGCCGAATGATTTAAGAAAAGCTGAACCGCGAACATCGGGTACCGTTTCCGCGCGTTCCTTTCCGAAATCAAAGGGTTTATCACCGACCCTTGCGTTTGCTGAGCTGGATGCACGAGGATTTTGTCTCAGTTCTCAGCAGTGGAAGCAGCGGCAACTCGTTCTTGGCCATGTCCCGCGGCAGAGGAGTCCTCATCGATGCGGGAATATCGTGCAGGGAACTCGAACGCAGGATGTCGTTGTTCGGCACAGAGCCGTCGCAAATCGATGCCGTGATCCTGACTCACGAGCACACAGATCACGTGCGAGGAGCAAGACGATTCGCAGAGGAGTTCAGCATACCTGTCTATGGGAGCCGGGGAACACTGGCGCTCACGCCGCTCCAGGGAATTGACACCGTTCCCTTAACGCCCTCAAAAGAACTCGCAATAGGGCACTTGCACCTGAGACCATTCAAGGTGAGGCACCTCGCCGCAGAACCTGTCGCATTCTCGGTCACGATCGGCTCAAAGAAGGCAAGCATCGCATCGGATCTAGGCTGCGTCACCTCCAGTGTTGTCAATGAGATGTCGGATTCGGACGTCATGTTCGTCGAGGCGAACTACGACGAGAACATGTTGCTTTCGGGAACCTACCCTGATTTCCTGAAGCGAGCCATAAAAGGAGATCACGGTCACCTGTCAAACGACGACGCGGGCGTTTTGTCGCGAAAGGCATCTACGAAAAGAACCCAGAAAGTCGTTCTCGTTCATCTCAGCAAGGAGAACAACACTCCGAAGAAAGCCCTTGAGACCGTGGAACAAGAGGTGTGCCGTTCGAGATTGAATATCGACATCGAAGTCTCGGAACATGGACATGCGAGTGGCCCGTTCGCCTTAGGCTGACCCGATCAACTTGACCTTCCCGTGAGACACAAGAGTGCCAGCGACACGCTTGGGAAGGGAGATAATGTCCTCCCTCCGCAGCCGATAGTCCTTGTCGACTCCAGCGAAGGTTGGCACATCTTCTAGAACTCTAACCAGCACAAGTTCCTCGGGCTGTCCTTTCTCGGGAACTTGCTCCTTCTTCTCACACACTTTCGCGGCTGGAACGTCTGGCAACTCTACGACATCTGAAGGCTGAGTGAACCGAGGTCCGAGCTCCTCGAAATCGGCCCTTGAATCCTTGTGCGCGCCAAGGACTGATGTGAGACTCGAGAACAATACCAGTTCGTCAGGGGTCAGGTTGCCAGTATCGGGGTTGTCCCCTGCGACCTTCCTAAGGGCGAGAAGTGATATCTTCCTTTGTCTAAGCTCATAGACCCTCTTCGCCTTGTCAATGGCCTTCTTCAGCTGGTCATTCAGCATCATACTAGCTTGTGACATCGGGTTCATAGCTAGCTCGCGCTCGCTCTCTTTCCTAATAGTCTTGATGTAAGCCCCTATCCTCTCGTAGAGCGATGAATCCACCTTGGTCAGCTGCGAAGACTTGTTCTCTTGCCTGAAAAGACCCATGATGTCCTCGTAGCTCATGTCCCCCCGCTCGTCTGCCATCAAATCAAGCATACATCATTAACGTATTTGATGCTTGTGAACTACAGGCAACAAGGAATAATACACCTGGTCATTATGTCCTAAGGAGCGGCAGATGACACCAAAGAGTTTTGCGAGAGTGCATGAATCTGGATGCGCTCTCACGATTGATGCATCGCCTGGAGCCTCGAGGTCGGAGATTGTGGGAGTGAACCGGTGGAGAGGAGCGCTCCGAGTCAAAATCGCAGCAGCGGCCAGAGAAGGAGAGGCGAACGAAGAACTAGTAAGGTTCTTGGCAGAGAGATTCTCCATCCCGAGAAAGTCCATCAAGATCCTCAGCGGAGGACGATCATCGATCAAGACCATTTTTGTACCTCTGACCGCGGAAAGGGTGGCGGCTATTCTGGAGGAATCGTGATTGCTCTCTCCTGAGGAGCGATTGGAGCAAATCGAGAAGGTCCTTTCACGACTCCAGGATCTGAGCGAGACGACACCAATAATCGTGGAGGGGCTCAGAGACATCGCGGCCCTCAAGAAGATGGGGATAACAAGAAACGTCATCTCGCTCGGAAAGGGAGACTCCATATTCAACTTCTCAGAAGATCTGTCAAGAACGACGAGAAGGGCGATCATATTGACGGATTGGGATCGAAAGGGTGGTCAGCTGGCAAGGATGCTGAAAGAAGCCCTGATGGCCAATGGAGTGATTGCCAATGACAACATCAGGGCCAAGCTGGGTATCCTCTCCAAGAAAGAAGTGAAGGACATTGAGAGCATGCCCGCATTTGTCGAACGACTCCACTACCGCCCGCTCATCTCCATGAAGAAAGCGCGGTCGAGTTAAAGGAAAAGAGATTTAGAGTAGCAACTCAATCAAACGCCCATGGCACTCTCCGAATGTTCTCTGGAGATGCTCCAGTATCTCAAGCTCAAATCGGTTAGCGAGCTCTTCGTAGATATCCCGAAGGAGGTCCGGATAGATGGACTGCGCCTTCCCGATGGGCTTTCAGAACTCGAACTCAAGCGGGACCTTGAGGCGTTGATGTCGAGTAACATCCCGACTTCCTCGCAACCGACCTTCTTGGGCGCGGGAGTATATCACCATTTCATCCCGGCTGCCGTGCGAGCCATAGTTTCGCGTTCTGAGTTCTTGACATCGTATACGCCATACCAGCCTGAGATAAGCCAAGGGATGCTACAATCTTTGTTCGAGTACCAGTCGTTCATGGCAGAGCTGACAGGCATGGACGTCGTCAACTCCAGTATGTACGATTCCTCGACCGCGCTTGGCGAGGCGGTGCTCATGAGCCATAGGATTTCCGGAGGGAGCAAGTTCCTCGTCAGCAGAGCCACGAGCCCTGAGAAGAAGCTTGTTGCGAAGACCTATGCCAGAGGCGCTGACATCGCAATAGATGAGGTCAGCTACGACCCATCAACGGGACTTGTCGATCTGTCCGACCTCAAGGCCAAGATGAAAGATGATGTGGCAGGATTCTACTTCGAAACCCCGAATTTCTTTGGACCCATTGAATCCCAAGCGGAAGAGATTCGAGCCGCTGTTGGCAACAAGACGCTCGTTGCTGGCGTCAACCCAATGGCGCTCGCGCTTCTGAAGCCGCCGGGAGAGATGGGTGCCGATATCGTGATAGGCGATGCGCAGGTCTTCGGCGCGCCGCTCCAGGTCGAGCTCGGGCCAGGCTTGCTCTCGAGCGTCTACGACGGCGTCCAAAGACCTCTCCCCGTGTTGAGGGAGAAGCAAGGCGACTTCGTCT
>JBGQAM010000086.1:0-6695 GCA_041494275.1 Thermoplasmata archaeon | reverse complement strand
GGGACATTGACAGAGTGCAGGTTTTCGACGCGACACCTGACATCATGAGCTACGACAAGACACCCGTGAGGGACGTCTCGACCGAGCGCAAGGTCGTTTACTTCAAGGAGATGGCGGGCGAGATCAGACAGACATCTGACAGAAGTCCCGTGGACATGACCGTGAGCACGATCCAAGAGCTGCTGAAACAGGAGATGAGGCAGAGGAAGTACTCGAGGGTAGTCGTGGACTCTCTGACCTCCCTCAAATATTTCTACATAAGGACGAGCGAGGAGAATTCAACGCTCATATCCTTCTTCAGGCTCCTTTCAGACCTTGGGGTCACGAGCCTGCTGACCGTCCAGCTACCAGAGATTTCCAAGCCCGAGGTCGAAGTGCACATCGCAAGAGGGGAGATCAGGCTCCACAAGTGGATCGACGGTCGCGGAATGACTCGAGGCGTGACCATCGAGAAGTACAGAGGCTCATCCCACGACAGCAGCTTGAGGAGCATGAAGATATCATCTGACGGAGTGACGATCAAGACTCTCGCGGGCGAGAAGACCGGAAAGGAAGCTGAGACGAAGGAAGAGGAGACTCCACCACCAGCACCACAAGAGGTCTTGCCGGTGGCTGCTGCAGCCTCAAACGAACCTCCGCCTCCCCAAGCGGAAGTGTTGCCCCCTCCCGATCAGGATCAAGAGACCCCGCCACCGCCACCTCCCGACGTGTCTCACGAAGGGGGCAGCGGAATATGACTGCGGAGCCGAGCTCCAACAGGGTCAGCACTGGTGTGCCCGGACTCGATGACATGTTAAGGGGCGGCCTCATCCCAGGAAGACCGTATGTCGTGTCAGGCACTACAGGCAGCGGCAAGACTATCCTTGCAATCCAATTCCTTCATCAAGGCGTGAAGCAGGGCGAGCGTGCCCTTTTGGTGGCGATCGACGAGCCGCCCGTTGAAATAAGGGAGAATGTGCGCGCTCTCGGGTGGGATGTCGGGAAGATAAGGATCCTCGACGTGCACCCTGCTTCGAAGTCGTTCAGCAAGCGCGTCTCGATGGTCGAGGTGGCCGCTCAGAGGACTGTAGGTTCCCTGCGCGATGCTGGTCCGAGCGCGAAGACGGAGGCTATGAAGCAGGCCGCCCCAGAGATATCTATACCGTCGCTCCAACTGATGTTGAAGCAGGAGCTCCAGGACGTGAAGTATTCGCGAGTCGTAATCGATTCCCTTACGTCCCTGAAGCATCTATCGGAAATGACGGATGACCTGTCCACGAGCATAGTTTCATTGCTCAGGTTCCTATCGGAATCAGGAGTCACGAGCCTAATCGTCACCGACCTTCCTGACCAGACGGAGCTCGAGCCGGAGATATTCATCTGCAGAGGGGAGATAAGGCTCCACAAACGGATGGTGGCAAACAAGACCGATCGATGCGTGACGGTGGAGAAGTTCAGGGGCTCGCAGCATGATACGATGCCTCGCCCGATGACGATCTCGGAGACGGGCGTGTCGGTCGAATCACGAAAGAAGATACCCAAGACCTCGATGAGAATGCTCCAGGCATTCACGCAGTACGGTAGATAGGCGCCGAGAACACGACACATTATTTTACGGTGGAATGCGCTCAGGGCTATCCGACATCATGAGCAGGAAGAGCACTTTGCCGATAGTAGAGGCCTCGGGCAAACCTTTCGAGATGGGCAAGAAGATAGGCAAGATCTGCAGTGCGAAAGGTGTCGCGTACAGGAAGGCGATCTCTGCCGCTGTGCAGTACAGTACTGGCTACACCTGGCAGAAGGCGACCGAGCGGTCCAAGCTCTATTTGCCATACGCTGAGGAGTTCTATCCGAGCTTCGTCGAAGAGATCAAAGGGTACTCTGAAGGTGCGAAGCTGCCCTTCGATGACACCTTCACGATGTGCTGCCATGAACTGCTATCGTCGCGGGGCTTCAAAGGGTGCACCGACATCGCGGTCAACGGCGATGTCACCTCCGACGGGAGGGTGCTGGTGGCCCATAACGAGGACTGGTCGAATGACGGCCTGGAAACGGTCGTCCTCCTGCATGGGAAACCGAACGGAAAACCAGAGTTCTTCACCACTTCGTACGCCGGCCTTCTGCCTTCCTGCGGGTTGAATAGTGCCGGGATCAGTCTCACGGGCGATGCGCTCGACCCCAACGACGCGAGGATTGGCATCCCGAAGGCATTCCCGGTCAGGAAGGTTCTTGAGGCCAAGCGGATCGGCGAGGCCATGGACTACGCGATGCCCGCTGAGCGCGCATCGAGCTACAACAACATCGTCTCCGACAAGAACGGGGAGATATACTCTCTCGAAGGCTCGGCGACCGACTGCGCTCGGCTTTATGCCATCGATGGATACCTCGTGCACACGAACCACTACTTGTCACCGAAGATGGAGAAGTTCGAAGCGGATCCTTCGTCAAACACATGTTCGATCTTCAGGTACAACAGGGCCCTGAAGCTAGTCGAGGACCAACTAGGAGAGGTGACGGTGGACTCGCTCAAGTCCATTCTCAGCGACCACGTCAACAAGCCCGGTTCGATCTGTCGACATGCAGATCCGGGGAGACATCCACTGGACGTCTCGGAGACCATATTCTCCATCGTCTATGATCTGACCAATCTCGAGATCCATGTGCTCAAGGGAAAACCCTGCAGCAGTTCTTATGTGAAGCTGTCGCTGAAGAAGTAGATGGCATTGATGCCAACACGGAAAGTATTTAATGCACATCACGGTATTGCGCAAGAGCCATCATGGGCCCATAGCTTAGCATGGTTGGAGCACCCGGCTGATAACCGGGAGGTCACCGGTCCGAATCCGGTTGGGCCCACTTCTTCTCGCCAACTCACTCAGTAAGACCATGGGGAAGGAAAGGCGGGTTTCCTCAGGAAAAGTTTTATCGTCACGAGTCCGTCGAAATCGATATGAAATGCCCGAATTGTGGGAAAGACATGGACACAGGGTACTTGACAATCCCATTGCATTTCGGCCTCCACTCAGTGAAATGGAGTGACGAACCTAGACACAGCATACTTGGCGACGACATCATCTATGATCCCAAGCAAAACGCTTCGATGGGAGCGGGCTCCGCGATTCCCGCAGAGAGATGCTCGGGATGCAAGATAGTCGTCTTCAACTATTCAGGGTCGGACGATAAATCGTCGTTTCCGTCCAACCCTGGCATGCTGGTCCGCAGAGCTTGATCGAATCACAAAGGTGGTCAAGCCTCGGAAAAGGCCATAGGTAAGGAGTGCGATTCGGATATGGGGAATAGCGATGGTGGATGAATCATCGTTGTGTCAAAGTCGCTGCACCTCCTCGAGAACAATGACCTGGGGACTCTGCCAGGACGTGGTCGTTCGCCACAGAGAGTACTTGCTAACCGTGGTCGTGGGAATTGCGCTGGCTTTGCTGATGCCTTCGCTCCTTTCTGCGAATGCCGAGGGAGCCACAACGGACAAAACCATCTCCGGAACTGCGTACGATCTGACTAGCACCCCGCTAGCTGGTGCGCATGTGACTGTGGCTATATGGGGCGGGTATTGGCCCGACCAGGCCTTCTTCCGCACTTCCCAATCGGCAGTGACTGATGCGTGGGGATACTATGAGGTGACGATCAGCGGAAACTACTGGGATCCGCACAACACGATCAAGGTCAAAGTGACCTATGATTCACTTCAGGGAACCCGCGATGTCGAGGCGAACGGTGACGAGTTTCAGACTGTGGACGTGTTCGCTAACGTGCCAATTCCTGAATTCAGTAGTCCCCTTGGCCTGTGGGCGATGATGGCTGGATGTATTGCTCCCGTCGTGGTCTTGCTCGCTCGAAGGCGAAGGTAGTCGCGATTTCCACGCTCCTAGTTTCACTTCTAGGTGGATCCCTTCTCCACAATCTTCCAGTACGAGTCCTTCCTGTGGATCTTCCCATCCTTGAACTCAAAGTGGTCGGTTCCACGAACCTCCAGTCGGATACCAGCTACGGTCGTCCCAGTGAGAGTCCACTCCGAACATCCTCTGTCTCCAGCAACCCAATGTCGATCCTTCCCATAATGCACATCAGGCAAGCCCTTGAATCGACCTTCACAGGCCTCTCGAACCTCCTTCTTCCCTACTGTGCGTGTACCCCAAGGATCCGGACCGCGCGGCGAATCCATCACGCAATCTTCTGCGAAAAAACCCATGATCGCGTCAAGGTCGTGTCGGTTGAACGCCTCTAGGAATGCCTTCAGAAACTCAACTGTTGTCACCTACACTTCAACTCCTCCCTCGGAATCTATCCAAGGTAGGTCGGTAGATTCGTCTACTGCGTAATAGGAGCTTCGACGCCCATAGTCTTATTATCATCAGGGGCCAATCTATCGTCAAACCTAGCTGGTGGTTTCCTTGTTTCCAGTCAAATGGATTCTAGAAGCGTCGATTCCGTTGTTGATTCTGATAGCGGTTTTCCTATTGTGCTATCTTCGGGCGCGTGACGATTCTTACAAGGTCCGGCTCAACGTTCTTGCCTTCGCGGGAGCCCTCCTAGCCTTCGGTTCATTCACAACGGGTTGGTCTGTGGTTGAGAGTGGAGGAGACTGGTCAATATCTGGCGAATATGCTTTGTTCCTTCTCTTCACGTATCCTTTTGCTATCGTCACTCCGTTGGCGGGAATCGGACAGGCAGGTGTGTTGCTATGGGTGCTCGGCTACGCTCGGGAACACAATGCGAGCATAACACCATTCTACGGCTACCTCCTTGCCTGGATATCAGTCATATTGATGGTCGCGAGTATCGCGTGGCCGGTGGGACTGCCACGGGGCTACACGAGATCGGACATCTACGACAGGCTGCTGACGCTGACCTTCCGGCAATCATCGAGAAGCTGGATGTCAACCAAGCACACCGTGGCGGTATTGTACGTTTTGGCGTCAGCAGGGGTTGGCGCACTCTGCATCGGTTTGAATGCACCTGATGCTGCGCTAGAAATACTCCTTGTAGGCTTTATCTTCGTTTGGCTTTTCCTAGGCAGAGGGTCACTGTCGACAAAGGAGCATGTCGGTAACCCAGTACCTGAAACTGGAATGGCAGTAGCGGCGAACAGTGCCTGGGTTCTGTTCATGGCTCTATTGTATATTGCTTCAATTGTCGCAATCGAGACCTACAGTGGCGCATTCGGCCTTGGTCCATCTGGTTGGGAGAGGACAAGGACCCTAGTCCGCGGTTTGGCAGCCCTTGCGGTTGTCGTCCCACTAGCCCTATTTATCAGTCAACGGGCTGTAGCTCCTCGCCTCCCGAGAGATCTGACTCTTGCTTCAGTGGCAATATTCGCGTTGTTCATCCTGATGGCGGCCCTTGCGCTCTCACCGACAGTTCGGTCGGGAATTTCCTACAATCAATGCCTCGTCTTGGCTGGAATAGGACTGTTCGGCCCGGCCTTCTTCCACATACAAGCTCTAAGCGGGAGTGGAAGGCACGCAGGAAGCATCTAGAGCGAATGATTAGGTGTTGCTCCACACAGTATAGAAGTCAAGCCCCGTGACTGGGTCGAACAGGAACCCCGTCGCAAGGCTCTTCGAAACGAGGACACACTCGGGCTGACCGATAAGGATCACGTTCGGATTCTCCTTCGACTCCTGCCAGATCTGTTCATAGGCTATGAGTCTAGATGATTCTGACGTGGTCGCGGAAGCAGCGCCAGCAGCCGAGTCGATGATTGAGTCGGAGATACCAGAGTGGAAGATATCGCCGCTGCTCGTTGAGGAAACAAGGAGCTGCGTTACATAGTCATCCGGGTCCGGATAACGAAGCGCCTTCTTCACGAAGAACATGTCCCAGTTGCCCTTTCCTTCGAGGATACTGTTGTTGCCTTCCTCCACGGTGACAAAGACTCCCAGCCTCCGCAAGCTGACGGCATATGACTCCGCTGAGGCCACCCGGAGCGGGTCCCCCCCTTGAACGACCAGCTCCATCGTGGTCCCGTTGAACCGGTTATTCTCGACGTCTAGGAAGAAGCCCGAGGAGTTGAGCAAGTCCGAGGCTAGGGGGAGGTTGTAGATGAAATGCTTCGAGGGCTGGGATTCCGCCGAAAGCGGGAGGCCACTCGGTATGCAGCCGCTCAGCCCCTCCATGTACCCTTGATACAACTGTGCCGAGGTATTGAGGTAGTCGAAAGCGTAGGAGAGGGCTTGTCGGACCTTCTGGTCTCTCATGAATGAATGGCTCGTCCTCGGATTGGCCGTGTTCATGACAGCGATCTCAATGTCATAGGTTCGGAACGCTTTGACTGCGAGGTCCGTGTCATTGGCAATGCTTGACAGGTTTGCCAGGGGGACATCGGCAATGTCGACATTGCCCGCCCAGAGGGCACTCGTGACAGAATCCGCGTCGGCAACCTCTCTGATCACAACCTTATTGGTGTGATTGCCGGACCACCCTCTCCAGTAAAGGGGGTTCTTGACCAAAACCACCTCGTTTCCCTTCTGCCACCTCTCAAGCATGTACGGCCCAGTTCCAATTGGATTGCTGCTCATGAATTCGTGGGCGTACTTGTCCGCCGCGGAGTAGTGTTCGAGCGTGGACTCGCGGTCGAGGATCGACAGTGGGAACGGCTGGGCTATCGTCGCGAGGAATCCAGCATATCGCTGTTTCAGCCTCATGGACAAGTGGTAGTCGTCCAGCACTTGGGTGCTGTTCAAATCGAGGCTCTTGCT
>JBGQAM010000105.1:0-2720 GCA_041494275.1 Thermoplasmata archaeon | reverse complement strand
TGATGATTCTCGCGACCCCCGTGTCTGGGGAGTCCATGGAAAGGACGCGTTCGATGCTGAATTTGACATCGGAGGCGGTCAGCAAGTTCCCGTTCGAGAACCGAACGCCCTCTCGGAGCGTGAAGTTGTACCAGAGACCGTCGGAGGATATCGTCCAGTTGGTTGCCAAGCCCTCCAGGAATCCGTGGGTCTCATCATTGGAGGAATACCTTATGAGTGACTCGTAAATGTTGCCTATCGGCAAGAGCGATCCGCTATCGTCCGCGTCGGCCGGGTCGAGCGTGAGAATGGGATTGGTGGTGCAATAGACGAGCTCGGTTCCGCTTCCTCCCTTGCTGGAAATCCCGAGGTAGACTACACCGCTCATCAGAAGCACTGCGACCACAATCAGCGCGATCGCCGTGAGCTTGATGTTCCGCAACTCTCGAACCTTCTGAGATTCCTCTCCCACAGAGACTCACCCTATGCCCTGGTAAGGCATCTCTCTTGTCGCGGGAGTCGCAGAGGTATTCTCGATGATAAAGAATTGCCGACTTGTTCCGTTCGGACCTCTGGACCGAGCCGCCAGTTCACAGCCTGACCGCAGGGAAGCGAAAGGTACGAAAACAGGGACACCCTTACCCCGCTCATGGACGACACAGACGTCAAGATCCTCAATCTCCTCAGAGTCAACTCGAGGACGAAGAACACCGAGATCGCCCGCCAGGTCAATCTGACCGAGAGGGCGGTCCGCGCCAGGATCGAGAAACTCACCCGAGAGCGCGTCATCAAGAAGTTCACGGTCGAGACATCACCGATAGGTGTCGAGGGGATAGTGCTCATAGACACGAACGTTGGTCGGACAACTGCGGTCAAGGAGAAAGCTAGACAGTTGTCGGACAGCGTGTTCGAATGCTCGGGAGAGTATGACGTCGCCGTGAGACTGAGAGCGGATTCTCTGGATGAGCTGAACAGGAAGGTCGACGAGCTCAGAGCGTTCCCCGGCGTCTTGAGAACGTCGACATTGATCAAGCTTATCGAGGGTTAGCAGAGCTGTCGGAAACCTGTCTCGTCGGCCAGATGTTCTCGTTCTCTGAATTCACAGGCAAAAGTTAATGTTCTGTCAATGGTTACTAAAAAGACAGTGAATCAATGGACTTGATGGAGGCCATCAAGACTCGCAGGAGCGTCAGGAGATACAAGCCGACCCCTATCCCCGAGTCGCTCCTAAGGGATGTTCTGAATGCCGCAAGGCTTGCACCGTCTGCGTGCAACGCCCAACCCTGGAGATTCGTGATTGCTAGGAATGAAGAAACCAAACTGAAGCTTGCGGCCGCCTCGAACGGCCAGAAATTCATTGCGCAGGCTCCTATCGTCCTCGTGGCCTGCGGAATTCCGGACGATGCGTTCCCAACGGTAGGAGGCTACATGAGCAGCCACGTGATCGATGTCACCATAGCGGTCGACCATCTCACGCTTGCAGCACATGCTGTTGGTCTCGGAACCTGCTGGATCGCCTCGTTCAAGGAGGATAGGGTTAGAGAGATCCTAGGGATTCCTGAAGATATCAGGGTAGTTGCCCTGACCCCGCTGGGATACCCGGACGATACGCCAGAACACACTCCCAGGAAGAGAATCGAGGAGCTGGTCGTGTATGACAGATACCAATAAACACCCTTCTTGCGCTATATATCCAGAGAGCACAAGGAGCAATGATCCATAGCTGGCGCAGCGAGCACCGGCAAGCTGCCATGTCGGAGAGATTGTCTTGGCGTCCAAAGGGATAACACGGTCTGGAGAGGCGTACTGCCTATCGTGCCACCAGATGGTAGAACGCGAAGCGACCAAGTGCGACGGGTGCCTCTCGGAGCTGACCGAACAGGTGAAGGCTTTCCCCTGTCCAAAGTGCCAGACCATAATAGCGCTCGGAGAACCGCAATGCCCGACATGTGGTCTCAGGTTCAAGGTCAAGAGCGTGAAAGCCCGCGAGACTGGCGAGGACGACAAGTTTCTCATGAAACTGATCGAATGGGGCAAGCCTACAACTGGAGAGGCCAAGGAACCTGAGAAGATGAAGGCCGATGGAGAGCGGGCCACAACGACAACACCGTCCCCTCCAGAGGGACAACTCATCAAGTTGGCACAGCTGAAGGAAAGCGTGAAGGACCTGATGGCGAACCGTTCGGAGATGCTTGATCGTATGGAGAAGAGGCTCGAAGAGGAGAAGGGAAGGCTCGCCAGCATCTCTGCCATGGATGACAAATCGGCCAGTCCAGAGCAGGTCGAGGCCGAGATCATGGCGCTCGCGGACGAGATGGCGGATATCACGATGCTTCAAGCTCACATGGAATCGCTCTCCGATGAGATCTCCTCGCTCATGGAGTCCGTCGATGTGAGCGAGGCGACCAAGGAGCGGGGTCTTGCCGCCAAGGCCCTGCGAAAGAAGCTCGACGCCAAGGAGAAAGAGGTCGAGGAACTCAAGGCCAAGGAAGAACAGCTCTCCAAGCGCGAGGAGATGGTCGACCGCAAGATCCAGGCATATGCCTCCAAAAAGAAACAGCTCGATGAGACCGAGACGGAACTGCAGGCCAGGCTCGCGAAGCTAGAGGATGAGCGCGCGGAGCTCGAAAGACTGAAGACGAATGCCACTGGCGCTAGAACTGAAGGCGAGCGCGAGGAGGCACGCGAAGAATGGCTTGAAGAACAGAAAAAGCTCCGCCAGCAGCTGACCCTCATCAGGT
>JBGQAM010000001.1:0-55900 GCA_041494275.1 Thermoplasmata archaeon | reverse complement strand
CCTCGCAAATCTCGGCTGAGTTGCTTCAGAATCCAGCGATTCCGACCCAGAATCCGACGAAGATAATCAGAAGTGTAGCGCTGAGTATCAGCACCAACCTCACCGACTTCTCCATGTCGTGCCTCACTAGCCCAGCCAAGATCATCGCGCCAGTCAGGACCAGCATGCCGAAGGACTTGACTATCTGTCCCAAGTCCTGTCCACCGTGTGTGTCGGCCGTTCCTAACACAATCGACCCGAGCCATATCAGAAGCAGGCCAATTCCGAAGAATATGGCCAGCATCATATCGGACAGAAACATTGTTTTCAATGTCTCGGCGGTCGATTTCAGTGGCGGTTGATAGACTGGCTGATACATCTGGTACGGACCCTGTTGCATCGGCCCTGGTGTTTGTCCAGAAACCATTTTTATCCCTTCCATTTCGATAATGGACTCAATATGTAATATCCTTTTCGGATGGGGTATTTAAGCCAGGAGGCGTGTCAGCATGACCCTACCGAGTGCGAAGTGCCGTGTGCTCGACTATAAGAATGGGGTTGGAATGCGGGCGCAATCAGTGCGTCGCTGTCTGCTCGTCGTTCTCTTCCTGATTGTGGCGCTTCTTTACGACTACGAGTCTACATTTCTTGACTCGGGCGACGACCGGTTTTCCGAATTGGACTTCCAAGGGACTTCCCTCTGACGGAACACTCGCTCGCCCCACCCTCGCGGTCTGCGTTCCACTGAAGAATGTCATGTGGTCGATGGTATTTAAAACAGGTGCTGCAGTCTTGTACATCGATGTGGCCGCTGAGGTGAACTGTCAGTCCACCAGTATCTCAGATCTGGGCTCTATATCTCGAGGCCTTCTCCTCAAGGGCCGCCAACTCGTCTCGGAGCCACTTGAGATCGGCTTGAGTGGTGGTCCTCGTGACCCTCGCCGGGACCCCCATCACGAACGATTCGGGCGGTATCTTCGTGCCAGGTGTCACAAGGCTGCCTGCGGCGAGCACTGACCTCCCGCCTATCGACGCTCCGTCGAGCACTATTGAACCGATCCCAATGAGGCACTCGTCCCCGATTGTGCACCCATGCAGAACCGCAGAGTGGGACACGATGCAATGGTCCCCGACGACTATCGGTCTCCCCTTCGGTGCCTCGGCAAACGCAGTGTCCATGATGGCGGAGCCTCGTCCGATTTCGACGCTTGCGTCATCTGCTCTCAGCACGACTCCCGGCCATACACTGGCCTTGTCGTGCAGTTTCACTTCACCGATCACGACTGCCGACTCGTCAACGAAGACATCTTTTCCTAGACTAGGCTTTTTGTCCCCGTATCTGCGGAGAACCATGCACCCCCAATCGAAGCCTGTGCCAATATAGCTTTCATGACTTAGGCCCGTTCGACTCCGCAGACGAACAGCTTATCTACCGTGAATACTGTTTCTGCGACACCACAACGCCAACGCCGAGCGAGATTCTCCCCCCGGAGGCCCCTCATTGACGGACGACGAGAAGCGGAAAGCATACGTTTTCGACACAATTGCCAGACTGCTCTCGAAGCTGAGGCTGGCAAAGAGCCCCTCCGATTCATTCGAAATCATCTCGAACGAGCTCCGCGAGCTGACGGGAGCAAGCTATGGCGTCGTTATCTTGGTCGACAAAGATGCCCCGTATGTCAGAATCGCGAGCGTTTCTGGAATGGATGCATCCAAGATTGCCACCCTTCCAGCGATCCATGTCGACGAGGACTTCAGGAAAAGTGTCACCAGCAAGGGCGAGGGTGTCGCCCTTCGCTTTGACAATCAAAACGACTGGCCTGAGGTTACGAAGCCTATCGCGAAAGCGCTTGATCTGAGTACCGCTCTGGCCTGTGCCATCATTCTGAGAGGCAAGTTCCAAGGTTACATTGTAGCTGCAAACAAGAAGGACAGCGCGGAGTTTTCCCCGGAGGCCGAGGCAATGCTCCCCTCGATCGCGGACGCAATTAGTATGCTTCTCGAGAATCTGAGAATGAACATCCAGTTGGACGAAGCCAGACAGCAGAATGATAGGATTCTCACTCATGCGCCAATCGGCATCTTCATATGCGACCCGAAAGGCATCTTCAAGTCCGTGAACCGACAGATGCTTTTCATCTTGGATAGGGAGTCTGAGGGGGACCTGGTTGGCACCAGCGTGTTCGAGATCCCACTGATCGCAAAATCTGGCCTCGACACATTGCTGATGCATGGGATGGAGGGTCACGACGGAGAGAGGGCGGATGTTCATGTCGTTCCCAGACCGGACAAAGCGCTGTATCTCCATGTGAAAGTGACATCATTGAAGACTGAGGGCGGCGAGATCGACGCCATTCTATTCGTCGCCATGGATGTCACCTCGAAGGTGAGACTCCAGAACCAGCTAGAGAGGTCATACGAGAAACTCACTCAGACCTATCAGGAGCTCGAGCGCGTCACAAAGATGAAGACGCAGTTCATCGACGTCGTGTCCCACGAGCTTAGGACCCCACTGACCGTCATGAGAGGCTACATCGATCTGGTCGAATCCGAGCATACGGCCAAGCTCGACCCCAAGTTCTCTTCCCGCTTGAAGATTATCAAGGCCAACACGGACAAGCTCTACGCTCTTGTCGAGAACATGCTCGACGTGAGCAGGCTCGAGAAGGGCTCTCTCCAGATACACCTAGAGCCCTTGCGGATAGATGCCATCCTCGAGGAGATCATCCAGACGCGGGTGCATGATGCCGAGGAGAAGAAACAGTCGCTGACCCTTGAGGTCGAGGGCAGACTGCCTCTGATAATGGCCGATCGCCGTCGGCTCAAAGACGTCTTCAACAGCCTCGTTGACAACGCGCTCAAGTACACCCAAGATGGCGGGCGAATCCAGGTCAGTTCCAGGGACGAGGGCAGGATGATACACGTGTGGGTCAAGGACAACGGTGTCGTGATACCCCTCGAGAACCTCGGCAAGATATTCGACCGATTCCACATTGTAGCCAGCAACGACCTCTCCCACCAGGTCAACAGGCTCGGTCTCGGGCTTCCGATAGCCAAGGGTATCATTGAAGCTCATGGCGGCAGGATATGGGTCGAGAGCCAGGTGGGGAAGGGCAGCGTGTTCCACGTGGACCTCCCGAAGGAACAGCCTAAGTAGGATTCTAATATCACTGCGCAATCTACGGGCCTGATGGCATCTAGAGACAAGCGGAATGCGATCTTCCTGACCGTTCTCGCGAGCTTGGTCTGGGGCACTTCCTTCCCCGGGACGAAGCTTGGGTTGAGCCATGTCGGCAACGACGTGTTCTTCTTGTGGTTGAGGTTCGCCGTCGCATGCGTCATAACGTTGTCCATCGTGCTCTATCTCGGGAAGATGTCGCTCTCGATCTTCAGGAGTCCGGTGATCTGGATGATAGGAGGGTTCAATGCAGCAGGATTCCTTCTTCAGTATGTCGGCCTCACGATCACGACAGCATCAAAGACAGCTCTGCTCGTGGACATCAACGTAGTGGCAGTCGCGATACTCTCCTTCTTCTACTTCAAAGAACGACTTGGTCGGACTCAGGTTGCAGGCATCCTCTGCGGGATGATCGGCGTGTTCTTCCTGACGCTCAACAAGGACCTCGTCTTCGACCCTGACCAGATCGTTGGCGACGTCATGGTCTATGTCGCAGGATGGAGCTGGGCCTTCTTCATAATCTTCAACAAGAAGCTGCTCGACAAGCACACCGGTGTCGAGATCAGCTCCGCGGCGATAGCCTCTTGCGCGGTGTGGCTCACGATTCCCACTGGGTACCTCCTCGTCTCTGGCGCGGACTTCTCAATCGAGATCGAAGGGTATGCGTTCGTACTCTACTTGGGCCTGTTCTGCACGTCCATCGCGACGCTTCTCTGGGCTCTGGGGCTTGAGGGAGTCTCGGCAACCGCATCCGCGACGATAATGTTGGTCGAAGTCCTCACTGCTCTGGCGATCTCGATCCTAGTCCTGAAGGAAACAATGAGCTCAGCTGCCGTCTTCGGAGGCCTCCTCGTCCTGACCTCAATATTCCTTGTCGCGGGAACTGGTGGCGGCGAGAAGACTCCCGTCAAATCAGCCTAGCAGCGCAGGCGCTCGCACGCCCCAGGCAACTCGAGCCTACAAACAGCTTTATGTTGTAGGTGCATCCCGATTCTGATCGTATGCGCGTCAGATTCGATTTGGATTCGGTCTACTCTAGGATTGACAAGGACCTCAAGAAGCACATCGCTACGACCAAGAGACTGCTGATGCAGCCGAGCTCCAGCCAAGAACACATAGGCATCGAGGACTGCGCTGATCTCGTCTCAGACATGTACCGCAACGCTGGCTGTGATGAGGTGGAAATCGTCGAGACCAAGGGGAATCCAATTGTATACGGTGAATGCAAAGGAGACGCGGACAAGACGCTCTTGATCTATTTCATGTATGATACGATGCCATACAACGAGCCAGGCTGGAAGCATCCTCCGATGGGCGCGAAGATAGTCGACATGAAGCTGCCCGTCGGAAAGGTCAAGGCGCTTGTCAACAGAGGGTCGTACAACACCAAGGGTCCGATGGCGGCATTCCTCAACTCGGTCGAGGCGTGCACAAAGTCTGTCGGCAGACCCCCACTCAACCTCATGTTCGTCGCTGAGGGCGAGGAAGAGCTGGGAAGCCCGAACCTGCCGATCTATGTAAAGAAGGACAAGAAGCGGCTCTCGAAAGCCGACGCATGCTACTTCCCTGATTTCGAGCAGGACTGCGACGGTTCGGTCAACCTGTACCTCGGTGTCAAGGGTGTCGTATACTTCGAGCTCGAGTCTTCAGGAAAGAACTGGGGTCGAGGCCCGAAGGACTTCGCTGTCCACAGCGCCAACAAGGCCTGGGTAGACAGCCCAGTCTGGCGACTGGTCCACGCGCTGAAGACGATGACATCGGATGACGGCAACAACGTGCTGATTGATGGCTTCTATGACGACGTTGCGCCGCCATCTGCGGAGGATGAGGAAGTCATCAAGGCGGCTGCGAGGAATTTCGACGCTCAGTCCACAAAGGATTCCATCAACGTGGACAAGTTCATCATCCCTGACGACGACAAGGAGGGTCTGATAAGGCTCTACACAACCTCTTCCACTCTCAACATCGATGGGATATGGGCAGGCTGGATCGAGAAGGGTTCCAAGACTGTCCTTCCGCACAAGGCCACCTGCAAGATGGACATCAGGGTCGTTCCGAACCAGAAGAAAGACGACATGATGCCACTCGTGAGAAAGCATCTCGACCGACGCGGATACAAGGACCTCAAGATGACCGAGGTCGACACTGGATACGATTGGTGCAGGTCCAGCATCAAGGAGCCAGTGGTCCAGGCCGTCCTGAAGTCCCTAAGAGAGTTCAGCGGCGAGCCGAACGTATGGCCGTCGAGCGGCGGGTCCGTACCGTTCTACGTGTTCAACAGGATACTCGGCATTCCATTTGCTCTTGGAGGAATAGGATACGGGGACCTGGCCCACAGCCCGAACGAGTTCATGGTCATAGAGGGCAACAAGAAGCTTGCGGGTCTCGCCGAAATCGAGAAGTTCCAGGTCCACTTCATGAAGGAGTATGCTCACGCGCGCTGAACGACGCGCTCGTACTCGTGCTGGACGACTTTCGCTGTCGAATCCCAGGAGAAATCTCTCACGCGCCGCCTCCCGGCTCTACCCATCCTGTCCCTGAGTGCGGGGTCTTTGAGAAGTCTCGTGATCGAATCGGCGATCCCTTTCACGTCTCCGGCCTCGACAAGGATTCCCTCGGTTCTGTTCCTAACCAGCTCAGGTATCCCTCCGACGCGAGTGGCAACCACCGGCTTGCCGCACGCCATCGCCTCCATGAGGACGAGTCCCCAACCCTCGTTCCTGGAGGGAAGCGCGAGAACATCGCAATCCGCGTAGAGCCCAAGAAGAGTCACTTGATCCACTGATTCGCGGAAGTCGATTCTATCTGTCAGTTCGAGGCTGTGCGCCAATGACTCGTACGCAATCCAGTTGTCTGTTCCCCTGAAACCAGCCTTCGCAACCACAATGAGCCTCGCATCTGTCACCCCGCTCACGACGACCTTCATCGCGCGGATCAAATCGTCGAGACCCTTGCGGGGTTCGAGACCTCCGACGAAGAGCACGGTCGGAACCTCTGACTTCCTCTCGGGAAGAGGGTCGAAGTCCGACGAATCAAGACCATTGTAGGCAATCACGGACTCGTGGGCATACTCTCGCTTCAAGACGTCGTGCCAGTACTTTGAGACGACGAAGATGTTCTTGCTGCGTGTAACGGCACGCTTCTCGAATTCGAAAAGCCTCGGCTCCGCGAAGTCGTCGACGTGATGGACGGTCCGAAACACAGGCGCTGTAATCATTTTCCGCTCCTTCATCCTGTCGAGCGCTGTGCCACCGACGCAATCCTGCGCGTGATAGATGTCGGCATCCTTTGGAAGGTTCTCTACGTAGGAGTCGATCATGTTCTCCAGGCGGGTGATGAGTTCGTGGTGCCAGACGTAGGGGAATATGCTGAACGGCACAGACACTTCACGAAAGTATCCCTTCATCGAGTCTGGGTCGTCTGCGCGGGCCAACGAATACAGGGTGATTTCGACACCCAACGCCTGCAGTCTCTCCGCTAGCTTCAGCGCGTGCACGACGCCGCCCCTCGGCCGTGTGCTGTAGGTCAACATCGCGACTTTCAAGCTCTGCATCCTTCCTCATCAACGCAATCAACGGATAATTCCTTTCTCTTCGAACGGACATGGACAGTTGCACACTTCTGAACGTGGCGAGTCTTGTTCGGGAGCCTCAGACAGTCCGTCGGTTTTGTGGCCGGCGGGCGGTAACTGGGAAATGTTATTAAGTCTGGGGCATTTATCCCTGTATCGTTGCCAGCAGTCGGTCTGCCCGTGGTGCGGTGATGGTGTCTGGCCTGGGCCGTGCGATCTGCTTGTGGTCGCTCGCTGGAGACTTGGGCGATCGGTAGGAGCAACACATAGCGTCAGTCTGTTTCGATGCGGGGCGAAGATGCTCATGGGGGCGAACACCTCAGCCAAGAAGACCAACGAGCAACTGCTATGGTTTGAGGAGATAACGCTCAAAGACCTTCCGAAGGTCGGCGGAAAGAACGCATCTCTGGGGGAGATGATACGCCATCTCACCAAGATGGGAATCAAAGTGCCCGAGGGTTTTGCGATCACGACAAAGGCATTCGCGGAATTCGTGGACAACTCGTCGCTTGAGGGGAAGATCAATGCTGCGCTCGAAGGACTCGATCCAGACAATCCATCAGACGTGGCCGAGAGAGGGAAGAAGATCAGGAAGATGTTCCTCGAGTCTGCCTTCCCGCCTGAGCTCCAAAGGGAGATCGAGTACGGCTACTGGGAACTCGGGCGCAAGCTGAACATTCCCAACCCGAGCGTCGCCATAAGGTCGAGCGCAACTTCCGAGGACCTTGATGGAGCGTCTTTCGCGGGCCAGCACGAGACCATGCTGAATGTTCGTGGTGAAATCGCAGTTCTCAAAGCCATCAAGCAGTGCTTCGCCTCACTCTTCACCGACAGGGCAATCGCGTACAGGGTCCACAAAGGCTTTGGACACATCGGCAACGCTCTCTCCGTAGGGGTACAGCGCATGGTCCGAAGCGACCTGGCATGTTCTGGAGTGATGTTCACGCTCGACACCGAAAGCGGCTTTGATAATGTCGTCTACATCACGGGGTCTTGGGGTCTGGGCGAGATGATCGTCCAAGGAGCAGTAAACCCCGACCAGTTCTATGTCTTCAAGCCGTCGATAGGCAAGTTCGAGGACCCCATCATCGAGAAGAAGCTCGGGAGCAAGCAGCAGAAACTCGTGTACGCGGAGAAAGGCCCGGGCATGATGGACATAGAAGTTACCGAGGCAGACCGTCAGAGATTCGTGCTGTCGGACGAAGAGATTATCAAGCTCGCAGAGTGGGCGTGCATCATTGAGAATCACTATGGGAAGCACATGGACATCGAGTGGGCGAAGGACGGTATCACGGGCGAATTGTACATCGTCCAGGCAAGACCGGAGACCGTCCACTCGGTCAAGGCTCAGAACGTCTTAGAGACCTATGTGCTTGAGGACAAGGGTGACGTGCTGGTTCGCGGTGAGGCTGTCGGCAGCAAGATCGGCAAGGGTCTCGTGAAGGTGCTCGACAGCGCATATGAGATTTCTGAATTCAGAAAGGGCGAGGTCCTGGTGACCGACAAGACCGACCCTGACTGGGAACCGATAATGCGGATAGCCTCGGCAATCGTCACGGACAGAGGCGGGAGGACATGCCACGCTGCGATCGTTTCCAGGGAGCTCGGGATCCCTTGCATAATCGGGACCGGGACTGGTTCCAGGGTCCTCAAGACCGGCCAGGAAGTGACCATCGACACGTCCGAAGGTCAAGGTATTGTGTATGCCGGCCTCTTGAAGTTCAGGGTAGACAAGACCAATCTCGCTGTTCTGCCCACCACCAAAACCAAGATAATGATGAACGTGGGCGTCCCCGAGCATGTCTTCACTCAGGGGCAGATACCGTGCGACGGCGTAGGCCTCGCAAGGCTCGAGTTCATCATCATGTCTCACATCGGAATCCATCCGCTAGCGCTCATCGAATTCGAGAAGCTCAAGAAGAAGGCAGAGACGGACCCTGCTATCGCCAAGACGGTGAACAGGATCGAGGAATTGACTCACGGATATGACAACAAGGAGGACTTCTTCGTCGAGAAGCTCGCATGGGGCGTCGGAAAGATTGCAGCGACCTTCTATCCTCGGGACGTCATCGTTCGATTGTCCGACTTCAAGACGAACGAGTACGCGAGCCTCCTTGGCGGCACCCTTTACGAACCGACAGAAGAGAATCCGATGATAGGCTGGCGAGGTGCGTCTCGGTACTATGCTGGTCATTTCAAAGAAGCCTTCAAATTGGAGTGCGTGGCGCTGAGGCGCGTGAGGGACAAGAAGGGCCTCACGAACGTCAAAGTAATGGTGCCATTCTGCAGGACTCCCGAAGAGGGGATGAAGGTCATCGACACGATGGCCGAGTTCGGGCTGAAACAGGGGGAGAACGGCCTCGAGGTCTTCATGATGGCAGAGATACCAAGCAACGTCGTTCTCGCAGAGGAGTTCGCGGATGTGTTCGACGGTTTCTCGATCGGCTCAAACGATCTCACACAGCTCATGCTGGGCCTCGACCGAGACTCGGAGCTTGTGTCCCATCTCTACAACGAGCGCAACCCTGCGGTCAAGCGCATGATTGCGTCAGTGATCGAGAGGGTCAAGAAGAAGGGCAAGAAGATTGGCATCTGCGGCCAGGCGCCATCGGACTTCCCCGATTTCGCGGAGTTCCTGGTCGAATGCGGCATAGACAGCATTTCCCTGAACTCGGACAGCGTCATCAAGACCAGGTTGCTGGTCGCCGAGAAGGAAAAGGCCCTCGGACGCTGACACTGGCCTGGGTTTTCACCCTATCCCGTCAGAGGGCATCTAGCATACCCTCGACCCCGACCGGTTCTAATCGTTCGGAAGAAACGCGCGACACGGGCCTCCAATGCGAACAAAAGCCCTTAGGGGAGGAAAGGCGACAACGCGAAGGGGCTCTGGACTGCGATCACGCGATCGCCAAGAAAGCGAGGATGATGGCGAGAATCATCAGAAACATGGCCAACAGATACCACAGGCTATGCTTCTCGATTCCAATCCCCCACTTGCCCATTAGGAGATAGTAGCGATAAGGCATCTTGGGGGGGACTGGTGGGATTGACATACCGTTTGCAGAATCATCATACGCGCCTAAGTATTTGCGCAGGAGTTCCAGGAAAAGACCATAGGGGAGGAAAGACGATTACGCGGTGAGGAAAGGGAGTGAGTTCAATGGGGCAAGAGATACCTCAAGTGTCGATGCCAGATAACGATGAAGGCATGCTCGAATTTGAGGAATCCCACAGATTCGATGTTTCCCTCAAAGCGATTCTAGTCCTTGTTGCATTGGGCATCGCGTTCCTTGTTGTCATAATGGTTTTCTGAAGTCTACAGAATTGAAACTGAGGGAAGACGAAAGGGGTTTAGGTCCGAGTGCGCAGAACCGTCGAATTGACGCTGGCAGACCGTTCAGCTGGCCTTCATATAGTCAGTATCACTTTTGATAACATTTATTAGCACACAAGGTATTCGAGGCAACGGTAATCCTCCCCCCTTTTTCTGTTCGCTCGTGGCGGGAGCTATCGCTACCGCTAGAACTGCTTGAGGGCTCTGATTCTCTTCGTCTTCTGTTTGGATAGATCGACCTCTTTGAACCATATAGAGAGGAGGAACAGGCCTACAGGCGCTGCCACTAGGGCGAGTATGAGCAGGCTTTCCCTTGTACCCCACTCTGTTGCGACGAAACCGAACCCTATCTCAATCGGGGCCAGAACTAGAGTGAACAACAGAGTTGCTATCGAAACAACTGTGGACCTGTGCTCCGAGTCCACTCTCCGGTTGATATAGCCGTTCGTGATGGGACCGACCAGGGAGGAGACCGTGTAGATCAGGTACTGGATCAGAATTGCCCAGGAGGATTTCACGATGAAGACCACCCCGAAGGATCCAATCACCGCGAGCAGCATGAAAAGAAGCGACTTCTTCTCTCCCAACCGATGCTCGATCCAACCCGCCTTCATGGCGACAATGCCTCCTACAATCGTGAAACTTCCAATGAAGAGTCCGATGTAGAAGTAATTCAGATTTAAGTCATCGTTCATGTAGACAGATCTAAAGACCGCCATGACGTACAGAGCGATCTCGATTACAATCTGGAAGGCGATTACGACCAGTATCGCCCTTGATGACACGACTTGGTTCCATCCCACCCTCAGTTGTGTTCTGTACGATCCGAACTTCGTTCGATCGACCTTTGGTTCCTTCAGCAATAGGACAGTGAACGAACCTAACAGCGCAACGAATGCGCTGATGATGAGTGTGAGGTCAAGGCGGTCCGGCAATACCCACTGTACGACAATCCCGCCGACGACGCAGGCGGTGGCGGTCATCACGGCCATCACTGACCATGCCCTTGCGCTCACACCAATGAACTCGCCTGCGCGGTTCAATTCCAGCAAGGTGTCATAGAGGAAGGGGGTGTCCCCGCTTACGACAAAGCATATTCCGGTTGCCCAAACGATGTTTGAGATCAGGAACTCCCAGAACACGGTGCTGAAGCCGAAAGACATGACGCCTCCGACAACCAGGACCTCTCCGATGAACAGCATCGCTTTGCGGCCATACTTGTCGCCGAGAAGACCTGCTGGCAACTGGAAACATATCATCGTGGTCCAGAATGCAGCGTCTACCACCGTCAGGAGGAAGAGGCTGTCAAGATGATTGTTTGCCCAGAGCGTCCAGAATGGCACCCAGAGCGAGAACGAAGTGACCGCTCTGAAGAGGTAGTATCTCCTTATGCGGTCGTCCCCTGCTGCCATCGCGCACCGTATCTCCAATCTTCTACTTGCTGTTGATGCTCGGCGGTCGCGAGATTTCGCTGCCGCAATCAGAAGAGAGATAGAGCTGAGGGGAGCAAGCCCCCCTTAGCTTTCGGGTTTTCCACTAGAGCTTCTTCTCTTTGTAGTTCATACCGAACTTCGGAAGCATTTTGATGAATGGGTCTGGATCCATCATCTCTGGCGGGAACACTCCTTTCATCTTGATTTTCCCCTGCGCGAACAGGATTGCACCTATTGCCGCTGGCACTCCGACGGACCACGCAGTCGCACTGTTGTGCCACTGGTCGAAGCACTTCTTGTGGTCCAACGACGTCCAGCCATAGTATCCTGAGTCCTTGCCGTCCTTCTTGCCTTTGACGACCGCGCCTATCGCGCACTGGCCTCTGGCGAGGTGGCCTAGCGTGGACGGGTCTGGCAGGACAGCGTTGACAACATCTCTCGGCGCGACGCTCACATCCTTGACCTTGATCTTGTTCGGGTTGTCCAGGCCGAGCTTGCCGATCATCTTGATCGCGTCGACGTACTCATCGCCGAGTGCGATCTTGAAGTCCGTGTACTGGCAGCCCTTTCCGAGAACCTCTCCAATGTACGTGCCCAGAGTCTCAGACTCTTCGTGAGCTACGTTGTAAATCGGGACCTTCCCGACGCCATCTGGGAAGTCGAAGGTCTCTTTGTTTTCGAACGAACCGTACTTTCTGTACTTCCCGTCCTTGAAGTAAGTCGCAGGCATGAGCACTTCCTCGATCAGGGTCTCAGGGGACCATAGAGGTGCGAAGTCGTAACCCTCGACAAATCCGTTGTCTCCATCTCGAATGAGGATCTCCTTCACGGAGTCCATCTTGTCTGCGCCCTTCCTAGCGAACAGGTTCGACAAGCCGGGGTCGCATCCGATCCCAAGCATACCCGTGATGCCCAACTTCTTCCACGCGGCATCCTTCTTCAGATACAGGAATGACGGGGGCGCGGGCTCCACGACTCCTCCCGGAGGAGTCTTGTCGATCGCGATGTCCCACGCAGTGTCCAGATAGTTGACCTTGGCCTTCTCGCAGGCCTCCATTATTGCGAAGTTGAACCTCGGTATCGCAAGGTTGCAGACGAGGTCGAGTCCCTTGAACGCCTTGGTCATCGCCGAGACATCCGAGGCGTCGAGCTTCACGACGCTCACCTTGTCCGATCCAATCTTCTTCTCCAAACGCTTTCCCTTCTCAGGATTCCTTGCCCCGAGAATGACCTTGTCGAACTCTTCTGCGCCGGCAAGGCACTGTGCAGTCACAGATCCGATTGCACCAACACCCAAAACCATAGTCTTCATTTTGTCACATACACCGAAGGATGCTGGTAGTCTCCCCCCAGGCATCCTCCATTTGCGGATAGCCGAGTCCATATTTAAGTTTCGCTAGGAAAGGCTGGGACGCTGAGCGCCAGTGATGGATGTGGCATCAGCTAGCATGCCTTGAATCACAGACATGGTCGAAGGATCCCGTTGCTCGGAGTATGGATGAATCACGATGTGCGGTTCAGAGCTTCTTCTCGTAGCAATTCATGCCGTACTTGGGCAGCATCTTGACGAAGGGTTGCGGATCGAGCATCTCTGGCGGGTACACTCCCCTCTGCCTGATCTTGCCTTGAGCGAACAGTATGGCACCAATCGCGAATGGAACGCCGACAGAATACCCCGTCGCACTATGTCCGTATTTCTTGTGGCAGTCTTCATGGTTGAGCTGGGTCCAGATGAAATAGCCCACATCCTTTCCGTCCTTGACTCCCTTGACGACTGTTCCGACAGCGCAATCTCCCTTTGCCCTGTCCGCGAGAGTCGATGGGTCAGGCAGCACGGCAGACACGACATCTCTCGGAGCCACCTTGACTCCCTTGACGTCGACCGGTTTCGTGCTGTCCAGTCCGAGCTTGCCGAGGACGTCAATCACTTCGACGTAGTCATCTCCCAGTGCAATCTTGAAGTCGCAGTAGTCGCAGCCTTTCCCCAGGACTTCGCCTATGTAGGTCGGGAGCGTCTCTGCTTCCTCATGGTCCACATTGTATATGGGGAGCTTGCCTACTGGGTCAGGAAACTGGAACAGCTCCTTGCCACTGAACGGAGGAAGCTTCCTGTAGTGCCCGTCCGCGTAGTAGGTCGCAGGCATGAGAACCTCCTCTATTAGTGTCTCTGGCGACCACAACGGCGCGAAGTGGTGCCCAGCAACGGCTCCGTTGTCGCCATCTCTTACGAGTATCTGCTTCACTTTGTCCATCCTGTCTGCGCCCATTCTCGCGAAGAGGTTCGACAGCCCCGGATCGCAGCCGAGCCCCATCATCCCCGCGAGGCCCGCCTTTTTGAATTCCGTGTCCAGTTTGATAAATTCCATCGCTGGGGTCTTCTCGATTATCTCCCCCGGCTTGGTCTTGTCCAGCGCCACGTCCCATGCCATGTCACTGTAGTTGGCTTTCGCCTTGAGACACGCCTTCATGATGTTCATGTTGAACCGGGGTATGACTGCGTTCAGCACGATGTCAATTCCTTTGAAAGCCTTTGTCAGAGAGTCAAGATCGGATGCGTCGACCTTCTGCACGGTGACACTGTCGCTCGATATCTTCTTCTCGGCCCTTCTTGCCCTCTCGATGTTCACGTCTGCCAGAACGACCTTGTCGAATTCCTCGGAATGACCGAGAACCTCGGCAGTGACTGAGCCGACAGCTCCAGTCCCCAATATCATCGCCTTCATTTTTCCACAAATGCCTCGGCCGCTGGTTGTCAACACCAGGGTCCGCTTGTTGCGCGAATGCTGAGACCTTATTTAAGCTTCGCGGGGATGCCCCTGGGGGGTTACGTCTACACAGGCCGTTTCATGGCGGTCTTCTTCGCGCTAGGAAACCTCGAGAGGTCCCTGTGTGGCAAGAACATGGCTTGGGCGAACTCCTTCTGGAATTCCGACTCTGCAGCGAGTTCTATGTACTCCACCTTGCGAGAGAGCTTGTCTGCCAAATCCCTCACACGGATGGACTTGAGGCACATTCTGGCACCTGAGCCCGCGGCATTGCCGATGAATCTGATCCTGTCGACAGGCACATCTGGATACATCCCGATGTTGATGGCGCTGCTCGCATCGACATAGGTCCCGAAGGCTCCGGCAGCGTAGATGTTTCTGAGGCTGGAAGGCTTGAACTTGAGCCTCTTCATCAGGATGGAGACGCCCGTGAATATCGCGGCCTTCGCCAACTGAATCTCCTGAACATCGTGCTGGGTTATCGAGATGTTGTATCCAGAGATTGTCTCCTTGCCCTGCGCAAGTATGAATTCCGTTTGTCCGTCCGCGGTAGTTCTCGTGCGTGGATTCGATTCAGAGACTACGATCTTGCCCGATGGCTCAAGGATGCCTGCTTTGAACAGCTCCGAGACCGCGTCCACAATCCCCGAGCCACATATGCCCCTAGGCTGCGCGTCATCCACGGTCCTGAGCCTGACTTCGTACGTGACTGGGTCAATCCAGACTCGCTCGATTGCGCCAGTTGATGCTCTCATGCCGAACTTGATGTGCGCGCCTTCGAATGCGGGTCCGGATGCGCACGAGCAGCTTACCAGCCTATCCTTGTTGCCCGCGATTATCTCCGTGTTTGTGCCGATATCGATCATCATGCCGACTTCCTTGTCGTCGTACAATCCGCTAGACAGGAGATCCGCGACCGCATCTGCTCCGACGAACCCCGCTATGTTTGGGAGTGACGAGACTTTTCCGAATGGATATGTGTTCAATCCAACGTGGGTCGGATTCACTGACAATGAGGTCCTGACTGCAGGGGCATACGGAGCTGCTGCCAGATGGGTCGTCGGTATGCCGAAGAAGATGTGGTGCATAGCTGTGTTCCCGACGACCATTACTTCGAGGATCTCGTCGGGGGTGAGTCCCCTATCTCCGCACAGCTTGAAGATCAGTGCGTTGAGCCCGTGAACAACTACTCGTTGGAGCTCTTCTAACCCCTTGGGATTCTTATTGGTGTACGCGATCCTAGACATGAGGTCCTCGCCGAAGGGGATCTGCGGGTTCGGCATGCTCTCAGTGTCGAGCACCTCGCCAGTACGCAGATCGAGAAGATATGCGACGACCTTCGTAGTTCCTATGTCCGCTGCTATCCCGAACAGTCGCGCTGAAGTATCACCAGGCTCCGCGCGGATAATCTCCTCGTCCCTGAAGAGTGTGACCGTAGTGGTCCAAGAGCTGTGTCTGAGAGCATCTGGAAGATGCCGGTGGACGCCCGGCGACACCTCCAACCTTCCCTTCACCTTGTTCTTCAAGACCTGGAGAAGCCTGTCATCATCAGCTCTAAGGTCACGCATAGTCGCGGGAGGGATCTTCAGAACGAATTTCCGCACTGCGGGTTTGAGTTCGATCTTCCTCTCTACGCCGGAAGCCAGCAATCTGTGGTGCCCTCTTCTGCTCTCCTCGGGCACGTCGACGGTGATATTGGCGGGAGAGACAACCCTTGCCTGACACGCTAACCTGACACCGTCCTTCAGTTCGCGCTTGTCGAGAATCAGTCTCTCGCTCTCAGTCACCTTCCCGAGAGCCTTTCCTCCCGATCTCACTATGACCTTGCACTTCCCGCATTTGCCGAGAGAACTGCAGATGGACTCGATTGCCGCGCCAGAATCCCTGGCAAGGTCAAGAAGATTGCTGTCCTTCCTTGCTTCGACCTTGGTGCCGATCGGTTGGAAGTGAACGAGCGGAATAGTCACGGCAATCACCAAGTATCCTGATGGTGAGTGGCGATATAGCTTCTTGTACGATTGACTTTTCCATCGAAATGGCAGTCTCGGAGGACGCTCTTTGAGAGCTGCTCACAGCGGCTTCTTGTAGAAGACGAATTCTCTGTCTTTCTTGTATCCAAGGCTCTCGTAGAGCCTGAGCGCACCGGACGGATTCTCGGCCTCCATATCGAGCGTAGCGTGATCCATCCCTTTCTCCTTCAGCAGCCGGCAACTCCGGGCTATCAGGGCATGTGCGAGCCCCTTCCGTCTCCAAGGCCGCCTGACAAATATCTCCTCGGTATGACCCCACTTGCGCTTCAGTTCGACGTTCTCGTCTTCGTCGATGTAGTTGTGCACTCCCCCGGCGACCTGATCTCCTTCCCATGCGATCTGCCACAGATGGGGGGAGAAATTGGACGATTTTGCGTACCGCGCGAAGGCCTCGTCGTTCCAACGTTCTTCGGTGAAGGTTCTCTCGTCTCGCATCGCCTCCGCTGTAGCATCCCAGATAGTCTTGTACTGCTCCGGCTTGGCAGGACGCACTTCTACGCCTTTCGGCAGTGGGAGGTCTGGTATGCTTTCCGCTAGAGGCCTGAGCATCGCGAACAAGTACCACGAGGGTTTGTAGCCGTTCTTCTCCAAGAGCGCCTTCCATTCGTTGGGTTCGCTGTTGGCGTAGACTTCGAAGACCTTTGTGCGGTCCTTGCCATGCGAGGCAGCGATTTCTCGAATCCTGTTCTCGTTAAGTCGGAACATCTCCTCTCTGATGCCGCACTGCCGCCACTCTGGCAGGAGGTGTGCCCTTTGCATATAGGCGGTGATGTTATTCAGCCTCCGGCCCCATGACACTTCACACATCCCGACCACTCTGCCTTTCGCTTCCAGTATCATGACGTCACGAGCCGGGTCGAAGGTCTCAGACGGAATGAGCTTCGCGGCTACGTCGGACACGCTGATGATTGAATCCACAAGGTCCGCCTCCCAGCTTCGGTTCATCACCTCCGCTATTGCAGCGTCGTCGCTCGCACCCTTGTACCTCCTGTAGACCAACTCTGGAACAGAAGCCCGAAGAGGCATCTTCGTAGATTCTCCGGAATGTGTATGTTGGGGCACTGGAATCCGGTCGCTGAACACTTTTCAGGTTATTTCTGTGTTGTGGGTGTCCCGCTTCCTCCAATGTAGCTCCAGCAACCATTTTATACCAAAACCATCTACTCATTCTGCTCTTTTCAACGAAAGGGCCGATGAATGATGACGGTGCTCACGCACCTGAAGGAGGTATCAACTTGGCGAAGCCAGTATATGTGAAGTTCGAGATGCCGAAGGATCTAGCTGACAAGACGTACGAGCTGGTCGAGTTGGCCAGAGACGGCGGCAAGATACGCAAGGGTACGAATGAAGTCACGAAACTCGTCGAGAGGGGCGAGGCACTCATGGTCGTAATGGCTGAGGACGTCTCACCTCCAGAGATACTGATGCACATGCCCGCTCTTTGCGAAGAGCGGAACGTGCCGTACGCTTTTGTTCCGAGCAAGGCAGAGCTCGGCAACGCGTGCGGGCTCGAGAAACCGACAGCAGCGGTTGCGATACTCGACGCTGCGAAGGGCAAGCCAGCACTTGACGAGCTGGCCGAGAAGCTGAAGGCGCTGAAGAAGTAGGTGACCTAGAATGCCAGAAGACGATAGCATACCATCAACGGTCGTCGAGGTCATCGGCCGGACGGGCATGACAGGCGAGGCGACTCAGGTGAAGGTCAGGGTAATGGACGGCAGAGACAAGGGCCGTATCATCACTCGGAACGCTATGGGTCCCATAAGGGTCGGCGACGTGTTGATGCTGAAGGAGACCTCAAGAGAGGCGAGGAAGCTCAGCGTTCGCTGAGCGTCCTGCATCAAGGGTGATATCCGATGGTCGAGCGAAGAGTGTGCACGTTCTGCGGTGACGAGATCGAGCCGGGGACGGGCAGGATGTACATCAAGAAGGACGGGGTCGTCTACAACTTCTGCACTTCCAAGTGTTTCAAGAACATGGTTGTTCTGGGTCGTCTTCCGAGAAGGACCACCTGGACCCAGTACTACGCACGGGAGAAGCAGATTAGGATGAAGGGTGAGCCAGAAGCACCAGCAGAAGCGCCGAAGGCTCGAAAGGTCAAGAAGTCGGAGGCAAAGGAAGAGAAGAAGCCCGAGCCGAAGAAAGAAGAGACCAAGGCACCCGCGAAAGAGGAGAAGCCGAAGACCGAGGGGAAGAAGCAGGCCCCGAAAGAGCCTGCCAAGAAGGTCCTCGCTAAGAAGCCTGACGCCGCAAAGACGGAGAAGCCGAAATCGGAGCAGAAGGACAAGGCGGCTGAAGGTGGCAAGTCATGATCGAGAAGACATTTGCGATGGTCAAGCCAGACGGGGTCCAGAGAGGACTTGTCGGCAGGATCGTGCATAGGTTCGAGGATAGGGGACTCAAGATCACCGCCATGAAGATGATGAAGATCCCAAAGGAGCTGGCGGAGAGGCATTACGAGGAGCACAAGGGCAAAGGATTCTACGAGCCTCTGCTCTCGTACATAACCTCGGGGCCCGTCCTGTGCATGGTTCTCGAGGGAGAGAACGCGGTCGCAGCAGTGAGGGCTATGATGGGCAAGACGAACCCCCAGGATGCGACTCCGGGGACGATCAGAGGTGATTTCTCCCAAGTCACGGGAAGGAACATCGTGCATGGCTCTGATTCGTCCGAGAGCGCGAAGCGCGAGATCAAGCTGTTCTTCAACGACTACGAGATCCAGAAGTACGAGAAAGCCGACGAGGCCTGGCTTTTCGAGAAGTGACCCGCGCTGCGAAACCCCTTCGATTCGTTTGCGTATCACTCTCATCTGCGCGGTTAACTTGATATAACGTATGACCATTGGTGAGATGTATGGCCATCCGGCATCCGATAGTCTCTGTGATGGGTCACGTCGATCACGGCAAGTCGACGATATTGGACATGATCAGGGGCACCGAGGTCGTCAGCCGTGAGGCGGGGGGAATAACCCAGCATATCGGAGCCACCGATGTTCCCATCGAGACAATCTACAAGCTCTGCGGTCCGCTGATTGGCGATCATAAGTTCTCCGTCCCCGGCCTGCTCTTCATAGATACTCCTGGACACTACTCGTTCGTAACTTTGAGGACCAGAGGCGGTGCTTTGGCAGACCTCGCCGTTCTCGTAATCGATATCAACGAGGGTCTGAAACCGCAGACAATCGAGTCGATAAACATACTGAAGAAGTTCAGAACACCGTTCTTGATAGCAGCAAACAAGATAGACCTCATACCCGGCTGGAGACACGAGAAGTGGAAGACATTCAGCGAGGCTGTCTCCGCTCAGGACCCGAGGGTCGCCGCGGAATTGGAGGAGAAGATCTACAACCTCTCGGGCAAGATATTCGACAAGTGCGGTCTCAGCGCAGACCGTTTCGACAAGATCACGGACTTCACGAAGACGGTCGCCATGGTGCCGATCAGTGGCAAGTACGGCGAAGGTCTTCCCGATCTTCTTCTCATGCTCGTCGGACTAGCGCAGAGATTCCTTGGAGAAGACCTTAGGACCGAAGATGGACCGGGCGAGGGGACAGTCCTCGAGGTGAAGGAAGAGAGGGGGATAGGCACTGCCATCGACTCTATCATCTACCGCGGGACCGTCAAGGTCGGAGACCAGATAGTCGTCTCTTCGGTCAAGGACGAGCCGATAGTCGCAAAGATCAAGGGGCTTCAGCGGCCGCGGCCTTTGGACGAGATACGCGATCCTACCCAGCGGTTCGAACGCGCCAAGGAGGTTTCCGCCGCTGCTGGCATACGTATCATCGCTCAGGGCTTGGAGACTGCGATGGCCGGCGGCACTATCAGGGTCGTCGATGGGAACCTCGAAGAGCTCAAGGATGAAATCCGCAAGGAGAGCCAGATCAAGGTAGAGCTTGCTGGAGAAGGCATCATCGTCAGAGGTGATGCAATCGGGTCCCTCGAGGCTTTTGCGTTCGAGGCCAAGCAGGACGACCTTCCAATCAGGAAGATCGATATTGGCAATGTGACTCGGAAGGACGTCGTCGAGGCATCGCACTTCTCTGATCCTCTGCACAGAGCCATCTTTGCGTTCAACGTTGATATAAATGAAGATGCGAAGTCCGAGGCCATCTCCTCCAGCATCAAGATATTCGAGAACGATGTAATGTACCGATTGCTGGAGGACTACAGGACCTGGTGCAAGGAGCGGACGAAAGAGGTCGAGGTTGAGCAGAGGCTCGAGGTAGTTTTCCCTGGCAAGATCGTGATAATGAGGGACCACATATTCAGGGTGAGCAAGCCAGCAATCGTTGGTGTCAGAGTCCTTGCTGGCCGGATCCGTCCTGGTCAAGGCTTGATAAGGCAGGATGGAAAGGAAGTCGGCAAGATCAAGAGCATACGCAGCGGCGAGGAATCGCTCAAGGAGGCGATTGCGGGCGCCGAAGTCGCGATATCGATCGATGACGCGATTGTGGGAAGGCAGATAGACGCCGAAGACATACTGATGGTCGACATCCCGGAGAGCCATGCGCACGAGCTTGCCAATTACGCCCTGAAGCAAGACGAGATCGAGGTCCTCGAGCAGCTCGCCGTGATAAAACGGAAGGAGAAGCCGTTCTGGGGAAGATGAATCACTTCTCCGTCGGATACCCGGCCTTCTTCCAGTCCTCCAGCCCGCCTTTGAATTCGAGCACGTTTTTGAAACCGTACTTGTCCAGCTTCTGGGCGGCTATCGTGCTCGCTTCGCATTCGAAACTTGAGCAATAGGTCACGAAAGTCGTATTCTTCTTGTGCTTTCTGAGCAAGTGTTCACCAAGGTGGTCGGATGGGATCGAAATGGCTCGGGGTAGATGCTCCTTGGCGTACGCTTCGTGTCCGCGCGCGTCTATGAGGACGAAGTCGACGTCGGTGTCCATCATGTTCTTCAGGTATTCTCGCGTGATCTTCTTCATCGCCTCTCCCTACCTGTCATTGGAAGTCTTTTCGACGACCATAATCATAGCGACGTACACGATTCCTGTGGTCTCCGAATCGACATACCAGTACTCCATTTCCGTGTCCGAAACCTATATAACTCCTTTCGCATTAGGGCGTCGTACACACCGGAGTGGATTGTTTGGCGGAGTTCAGAGCTGTAATAAGCGATCCCAAAGATGGGAAGTCATATCAGACGCCAGTCGCAGGTCATCACGCTAACTCGCTAATCGGCAAGAAGATAGGCGACGTGGTAGACGGCATCTTCGTCGGCTTGCCAGGCTTCAAGCTAGAGATCACTGGCGGGAGCGACAAGGACGGGTTCCCGATGAGAAAGGACTTGCCAGGCCCGAGAAGGAAGAAGCTCCTGATCTCCAAGAGCATCGGCTTCAACTCCAAGAAGAACGGGCTGAGGCGGCGGAAGAACGTACGGGGCAATACGATAGCTCCAGACACCCTGCAGATCAACATGAAGATCACGCAACACGGCATGAAGCCGGCTTCCGAACTTTTGAAGAAAGAGGAGAAGAAGCAGTAATGAAGGTTCCTAGCCAGCCAGAGACCAACATCGGCATGATCGGCCACGTGGACCATGGCAAGACCATGCTGACGAAAGCTCTGACGGGCGAGTGGACCGATAGGCACTCCGAAGAGGTCAAGAGGGGCATCTCGATTCGCCTTGGCTACGCTGATGTCGCTTTCTACAAGTGCAAGAACTGCGAAGGGCCAGAATGCTATTCCAACCAGCCGACTTGCCCGAACTGCAAAGGCGAGTGCGAGCTCCTCAGATCCGTCTCCTTCGTTGACGCCCCTGGCCATGAGACATTGATGGCTACGATGCTTTCGGGCGCAGCGATAATGAACGGGGCGCTGCTGCTCGTGGCAGCGAATGAGGAGTGTCCTCAGCCGCAGACGAGGGAGCACCTGATGGCTCTGTCTATTATTGGAGTAGACAAGATAATAGTCGTCCAGAACAAGATCGATATAGTCTCCAAGGAGGAGGCCAAGAAGAACTATGCTGAGATCCTAACCTTCATCAAGGGGACGATAGCAGAGAAGGCCCCGATCATTCCTATCTCCGCTCACCACGACGTGAACATAGACATGCTAATCGAGGCCATCGAGAAGAAGATCCCGACCCCGAAGTGGGACAAGTCGAAACCCGCCAAGATGTACATCGCCAGGTCATTCGACGTCAACGTTCCCGGGACGAAGCTTGCCAGTCTCAAGGGTGGAGTGATTGGAGGATCTCTGACACAGGGCAAGCTAAAGATCGGTGACGAAGTGGAGATCTTGCCGGGAAGAAAGGTCGAGGTCGGCAGCAAGAGTAGTTGGGAGAGCATCACGACTAAAGTCAGGTCGCTCTACGCAGGCGGCCTAGCTCTTGATGTTGCTGGTCCGGGCGGTCTGATTGCCATAGGAACTGGCCTTGACCCATCTCTTACAAAATCCGATTCCTTGGTCGGGCGGATTGCCGGAGATCCAGGATCGCTTCCACCTGTGCTCAGCGAGCTGACGTTCAGGACCGAGCTCATGAAGAGAGTGGTCGGAGTATCGTCTGAGCTTGCCGTCGACAATCTCAAGACGAATGAGCCCCTGATGCTCAGCGTCGGGACTGCGACGACTGTGGGAGTGGTAACCAGCGGTAGGTCAGATTCCGCCGAAGTGAGTCTGAAGATCCCCGTCTGTGTCGAGAAGAACCAGAGAATAGCCATATCGAGACGAATATCAGGCAAGTGGCGTCTTATTGGCTACGGCATAGTGAAGTAGGCGTGTGATGCCCTGCCGCAAGCTATCGTTCTCGATGCGAATGCCCTTTTGATGCCGTTCCAGTTCAAGCTGAACCTGGATCATGAGCTCAAACGTTTGTTCGGTGACATACCTATTTTCGTTCCGAGTTCAGTCCTTGGCGAGTTGGCAAACACGACAGACAAGAACGGCAAGGCTGCCCTCGCGTTGGCGAGGAACTATCGGATCGTTGAGACAGAGTTCAGGGGCGATGATGCTGTGATCGAGATTGCGCTTCAGCGGTCCGCAGCCGTCGTTACCAACGATAGAGAACTCATACAAAGGCTCAAAGAAAGGCGTGTTCCAGTTGTTAGGTTGCGGAGTGAACGATATCTAGTCGCCGACGATTGCTAGCAATGTCGCCGACGAAAAGCTATTATGATGCCTTGCTCATCCGAGCCGTACCATGCATGAGAAGCAAATCGCGACTCTGAAACACATAGCCCTGATGGGCGGAGTGCACGACTACATCGCCATCTCATCGAGGGAGCTCGGAAACGTTCTCGAGATCAGCCAACAGTCTGCCTCCAAGAAGATACTCGAGTTGCTTGGTGACGGCCTCATCGAGCGAGACCTCGGCGCTAGGAGGCAGAGGATCAAGCTCACCGACAAGGGCTTCGAACTTCTCAGAAAAGAGTATTCGGATTATCAGCGCATATTCGAGATGAAGGACCACCTCGTTATCATCGGGACCGTTACTTCTGGTCTCGGGGAAGGGCAATACTACGTCAACCAGGAGGTCTACGCCGACCAGTTCCAGAAGAAGCTTTGGTTCAAGCCCTTCGAGGGGACTCTGAACCTGAGACTTGCCGATCCGGAGCTGCCCAAGCTTGATATCCTTCGAAAATCCGAGGGGATCCTGATAAAGGGATTCGAGAAGGAGGGCAGGACCTTCGGAGATGTGAAGTGTTTCCTCGCGACGATCCACAACATGGAGTGCGCAGTCGTGCTGCCCGTGAGGTCTCACCACACGGACATCATCGAGGTCATCTGCAAGTACCATTTGAGGCGCTCGCTCGGACTCAAGGACAGCGATCAGGTCGAGCTTATCGTGTCCCTCTGATTCCCCGGGCAGAATTCAATGCGTTGTTGCCTCACTACCACCCTGGTCAGTAAGCGCTAATTCTTAAATACGCTAATTCAGATGACTGACCCAGCTAAAGGGGGAGGATTATGAAAGAAGGTAATGGAAAACGAGGGTTAGCAAGATTGGCTTTAGTCGCTGTCTGTGCAATCGTGTTAATCGTTCCATTGGCGAGCTTCCATGTGAGCGCAGCTCCGAAAATTCCGCTGGAAGCCCGTAGCACATGGGACGCCGACATGACAAACAGCGATATCACAGGATACACCGGAAAGGGCGTGTATGTTGCAGTCTTGGACACTGGACTGGCGCCCAACTGGAAGGACTACTTCCCTGTGGATCACATTGCGACTGACCTTGGCAAAGGTTTCAAAGAGAACATCGTATGGGACCAGGCTACAGGGAAATTCGTTGAGAGCGGCACCGTATACGAGATAAGCTGGATCGGAAGTACTGGCTCTACTCACGGCACACACGTGACTAGCACGATACTCGGCTACAACTACTACGCGCCAGCCGACGCCGCCGCGGGATTCCCACTAAAGCCAGTGTTCGTGAAAGGAATTGCTCCTGACGTGACGATCATACCCGTCAGAGTCTTGGCCGACTACACGATCGGAAAGTCGCACACCGACCCAGTCGACTACACTGACCAGAAGTTCGTCATGGGCACGGACCGCGCAGTAGCAGCAGGCATAGTATATGCTACTGACCTGAAGATAGCAGGTTACAGCCCGATGATCATCACAATGAGCCTCGGGGGACCATCTCCTTCGACAGTCATGTCTGATGCAATCGATTATGCAGTATCCAACGGCGTAATCGTTGTGGCATCAGCAGGAAATGAGGGAGACGCTGGCATGGGCTACCCAGGCGCTTACCAGCAGGTTATATCAGTAGGCGCTTGCGGATGGCAGTACGAGTGGTACGCACCTGGCGATGTCCCTGTTCCGCCGCCACCCCGTTACAGACTCTGGTGGCTCCAGGACACGACCTACGGCTACAATGACATAACTGAGGATCAGTCAGATCTGGCCAGTCAAGTCTACATCACGTCATGGAGCAGCAGACAACTAGAGGGGCAGTATCTTGACGTTGTGGCTCCGGGAAGCTGGGTCAGAGGACCGTATCCAGGAGTTCCAGGTTACTCCCACCTTCCATGGTGGAGCTCGGGGCTTGGATGGCTCGCAGGCAGGAACCCCGGTAACTTCTACTATCTAGGCGGAACGAGCATGGCCGCGCCACACGTTACAGGCGTCGCCGCCCAAATGCTCGAGAAGAATCCGATGTTGGGCCAAGCAGATGTCGAGTCAATTCTGAAGGCCACAGCGCTAGGCATACCAGCTGGATCCATGGATATATTCGACCTAAGCCCAACAATGGGTTGGTACGAGTACTCTTGGGGAGCGAACGCAACTGGTTCGGGATTGATCCAGGCAAATGCAGCCTTGGACGAGGTACCTGAGATCTGATGCAGGATTCCTTAGCCCGTGACGCGACAGAGTTAGCCTCTGTCAAACCCCTTCTCTTTCTATTCTCATTTAACACCGGCAGGTATCGCCTCAGACATCAACTGCCGGTAGATTCTTGGCCATAATCCGGGCCCTCGCACATTCCACTGGCAATTCACGTGAATGCAGAGCTGATTGTTCCCTTTGATTGGACGCCAGACCTATTCCGATGAGAGTTCGAAATGCATTCCTCCGGTGACTCCTTCCTTCTTCTGTTGGCCGAAAATCCTTGATATCCAGTCCTTGAGCTCATCCCTCACTTGCCTGAATGCTGCCACGGCCTCTGGCTCCGACTTGTCGGCGGGGTCGACAAACCCACGGTGAATGTATTCCTTTGCACCGGGAAAGAATGGACAGACTTCCTTTGCGTCGCTGCACAGCGTCACAACGTAGTCGATATCCTTTCCATCGAACTCGCTCACGCTCTTAGACCTGTGGTGCGAAATGTCGATTCCGACCTCGGCCATTGCGCTGATTGCGCGAGGATCCACGGCAGTCGGTATCGTGCCGGCGCTGTGAGCCTCGAAACGGTCACCGTAGAGTTCTCGGAGTATGCCCTCTGCCATCTGGGATCTGGCTGAGTTGTGGGTGCAGACGAAAAGGACTTGCTCGCGTCTGAATTCCTCTTTCATCGTGATCCTCCCCTTGGCTTAGATGACGCTGATTCTTGTCTTCTCGCGGCCGCCCGTCCACTACGGGCAGGCGAATCACTCCTTGACCACCCTCTGGCCTGTGACCATGTATATCACCCTCTCGGAGATATTGCAGGCATGGTCAGCAATCCGCTCGAGATACCTGGCCACGAGTGTGTAATTGATGCCCAGGCCGATCTTCTTGGAGTCCTCCATCATGTATGTGATGACCTCCCTGAAGATCTCGTCGTACAGCGAATCTACCTTGTCCTCCAGTTCGAAGACCTCTTTCGTCGGCAAGGTGTCTCTCTTCAGAAATGCATCCACGGACAGATCGACCATCCGTTCCGCCATCTCAGCCATGTGCGGAATGCTCACGAGCGGTTTGAAGTGCGCCATGGCCTGCGCGTGGATGGTGACCTCCGCGATGTCCCTGGCATATCGGCCTATCCTGTCGAAGTCAGTGATCACTTTCAGGTATGTTCCTATCGTTCGTAGGTCCTTGGCAACAGGCGACTGGAGGGCAATGACCTCCAGACAACGCTTCTCAATCTCGATGTTGAGGAGGTACATCTCCTCGTCTATCTTCTTCACCTTCTCTGCGAGGTCAAGGTCGAGCTTCTCAAACGACCTCACTGCCAACTCTATCGCTTCGCTCGTCCTTGTAGCCATCTTCTCCATGAGCCGATCCAGCTCCGTGAGTTCCGTCTCGTAGGCTTTCCTCGGTGACATTCTAACCGAACCTCCCCGTGATGTACTTCTCTGTGAGTTCCTTATCTGGGTTCTCGAAGATCTTCTTCGTGACGCCGAACTCAATCAACTCTCCCATATACATGAATGCTGTGAAGTCCGCAACTCGTGCGGCCTGCTGCATGTTGTGCGTGACTATGACTATCGTGTACTTGTCCTTGAGATCGAAGAGGAGATCCTCAATCTTCGCAGTGGCTATGGGATCCAGAGCGGAACAGGGTTCGTCGAGCAGCAGTGCCTCGGGCTGGACCGCCAGTGCCCTCGCTATGCAGAGCCTCTGCTGTTGCCCGCCTGAAATGCTTACTCCGGATGCGTCTAGCTGGTGTTTCACCTCATCCCACAGGGCGGCGAGCTTGAGGCTTCTTTCGACCGTCGCGTCAAGCCTCTTCCAGTCCTTCTCTCCATTCAGCCTCATGCCTGCGACAACATTGTCGTAGATGGACATGGTCGGAAACGGGTTTGGCTTCTGGAACACCATTCCGACCTTGGTTCTCACTAGCACTGGATCCATTTGACTGCCGTAGATGTCCCTGCCGTCCAACAGCACTTCCCCCGTGACCCGTGCTCCGCGCACGACTTCGTGCATCCTGTTCATGCATCTTATAAGGGTGGACTTCCCGCAGCCAGAAGGCCCAATGATCGCCGTTATCGCGTTCTTCGGGATTCGGATGTCAATCCCTTTCACGGCATGGACATCGCCGAAGTATGCGTTCAATCCCTTCGTGACAATCTTGTCATCCATCTCATTCTCACCGCCTTTGATTTCTTTGTCTTCTGTCTCATGAACAACCTAACCCCGATGTTCAGCGTTAGCACGATAATGATTAGCACAAGGGCAGCCCCCCATGCCTGCTGGAGGAGCACCTCCGAAGGCGAATTGTAGTTTCGGAATATCGTCAGCGGCAGCGAAGCTATGGGTTCGGTCGGGGAGAACGACCAATAGCTGCTGTAGAAAGCTGTGAGGAGAAGAGGGGCCGTCTCACCGGCGATCCGGGCAATCGCGAGCAGTGCCCCTGTCACTATGCCTGCCCTTCCGCTCACGAGCATAACCTTGAGGACCGTCCTCCACCTGGTCACTCCCAGTGCAAGTGCTCCTTCTCTCAATGAATTGGGGACCATCCTGAGAGCCTCTTCGGTCGTGTTGGCCACAATCGGTATCATTATGATCGAGAGGGCGACAGATCCGGCAATCAGGGAGAAGCCAACATTGAGATAAGCCACCACCAATGCGTATGCAAGCAGGCCCACGACAATCGACGGGAAATTGGCCAGGACGTCGTTGAAGAACCTCACAGCAGTTCCGAACTTGTTGTTGCCATATTCAGAAACGTAGATGCCCGTAAGAATGCCGACCGGCAGGCCTATCATGCTTGCGTAGGAGACGAGGAGAAGAGTGCCGGCTATCGCGTTGCCTATCCCCTCGCCCGGCTCACCAGTCCCTACTGTCCTGTTAGTCAGGAACTCCCAGCTCAGAGCCGGCGCCCCCTTCATCACAACGCCAGCAAGGATGTAGACCAGGGGAATCAAGGCAAGGATGACACACGCAATGGCGAGTCCAGAGGCGAGTGTGTTCTTCAGCTTGCGATACTCGTATGTGTTCACAGCCCACCACCTGTTGCTGGGACTCTGCTCATGAATCTTCCGACCATTATCCTCGCGATGACATTCACCAAGAGTGCAATGACGAAGAGAACGAGACCGACCTCGATCAACGCGGACAACTGCAATCCTTGAGCCTCTCCCCAGTTGTTGGCGATCAGGCTTGCCATGGTCTGGCCAGGATCCAGAAGCGACCAGGATACTCTGTTCGCGTTCCCAATGGTCATGGTCACAGCCATCGTCTCTCCGACCGCCCTGCCCAGGCCGAGTATGCATGCGCCAAAGATCCCGGAACGCGCGTAGGTGAGCACGGCTATTCTTGTCGTCTCGTACCTGGTCGCACCGATGCTGAGAGCTGCCTCCCTTTGCGAATCGGGAACGGCCATCATTGCCTCTTTCGACACGGATGCGATCGTGGGAATGATCATGATCGCGAGAATGATGCCCGCGGTGAACTTGTCCAGCCCTACGGGGTCTCCCTGGAACAAAGGCGTCCATCCAAGAACGCTCTGGAAGAACGGCTCGACAGTGTCAACCATCACTGGCCTAAGAGCGTACATCGCCCAGAGTCCGTATATGACACTCGGCACCGCAGCCAACAGCTCAACAACGAAAGAGAGAGGCCCCTTCAACCAGGGCGGTGCCAATTCTGATAGGTAGGTTGCGATGCCAATGCTTAGAGGCACTCCGATCAGCACAGCAATTCCCGTTGTCATCAGAGTGCCGAAAATGAAAGGAAGGGCTCCGTACACGTCTCGGTTCGGATCCCAATCTCCTCCGATCAAGAATCCGAACCCAAATCTCTCGATGGATAACTGTGCATCGAAAACCATCCTTACGACGAGCAGCCATACCAGAGCTAGGGTTAGAGTCGCCACTCCCATGACCGAATATTCGAATACCAGGTCACCTCCGAATCTCAGAGGTTTCCCTCTTAGTCTCGAACCCTTGCTACTCGCCATGATAGCCGCCTTGCCGAATCTGCCTCGTCCCCCAAGGTTCTTGCCCTCTTTCTCAACCGGAGGGATATGTCTATGGGCCTCCACACTTGCCTATCTGAGCGTCTGCCCATTGTACGTGATCGAATTGAGAGTCGCTTCGTTGATCGCAGTGACGGAAGAAGGCAGCTCGGCATAGTACAGGTCGGGCGCGTATGATTGCCCCTCCTGATGCACGACCCACCATAGGAAGTCCACCAACGCCTTCGCCGCCGTCTTATTCATCTTGCTCTGGTCATTGTACAATTCCTTGTAGATGAGTACGTAGGTGAAGCTGGCAATCGGGTATGCGCCAGCTCCAGGTGCGTTCAGTATGTTCACATGGGACCAGTCTCCGTCGCCCGCAGGGAGGGGTGCGCTCGATGCGGCGGCAGAGGTCGTCTCAAGCGAGGCGTTCACGAAGTTGCCATCATGGTTCTTCAATTGCGCGAACGGGACGTTGTTCGCGATTGCATACGCCAACTCGATGTACCCAATCGAATGCGGAGTCGTCTTGATTGTCTGCGTGACTCCAGAGTTCCCGTTGGCACCGATTGCATCGTGCCAACTGACTGATTTTCCCTGTCCGTAGAGGGTTGCGAATTCGTTGCTCACCACAGTCAAATACCCCGAGAACACGAAAGTCGTTCCCGATGAGTCTGATCGCACTATTGTTGTGATCTGATCCGAGGGCAGTGTGATGCCTGGATTCAGACCGGCGATGGCAGGGTCATTCCATGTCGTAATGTTCCTCATGAAGATCCCGGCCAGAGTGGGTCCATCCAAGCGCAGGGTCTGCAGACCGGGCTCATTGTACGCCACGACGACCGCCCCGAGGGTTTCTGGGATGTGCACAAGTCCATATGTGGAAGAATCGGTCGCGCTAAGGGGTGCATCCGATCCTGCGAAATCCACGTGCTTGTCCTTGATCTGGGTGATGCCAGCTCCGCTTCCTCCTCCGCCATAGTTGATCTTGACCGTGTTGTCCGTCTTGTTATAGTACTCGTCGGCCCACTTCAATATCAAGGGCATAGGAAAGGTGGCCCCAGCGCCCGTCAATGCGACGCTATCCTTCCTGTGCCCGGATGACAGCAGTCCCCCCGAAAGAACCGCTGCTAATATGACCCCAACCACAATCACCAATGCGGCGACTACGATCCAAGTCCTGCCACCTTTGTGGGGCATGACAATCTGGTCTCCATTCTGGCTCCCCTTCGTTTCCTCAAGCTCACTCATGCTATCACCAAGCCTCAATTCTCAATTGCGGGCTCACTTGTCCCGGAAATCGGCGTCCAGGTCTTCTCCGACCTCGTCGTACAGTTTCCTCTCATCGATCTGCATTTCTCTGTGTTCTTCCGTTGTCGTTCGTCTCTCCATTCTCTCATCTCTCTTCATTCAAGCCATGGTGGATCCATGCACTTGACATCTCTGAATGTAGAACCGACTGTCACTCGCTAGCACGTGGACAAATATATAGATGAATATAGTTATCATACACAAGTCTGAAGCTGGTGCATTCTATAGAGTGCACCGGTGTCAGTGAGAATAGGGGGAGAATCTCCGTATGGAAGAGACTAGGAAAATTCAGAAAACCGGTGGCTCGACCTATGTGGTGTCCTTGCCAAAGAAATGGATACAGAGCGCCGGACTCAAGAAAGGTGATCAGGTGGCGCTGAGCGTCACAGGGGACGGGACCCTGATAGTCGATCCTCGCATGCCCAGGGAATCGGAGAAGCTCGTCAAGGTCGTTGATATCAACCCATCAACGGACTCGAAGGCGCTTCTCCGGCTTCTTATTGGCACATACGTGACTGGATATGATGTCATAGAGATACGCGCCAAGGGCAGGATCCCAACGGAGCTCAGGAAGACCATCCAGGATTTCTCCAGACGCGTGATCGGTCCTGAGGTTGTGGAGGAGAGTTCCGGCCTTGTGGTTCTTCAGGACGTTGCCGACCATGCAGACCTCGACATGAGAAAAGTGGTGCGAAGGATGCACTTGATGGCGAGGAACATGCTGGAGGAGTCGATCAAGGCTGCGAAGGGACTAGACAGAGGAATGGCCGACGAGGTCATTGCCCGCGATGATGAAGTTGACCGGCTTCATTGGTTTGTTGAAAAACAACACGCGATGACCAGGCGTAATGTCACATTTGCAGCAAAAATGAAGATGACATGGCTGGAGTCCGACTCGATGCTATCCACAGCAAAGGCGCTTGAGCGGATTGCAGATCACGCCTCGAGAATCGCCCACAGCGTCAGACTCCTTGGGGATTCCAGAATCGATGCCGAGACTATGAGGAGTCTGGAGCAACTGAGCGCGGAGGCAATCTCCATTCTCGACTGCAGTGTTGAATCGCTGTTCAAGAGGGACTCCTCTCAGGCGAATAGTTGCATCGAACGAACCTCTGGTCTTAGAGAGAAGTCGAACGCCTTCCTTGACGAAATCATGAAGAAACGGGGGAAGGTTGCTGTGGGATTGGCTTTTGCCGCGGAGAGCATCGAAAGAACCGGTGGATACTCCTCTGACATCGCGGAGATAGCAATCAATCTGGCCGAGGGGCAATAATCTGGATTCTCGACCTTTCCATTCTTTGCCGGCAAATAACTCGCGTCGGATCGACAACATTCTGCGTTGACCATTCTAGCTCCCAACTTTAATTACTGGTAGATACCGGGCGATAATCCGGGCCTTCACAGTCTCTTCGTCACATAGTCCAGCACTGACTCGAAGACCGCTCTTCCATCTCCCGGTCCGTCAGGCTGTCTCGTCCAGTCCGGATGCGTGAACTTGAAGAACACCCTTTCGGGATGCGGCATGAGCCCGAACACGTTCCCCTCCCGGTTGCATATCCCCGCGATGTTGTCCGTCGAGCCGTTCGGGCACCAAGGGTAGATTGCGAGGTTGCCCTCCGGATCAACGTACTTGAACACTATCTGATCGTTGTCTTCGAGTTCCTTGACGATTTTCTTCGATTTGTCGAGCGGGAACATCAGCTTCCCCTCAGCGTGCGCAGATGGTATCAACGAGATCTTGTCAGGCGAAATCCTGCTCGTGAATGCACAGCTCCCGCGATTGACTTTCCTCAGAAGCGTGGGCCTGCATTCGAATCTGCCAGAATCGTTCGTGCCCAGAACCGCTTCGGGAATTTCTGTCATAACCCCCGACATGGCTGGCAAGAGCCCGGTTTCAACCAGTATCTGGAAGCCGTTGCAGATCCCGAGGACGGGCTTCCCCGACTTGATGAATTCGACCAGGTCCTCGGACAGCTTGCTCTTCATCCTTGCCGCGAAGATCGCCCCCGCGCGTACATAGTCTCCCGCGGAGAACCCTCCTGGCAAAACGAGTATCTGGTACTCCGATAGCGATCTCTTCTCCTCGTTCGAGACGTCCGTGCCTGTCAATTGCTTCAGATGGATCTTCTCCGGTTTCGTCCCTAGACGCTTGAAAGCCAGGTACGACTCTTCTTCGCAGTTCGTACCTTCGATCCTGAGGACGCACACCTTCACATGGCTTGCCTTCATCCTACCAGCCTCCAAAGGGTCGAGTTGAAGCTTTCCGCCAGCTTGCCTGTCTCTGAATCGATGAGAGTCTTCTTGGCTGAGATCCTGAGGGAGTCTCCTCCAACGGTTCCGAGCCTTACCACCTTCACCTTTCTGTCCTTGGGAAGCTGCTTCTCCTTGCCCTTTCTCAGCTCGACGAGCCACCTGCTGTTGCTCTCCGAGAATAGGCGCAGATCGGATCTGAGCTTCTCCATCTTCGTAAGGTCTATCTCAGCGCCGATGTCTCCTCCGATGCACATCTCAGCCAGTGCGACCGCAAGTCCGCCGTCGGAGATATCGTGACACGCGACTATCGCGCTTCTCTCTATCCCGCCGACGATGATCTCCGTGCCCGCTCTCAGGGAGGGGATGTCGACGTCGGGGACCTTACTTGAGTAGCTCTTCGTCATCCTGTAATACTCTGAAGCGCCCATTTCATGTTTCGTGGTACCGACAATGGCTATGGTGTTTCCCTCCTGCTTGAAGTCGGACGTCACGCACCTCCGTATGTCCCGCGCTATCCCGCAGCCGAGCAACGTAGGTGTCGGGAGCACGGCGCCGGACGGCGCCTCATTGTAGAAACTCACATTGCCAGAAGGTGTCGGAATGCTCAGCGCCTTGGCCACCTCGCCCATGCCTCTCACGGCCTCTCTGAACAACCACAGTCTGTCGGGCTTCTCAGGATTGCCGAAGTTAAGGCAGTTCGTGAAAGAGTGCGGTCTCGCGCCCACCGCCGCAAGGTTCCTGCACATCTCGTCCACGCAAGTCTTGCCACCTCTGTACGGATCGATGCCGACCGCGAATGGGTTCGAGGCAGTGGCAATCGCTAGACCTCTGAAGGAATCCTCGACTGGTTTCAGAACAGCGGCGTCTCCATGGCTCCAGTGCCCGAGCTTGCCCTGGAGAGGCTTGATGACCGTATTCCCGCGAACCTCGTGATCGTATTGCCGGATGACCCAGTCCCTGTTGCATATGTTGGGCGAGGCCAGGAGTTTGAGTAGTTCCCTGTCATACCGTTCCTTGACCTTCGGGGTCTTCTCGCGTTTCAACCTTTTCGATTTCGCTGCGCTGCAAGGCCTGCAGTAGACCGGACCCGCGGTCAGGAACTCCAGTTCGAGGTCGAAGACCTTCTCATCTTGGAAAAAGAGTCTCACGGATTTCTCGCGTATGACCTTGCCGACGGGGGTCGCTGGCACGTCCCAGAGCTTGAAGATATGCAGGACCTCGTCGACGTTCCTCGGTGACACTGAGAGCATCATCCGTTCCTGCGACTCGGACACCCATATCTCCCACGGCGCGAGTCCCTCTTCCTTGAGCGGAACCTTGGTCAGATCGACCTCCGCACCGCATCCGCCCGCAAGCGCTATCTCGCCGACGACGCACGAGAGGCCCCCTCCGCCGAGGTCCTTCATTCCGTTCACCAGCCCTCTCTCATTCGCTTCGAGAAGCGCGTGGATTACGGGCTCTTTCATGATTGGGTCGCCTAGCTGGACAGCCCCTCTTGATTCGGTTTCGCTCTCCTTGGTAAGGACTGCGGAAGCGAAAGTTACTCCGTGGATACCATCTCTTCCAGTTCTTCCACCGACGAGGACAAGGACATCCCCGGCTCCCCTGACTGCGTTCTTCCGGATGTTCTTCTTCTCACCGATGCCGACGCAACCTACATTGACCAGGCAGTTGCCAACATAGCTCTCGTCGAACCACACGCCCCCGGAGACGGTCGGCAGTCCGACCCTGTTTCCGTAGTCTCGGATTCCCGCGACGATCCCACCGAACAAGTACTTTGGGTGTTTGATCCCTCGGGGAAGCTTCTCGAACGGATAGTCGAGTGGCCCGAAGAACAAGGGATCGACCAAAGCAATCGGCTGAGCACCCATGCAGAGAACGTCTCTTATAATGCCGCCAATACCAGTTGCGGCTCCCCCGTAGGGCTCCACCGCGCTCGGATGGTTGTGGCTCTCTATCCTGAGAGCGTACGCATGGTCTTTGTCGAACTCCATTACGCCCGCGTCACCACGGTCGATGACCTGGCGCGTGTTGATGCCGAATACGTACTGTTTGAGATAGATCTTGGAGCTCTTGTAGCAGCAGTGCTCGCTCCAGGCTTGGCCGATCGACTGGAGCTCCACATCAGTTGGGTTCCTTCCCTTCTCATGGAAGAAGTCCCGGATGCGGCGCATTTCCTCTAGCGAGAGGACCGTGCCGCTCTCATTGCTGAGTTCGACTAGCTGACCATCGGTCGCGGATTCGAGGTCGATCTCGACGAGCTCGAAAGGGACTTCCCTGCGAATGTACAACTTGTCGGTCGACATCCGGGTCCCTCACTTGATCTTGATAGAGTAGTTATGTATCACGGGGTTCGCGAGAAGCTTCCTGCACATCTCGTCGACCTTCTTCTCAACATCTCCCCCGGCTCCCTCAAGGTGGATGTCGAAGACCTTGACGGTCTTCACATCCTTCACTCCCTCGAATCCAAGCAGTTCGAGCGCCTTTAGAGTATTCTTCCCCTCAGGGTCAGCCACCCCCTTCTTCAGCTCGACCCTGACCTCTGCGATAGCCATCCCGTGGTCACCTGTTTGGGAGATTGCGCAAGCGCATACTTAGATTTTGAGTTTTCTTCGAGAATCAGCTGAGCATCTTCCTGCCGAAAGCCAAGTACCCGGTGTGACCGAGCATGTCGAAGCTGGGCCTTACACCACCTTCGTGGACTACCATCTCTCTCTGCAGTGTTTCGAACGCGACGACCTCGGCAAGCCCGACTTCCCGCATCTTCCCAACAGCGTCTTCGAGCTGGTTCATGTTCGGGACATAGCAGCAGAAGTGTCCGCCAGCTTTCAGTGCCTTTGTTGCGTTCTGAACCGCATCCCATGGGTTGGGAATGTCCACAACAACTGCATCGACGTTTTGCTCAAGCTGCGCCTTGCAGATGTCGTCGATCTTGAGGTGCCAATTCGCTTCGTTGTCTGAGAGCGCGACATTGCGGCGCGCAATGTCGGCGTAGTCTGTCCTCGTCTCGTACGAATAGACCTTTCCGGATGGACTCACAGCTTTCAGAAGCACGATTGTGAGCGCGCCCGAACCGACGCCTCCTTCAATGACGCGGCTGCCGCTGCTCAGGTCGAGATGCATGGGAATAAGGAAGCTGTCTTTGGGGATCATGATCTGGGCACGGCGCTCGATGATACCGAGCAGGTCTTTTGTGCTCGGTTTCAGGATGATGAAGTCGCGACCTCCGATCCTCATCTTGTCGCCGAAGTTGGCATCGCAGAGGGCGACCCCGTCGACGACCCCCAGGCCTCCTACCTCCAACATCTGCTTTGCGGCTTTCACGACGAACTTCTTTCCGTTGGAGTCGACCAGAAGCAGCCTTGTACCTTCGGGGATCATCGCGGTCTGATGGTATCCGCGGTGCCTATAACTATCTTCCTAGGTTGGGCGGGCCCCGAGCTGTAGGGGAGGAGAGTGATGCACGCCTCCCATCGTCCACAGTAATGAATTTCAATAATTATATTTAAATAACACATTTAAAAACCGCCAACCGATAGGCACATCTAAGCATATCGCCATCTCTGACTGGCTGTCATACCGTTAAGATAGCGGTTGTCTGGCTGGACACGGGGAAACCGACAAGAGCTAAATACGCCCTTTGCAATCTGGCTACCTGTCCCGCAGGGGGGCTTGGTAGAGGGATCCTGTCTAGCCTTTTGAATCACAGACAGAATTGGTCCTCAATCTACCGTGCCGCATCCAAGAACGATCATTTGCTAGGGAGGGAACACAAGTGAGCAAGGGTTTGAAAGCCGACCTCAAGAAATGTACTGGCTGTCAGCTATGCGCTCTGGTCTGCTCAGCGAAGCATGTGGGCAAGTTCGATCCGACCCAATCCCGCATCAACGTCGAGGACCATTTCCCCGAGCCCGGAGAGTACAAGCTGAACTACTGCATCCATTGCGACGAGCACCCGTGCGTCGAGTCGTGCCCCGCGGAGGCCATCAAACTGGACGAGGGACTCGGGATATATGTCGTCGACAAGGATGCCTGCACTGCGTGCGGAGCTTGTGTCGAGGCCTGCCCATACGAGGGCTGCTGGCTCGACGAATCGGGAACATATTCGATCAAGTGCGACTTCTGCGGCGGGACGCCACAGTGCGTCGAGATATGCCCGAAGGGCGTTCTGAAGAGGTGAGATAGATGGGCGATGGATATCAAGGTAAGATTCTCAGAGTCGACCTTACGAACGAGAAGATCACGACCGAACCCCTCAACAAGGAGTGGGCGAAGCAGTTCATCGGCGGCAAGGGCCTTGGGGCTAGATACCTTTTCGAGGAGCTCAAGCCGGGCACTGACCCGCTCTCTCCTGACAACATCCTGTCGATATGGACTGGTCCGCTCGTCGGAACGCTTACCCCCCTGACCGGCAGGTACGTCCTGGTCACGAAGTCACCGCTCACTGGCACATTCCTCGACAGCTACGCCGGCGGATTCTTCGGCTCTGAGCTGAAGTACACTGGGTTTGACGGCGTCATCATCAAGGGAAAGGCAAAGAAGCTGTCATACCTGTGGATCAACGACGGCAAGGCGGAGATCCGCGACGCGAAGAACCTCGCGGGTAAGGACACCTTCAAGACGGAGGAGCTGGTCCGCAAGGAGACGGGCCACAAATTCACGCGCGTTGCTTCCATAGGCCCTGCAGGCGAGAAGCTGGGGCTCATCTCCAGCGTCACGAGCGACATCACTAGAAATGCGGCCAGAGGCGGCACTGGTGCTGTCTTCGGTTCCAAAAACCTGAAGGCCGTCGCCGTGAAGGGCAGCATGGGCGTCGAGGTGCAGAACATCGAAGAGTTCACCAAGATGGCCAAAGAGATGATCCTCAAGGATGTCGTTGAGAACCCCGACCACGCTGGTATGATAACAGATGGTACTCCGATCCTTGTCGCCATGAGCAACGATGCGGGCATTCTGCCTACCAAGCATTGGCGCACCGGAGTCTTCGATGGCTCCAAAGGCATCGATTCCGAGGCAGTCAAGTCAAGAGTCCTTGTGCGGAAGAAGGCCTGCTTCGACTGCGCGATCGCATGCGGCAGCTACTCCAAAGTCAACTCGGGGATCTTCAAGGGCTCTGCAACCGAGGGGCCAGAATACGAGACACTCGGACTATGCGGCTCCAATTGCGGAATCGGCAATGTCGAAGCCATTGTCAAGTTCGTCGAGGATTGCGACAGGCTCGGACTGGACTCGATATCCGCGGGAAACGTCGTCGCGTTCGCGATGGATCTCTACGAGAAGGGAGTGCTGACCAAGAAGGACACTGGAGGGCTCGATCTCAAGTTCGGCAACGAGGAGGCTTACGCCAAGATGCCAGCGATGATAGCCGACCGGAAGGCCATCGGCAATGTGCTTGCTGACGGTGTCAAGAGGGCAGCGAAGAAGATAGGCAAGGGCGCGGAGAAGCTCACGGTCGAGGTCAAAGGTCTTGAGTATCCTGCGTACGACCCGCGGGGGACGATCGGCATGGCGCTTGCGTACGCCACATCCGACAGAGGCGCGTGTCACCTGAGGGCGTGGCCGGTGGCTGCCGACGCTTACGGAAGTCAAGACCCGTGGAATCCCGAGGGCAAAGCTGCGATATGTGTCGAGGACCAGACCAGAACGAGCGTGAAGTGGAGCTTCATCTTCTGTGACTTCTACAGCGTGAACTTCCCGAACATGGCGAAGTACTACAGCGCTGTGACCGGAGTGCAGTCGAGCGAGGAGCACCTGAGGAAGGTCGGAAGACGGATCTGGAACCTCACGAGGGCCTTCAATGTAAGAGAAGGATTCACTCGGAAGGACGACACGATGCCAGAGCGCATCGAGAAGGAGCCACTTCCGGACGGCAAGCCGAAGGGCCATGTTGTCCCGAGAGCGGACTTCGAGAAGATGCTGAGCGAGTACTACAAGCTCTGGGGATGGGACGACCAGGGAAGGCCGACCAAGAAGACGCTCGATGAGGCGGGCTTGGGAGATATCGTCAAGAAGCTACCCCATCTGAAGTAGACTTGGCCGATGGGCAGAAGTGGTTAGCGGTGTACACGTCGTGAGGTCAGTCAAGTGTCAAGAGCGTCCTCTATGACGAGAGTCCAAAAGGAAGGCGACGGTTCCCGATAATATGGATGACTTGCCATAAAAATCCCAGCTTTCGAGTCCTTTTCACTATTGATTTTGTTGTTTTCGAACGTTTAGCGATTGGCGCATCCTTTTTGAGAAGTCTTCAACTTTATGCCACCTTTTTGTGAAACAAATTCGTAAACTCAGACTGGAAATTGCACAATGCTAACCTAGAAATACCCCAACTGGCGAGGTTATAAATGGAATGAGCAACTTACTGTTGAATTGCCGGAGTGAGTCGGCCTGACTCAAGCACGCCGCAACTGTTGGCGCGGGATGGCGCGGGTGCGCAAACTCAGGAGGATGCACTGATGAGCTCTGCCAAGAAGAAGTTCGGGCTGGTCTTCCACCCCGACAAATGCAATGGTTGTCTCGAGTGCGAGAAAGCCTGCATCAAGGCACATCCATCGAGTGTTGCCGCTGGAAGACCGCGGATCAAAGTGACAAAGGAGGATGGGAGCAAGCACAAGGCGATGATGTGTGTTCACTGCGAGACGTGCGAGCCAAGCGAGTTGTGCCCATCCGCGCTGCTCGAGTTCCACAGCGACGGAAAATACTGGACTCTTGACGAACACAGGTGCTTCGCATGCATGGCCTGTATTCCTAGGTGTCCATACGAGGGTGTCTTCTTCGAGGGCGCCTTTGGTGTTGAGACCGCATATACGTGTGACCTTTGTGCTGGCGACCCCGCCTGCATGAAGGTCTGCAAGCCAGGTGCATTGACTCTCGATAAGTCTCGGGAGGAGTGAGGGATGAGTGAGATGACTGAGAACGAGTCGGTTGCGGAGCCGGTGAAACAGACCAAACCGACCGATGAGCAGGACAAAGCCAGGACGACGACCGAGGAGTTCCCGCTTCCAGATTGGATCCCTGAGTGGGCTAGGGACGCCCCTAAGATTATCGTGAGAGCTCCAGGCCCAAAGAGCAAGGAGATAATCAAGATCGACAGGGACTACGTCTCCTACGCCTATGATAGATGTTTCACATTCACAATCGACAGAGCTGCTGGCACCGCGGTCATGGACGCAGACGGCAACGTGTTGCTGGACTTCTCGTCCGGCATCGCGGTCCAGAACGCTGGCTGGACGCATTACAAGGTCACCAAGGCCATTCAAGAGCAGGCAGCCAAGCTCATACACAGCATGGCAAACGACGCTTATTTTGACAAGGAAGCGCACTTCGCGAAACTCCTGTCCGATATTTCTCCTGGCAAGGCTTTGAGGGGAACCTTCTTCGCGAACAGCGGCGCGGAGGCGGTCGAGGCTGCGCTCAAGCTCTCGAGATACTACACGAAGAGGAGCGAGCACTTGGCCTTCTTCGGATCGTATCATGGAAGGATCGGCGCTGGTCTCGCTCTCACAAGCAAGCTGAAACTGAGGTACAGCTACGGCCCGATGTCGCCAGGGATCATATTCACGCCTTTTGCATACTGCTACAGATGTTCGTTCAAGCAGACATACCCGGAGTGCGGGATGTACTGCGTCGACTACATCGAGAACCAGGTGCTAAGCATGGGCGGTCCGACCGGCCAGATAGCATCCGTGTTCGTCGAGCCGATCCAGGGAGAGGGCGGATATGTCGTCCCTCCGAAGGAGTTCCTGCCGAGACTCAGGAAGCTGTGCGACAGTCAGAATGCATTGCTTGTGTTCGACGAGGTCCAGACAGGCTTCGGGAGAACAGGCAAGATGTTCGCTTGCGAGCACTTTGACACGATACCGGACATCCTCATCATGGGCAAAGCGCTCGGCGGCGGCGTCCCGCTCGGGGCGATCATCGCAAAGCACGACATAATGAGGAAGTGGAGACCGGGTTCACACTCGTCCACCTTCGGAGGCAACGCGATTACTATGGCCGCAGGCCTCGCGCACGTGCAGGCGATAATTGAGGAGAACCTTACCGACCGAGCGGCGAAGCTCGGTGAATACGCAGTGAAGCTGCTCAAGGAGATGCAGCAGCGCAGGGAGATCATCGGCGATGTCCGTGGCAGAGGTTTGATGATCGGCGTCGAGCTGGTCAAGAACCAATACACCAGGGAGCCGCATGAGGCCACCAACATCCAGGGCAAGTGCTGGAGGGCTGGCCTTATGACGATCACATCGGGCTTCTTCGGCAACGTGTTCAGGATAGCCCCGCCGCTATGCATATCGAAGGCACTGCTCGAGAGAGGTATGGACATATTCGAGCAGGCTCTCAAGGACGAGGAGGAGTTCCTCAAGCTAGGAACTTCGGCTCCACCTGGACAGCTGGGCGGTCATGCGTGACCTGTGAAAACCTATTTCTCGAATCACTTCGATGAATAGCACGTGCCCTATCTTTTGCGTAGCTTCGGGTTGAGGATCTCATCCAGCGCATCGCCTATCAGGTAGAATGACATGATCAGTATGACGATGCAAGCACCCGGCGCAAGGATGTTCCACCACGCATAGCTGCTGAATGCCCCCTTGTCATATGCGTTCTCGAGCATCGTGCCCCAGCTGATGATGTTCGGGTCCCCGAGCCCAAAGAAGTCCAGGAACGATTCTGAAAATATCGAGTTCGCAATCAGCAATATCGTGTTCGCGAAGATGAGGGGGAATACGTTAGGCAGGATGTGCCTCGATATTATGTGTCTGCTCCCCGAGCCGATCGCCCTCGCCCGTTCGATGAACGCCTTCTCCTTCACCGACAGCACCTGTGCTCTGACGATTCTTGCCGTGGAAGGCCAAGATGTTATGCCAATGACTATGATGACGTTCGTGAAGGACTGCCCCAGGAGCATGGCTACGACAATCATCAGGGGAAACCACGGGATGACCAGGAAGAAATCTGTGAACCGCATCAGGATCTCGTCGGGGACCTTGCCGTAGTAACCCGAGAACAGCCCGATTACGGACCCGAGCACTATCGAGATCACCGAGGCTGCAAGCCCGACTATGAGGCTTGCGCGCGTGCCATACAACGTCAGGCTGTAGACGTCCTTTCCGAAGTAGTCGGCGCCGAACAAGAACTCCTTGGATGGCGGGTGATACCTATTCTCGTCCTTTGCCCATCTGAGTGAGGAGTTCGGGTCCTGGTGAGTCACCAGGACGGGGGCGAAGACCGCGATCACCACGAAGAAGATGAGAACGGAGAGACCGACCATTCCAGCGATGTTGTGAGAGTATTGCCTTCTGATTCTCCTCAGCCGTTTGGCCAGGAGTGCTATCTTCTCCCGACGGCTTTCGGATAGGAGCGAAAACCTCCTTGTGCCCTCTCCGCTTGACATGTCCCCTGGGTCGTTCAAATCTTCACCCTCGGGTCCAGTTTGAAGAGGGCCATATCCGCTATGAAGTTGGCGACTATGACCGCGACGGCCTCGAGCATGAAGACCGCTTGAAGGACCTGGAAGTCATAGCCCTTCACGGCTTTCCACGTCATGTACCCCAGCCCTTGATAGCCAAAGATGACCTCGATCATGATCGAGCCGCTCATGATCCAGCCAACGTTCATAGCGACCACAGTCACCACAGGTAGCATTGCATTCGGCATCGCATGCTTGTGGAGCACGTCCTTGCTCTTGTTCCCCTTTGCGACGGCGGTCACCATGTACTCCTCGGTCATGACATCTATGAGCGAGCTCCTCGTGATTATGGAGAATGTGGCAATCGTTTCGACTACGAGCGCAGCGAGAGGCAATAGCGTGTGAATAGCTCTGTCTCCGAGCTTGCCCATGATGTCGTAGGATCCGTAGTCATAGCCGTAGGCTCCGCTTATGGGCCACTCGGGAACGTATCTCCCCACGACAGTGACCATGATGAGAGCAAACAGAAAGGTCGGCATGCAGTAGAAAACAAGGAAGAACGCGCTTCCTATCCGGTCTGCCGCCTTCCCCCGTTTCCATGCGGTCAACCTTCCGAGCATTATGCCCACATATACAGACATCAAGGTCCCGATGCCGACCAGGATCAATGTGTTAAGCAAGAACGGGCCCAGGATGGAAGCCACATCCACCCCTCTTCGGAAATCGGTGCTCTGTCCGAGCTGACCCTTGGAGAGATGCTCGAGGTATATCACATACTGCTCCTGCAACGGCTTGTCCAGACCATAGTACTCCCGCAGGAGCAAACGAGTCTCGGGTGACGCCCCCCTGGGTATGAGTATGCGGTCCATGTCGCCAGGCATAGCCCTGAACAGAAGGAAATTGAAAGTCAGTATCAGGAAGACTGTCAGGACTGCATATACAACTTTAGTGAGGAAATACCTACGGAAGTCCTGTGCCATTACTACCCGCCCTGCGCTCCGAATCTAGTGCGTTCTCCGATCAGACCGCGCCTGTGTGATTCCCTCGTCTAGGGCAGTCTCACTTCCTCTTCCTTCTCTCCGCGCTTCCGCAGCATCAACACGACGATGACTGCAGCCGCAACAGCGACGCCCAGTCCTATCAACAGGTAGTTCATGTTGATCCCGCCTCCTTGCCGCTTCAACGGCACGAGATCGAAGTAGAGGTCATTCGCAGACCAGTAGCTCGACAGACTCCTTGCAGGATGAGCTCCCCAGTCCCCCCAGCCAGAGAAGGTGTCGTTTCTCCAGGCATAGCAGCCGTATCCGTAGACGGTCGTGATGAACGCGGCATCCTGGTACATTATCTTCGAACAGTTGAATATGTATCCCCTCCTTTCGGCGTGGTTGATCGCCTGTTCGGAGCCGGAAAAATTAGCGTCATAGTCGGGGCTGGAGTACCAGTTCTCTGACCATCCGCCGATTGCCCAACGGGACTGAATGAAGAGCAGGTAGTTCGGGTCAGGATCCCCGCTCCAATATGTCGTGGCCAGGTCGTACACTCCGCTATAGACGACGGTGTTCCACTGCACTGTGTTGACGAAGTCTGTAACAATCTCAATTCCTATATTCGCCCACTCTTCCTTGAGGTAGTTGACGGTGTCCCTGTCCTCGACAAGTTCTTGTTCGGCTGTAAACTTGAACTTCAGTTGCTTGCCTTCCACGGCATACGCGTTTCCCGCTCCAGCATACCTTTTCGTGTGATCCGAGTTCCACGCATATCCGGCAGCATCGAGGATCTGATTGGCCTTGGTGATGTTGTAGTCATATATCTCGTCAGGACCGGGCTGCCAGTAATAGTCACCATAGGTCGGTGGTATTATCGTCGAGCCGAGGTCCGCGTAGCCCGCGAATATGCTGTCCCTGATGAATTCCTTGTTGATCGCGTGAGCCATGGCCTGCCTGACCGCAGGATCAAACCTTAGAGGGTTAGTTACGTTGGGGTTCCCGTTAAACATGGAGACAAGTATGTCGTTCGAGTAGGCCGTTGTGCTCGGGCCAGCGTAGTGCCCAATATTGTCAGTTGGGTTCCTCTCGAGCCAGTCCATAAGGTTCCGGTAGTTCGGGGCGTTGAAGCCTGCAAGGTCGATGCTCCCCTTCTCTATGTCGATCAGCATCGCAGCGGGCTCCAGATAGGTCTTGATAATCAGCCTGTCGAATTGAACCTTCTTGCCGTATTCCGCCTCTCCGTGATAGTCTGGATTCCGCAGCAGGATGAGTTGTTCGCCCGCAATGAACTCGTTCTTGGTCTTCTGGGTGCACATGAATGGGCCAGTCCCTATCGGGAAGTAGTTGGGATATGAGAACCCAGCATCATAGGGACTGATTTCAGCCCATATGTGCTTCGGAAGAATCGGCATCATAATTGCGTTCCCGAATGGGCAGGGTGCCGTGTTGCCTGCCAAGTCTTTGAAGTGTATCCTAACAGTATACTGGTCGACCTTCTCAGTAAAGTTCATGAACCTTGTATACGGCTGGTAGGCCCACATACTGTCGTAGTTCGCCCCTATTTGATAGTTGATAGTGAAGATCACGTCGTCCGCGTCGAACGGCTCACCATCGTGCCAAGTCGCGTTCCGGGTCAAGTTGTACTGCCAGACAGAACCGTAGGGTAGTTGATCAGGCACGATGTACCAGCTCGTCGCTAGATTGGGCTTGATGTTCTTGTCCTGGTCGACTGACATCAGGTAGTCGTAGATGAGGCCGTAGAAAATGTATGCATTGTCGTTGACGCCGATCAACGGGTTGAGACTGTCGATCGCCTCGATCATCCCTACTATGAGCGTCGTCTTGCCGGCCGCCTCAGCGTGTCCAATCGCAGAAAGGGGCAGGCCGGTGAAGAGCAATAAGGAGGTCAACATTATGGCGACGAGACCTCTGCCGTGCCGGCGCAGAATATCAATCTTAGTCATTCTCTTGCTAGCTCTTGGTCCTCTAGAGTAACCCTGTTGTTGCAGTCTCCCACTTTCCCCCTGAGCAGGCCTTATGGCTGAGAGTCTCCTAAGCTGGTGGGGCATCGTCGCACTCCATCATAACTCTTTTCTCGCTTCGTATGGGAAACCCATTTATACAGCCAATCCATTGAGCGCGACGATGGCAGAGGGCGAAGGATCCGAGTTTCAGAGAAGAGTCATACTGGGTTTCTACACGTTTCTACTTATGGCTGGAATCGCCATCTACTGGATTTGGGGGATTCTCTTCGACACATGGTATCCCTTCACGAGGGGGAACATAGGAATCTACACGATCTACATCCCGCTGATTCTGTTCGGAATCATCGGTATCCTTCTGTACAAGAAGAAGAAACCAATCAGTGCTTGAGCCCACTACATGGCCCTGGCAAGGTAGACTGAAGTCTTCGTCGGTTTGCCGCAAACCACGCAATTGCCTGAGAAGTGCTCGCCGTCGACAGGAGTGCCGAGGATGTTCCTATCGGACCGAGACTCAATCTCGTGTCCGCAGCTTTCCTCACCGCACCAGCCTGTTCGGATCATCTTCTCTGGTAGGCTAGCCAGCGATTCGACCGTCACAGTGTTCGCCGTCATTTCTTTCGTGGCTCTGGCGAGCATCTCGCTCGCTATCAGAGCGAGCATGTCTCTGACTTCCCTGACGATATGATTCCGATTCCTCAGTGACTTGTCGCCCGTGTCTCGTCTGACGAATGTGACTTTGTCCTGCTCAATGTCTCTCTTTCCGAGCTCGAGCCTGAGCGGCACGCCCTTCAGTTCCCAATCGTAGTACTTGACTCCAGGTCTGACATCACGCTCATCGAGGTGCACTCTTATGCCGCTTGACTTGAGCTCATCGTGGAGGTCTCTTGCTGCCTTGGTTACCTTCTCGGTCTCGCCCTTTGCCAGGACTGGTATGATCACTGCCTGGTTCGTAGCGACATCCGGCGGCAGAACGAGGCCCTTGTCGTCTCCGTGAACAGCAACGACCGCTCCCACTAGTCTCTCGCTCATACCGAAGGTTGTCTGGTGGACGTATCTGTGCTCGCCCTTCTCATCCTCGTACTTGATATCGTACGGCCTCGAGAAGTTCTCCATGTACTGGTGGATGGAACCGAGCTGCAGGCTTCGTCCGGATGGGAGAAAGGTGTCGATCCCGACGGTGTAGCTCGCGCCTGGGAATTTGTCCCAGTCAGTCCTCTTCAGCAGTTTGTACGGTAGACACCACTTCTTTGCGAGAATGGATAGAATGTCGAAATCCTCTTTCACCTGTTTCTCCGCATCCTCGAAATCAGCATGGCAGGTGTGGGATTCGAAGAAGTGGATCTCTCTGACCCGGATGAAAGCTCGCGTCTGCTTCGTCTCGTACCTGAATGTGTTCACGATCTGGTAGGTCTTCAGCGGCAAGTCAGCGTGAGACCTGACCCAAAGCGCGAAGATCGGATACATGGCAGTCTCACTTGTGGGTCTGAGCAACAGCTTGACGTCCAACGGATTCAAGCCAGCATGTGTGACCCAGAACACCTCCGAATCGAAGCCTTTGATATGCGCCTTCTCCTTGGCGAACTGGTCCTCTGGGATGAGTAGCGGAAAGCAGACTTCCTGGTGGTTAGTGGCGTCGAACTCCTGCCTAATGTGGGAGTCAATCGCCTGCATGATCTTCCAGCCGTAGGGCGTCCAGACGTTCATCCCCTTTATCGGGTAACGCTTGTCGGTCAGGTTCGCCTTTTCGACTATCTCGTTGTACCACTCGCTGAAGTCCTCTGCCTTCTTCATGATGTAGTCTGGAAACGGAGAGAGACTTATGTAGCTTTTGGTCGTCCGAGGATCATTCCTTGGCCATCCTGGCTATCTGGGGGGCCACGCTGATGCAGGTCTTCGGGTTCTCAATCGTGTCCGTTGTGCATATGTCGTCACAAACGGCCTCTAACTTGGAAATCGCGTCACCCGAGAACACTCCATGAGTGCACACAGCGTAGATCTTCGCTGCATTCTGCTTGCGCAGCTGCTCCGCGGCTTTGATTATTGTTCCGCCAGTTGATATTATGTCATCCACGATGGCGACCTTCTTTCCCTTTGCGTCGAGTCTCTTCGGGGTGATCCTGACATTCTCCCCGTCGAGACGCTCCTTGACGAGGAAGTCGGCCTCGCAGTTCACTACATCTGCCACTCTCTTGGCGTTGTCTGCTCTTCCCTCATCGGGCGACAGAATGAGCTCGATCCCCTTCCCCTTGAGATACCTGCCTATCTCGGGATACGCCGCGACGTTCTTGGCGGAGATGTTGCCGAACCAGTCGATGACTTTCGGGGCATGGACGTCGACCGTCATGAAAGCGTCCGTATTCAATTGCATCAGTCGCGCGAGTATGCGCGCGCTTATCGGTTCACCAGGTTTGAACTGCTTGTCCTGGCGAGCGTATCCGAAATAGGGCACCACGGTCGTGAGCGAATCGACATCGAATTCCCTGATCGCATCTTGAAGCAGGAACAACTCCACGATATTCTTGTCGGGCCAGGAGGTCTGCACCAGGAACACCTCTTGATCATCGAGGTCATCGTCGATTCTGACATAGCATTCGTCATCCGGAAAACGTCTGGTCTCCACCTTTGCCAGCTTCGCCTTGAGACTCTTCGCCAGCTCCTTGGAGAGGAGCTGAGACGCTGACCCCCCGACTACGAACATGATATCCTGAGCGGGGAATGTAGTCCCTTCTCTTATAATTTGAGCGCGACTCTCTGCCCCTGGCGAAAGCATTAATATAATCTATCGTGTTATATTGGATAGTCGGATGGGATGCAGTTGAACGAGAGTATTGGCCAGTCCTACCCCTCTCAGCAGGTGCCATCAGGGACCCCTGCTCCAGCAGGAGTCCGCGGCTCTTCAGAGGCGAAGCGCCGAGGTCTGATCCTGAGGAAGCAACCGGACGGGCTCGAGCCCGTGGCGATAGTCTACGGGAATGTCGGAACCTTGAACTTCAACTGCGGTGTGACGAACCCTCTAGAGAAGATGGAATACGTCCAAGTCAAGCACGATCTCGACGGCTGGGTCCTTGGGCAGGTGTCCGAGGTCGAGAACAAGACCAACTTGACCATAGACGGCGCAGTGGGAATGAAAGATGGCACGCCAGTCGCGATAGAGGAGAAGCAGACAGCTGCGATTTCGGTGATAGGCTACAGAGACGATAGGAATCTCTTGCAGGTTCCCCGAACGCCTCTGAAGGCTGGCTCCATCGTGTACCGAGCAAAGGAGGAGCTCATCAAAAGCGTCATAGGCATAAAGGAGAACAACGAAGCCGGGGCGTACATCGGCCTCCTCTCAGGTCACAACGTCCGCATCGAGCTCGACATCAACGTCATGGTTCAGAAGCACGTATGCATCCTGAGCAAGACAGGAGGCGGCAAATCATACTGTTCAGGCGCAATAATCGAAGAACTAATGAAGCACAACGTGACCGTGTGCGTGGTCGACCCGCATGGCGAGTACTCCAGCATGAAGCACAAGGGAACTGTCAAGAAAACGACGCGGGACTTCGGCGTGACGCCGAAGGGCTATGATGACAGAATACTGGAATATGCGACCGATCCAGCCATAAACAAGGGCGCGAAGCCGCTCAAGTTCACTCTCCACAACCTTGACGCGAGGGAGATCCTCGGGCTCACGAACATAAAGAATGTGCGTAACTTCCTAACGATGCTGCGAAAGGCCATCGACATCCTGAAGGAGACCAAGGGCAGCTACACGATAAACGACATAATCGCGGTTCTCGAGCAAAGCGGAGAAGCATCCAGCGGCGTCTTGGTCAGTGAGCTCGAGTACCTGAACGAGATCGATATCTTCGCTGAGCAGGGCACGAAGATAGACGAACTCCTGCAGAAAGGCAAGTGCACGATAATCAATCTCCGTGGTACGCCGCCTGACATCCAGCAACTAATAATCAACAGGATCGGAAATGCCTTGTTCGAGCTCAGGAAGGTGGACAAGATACCTCCTATGATGCTTGTCGTGGAGGAGGCCCACAACTTCTGTCCGCAACAGGGGCAGGTCGCTTGCTCCAAGGTATTCAGGACAATCGCGTCCGAAGGGAGGAAGTTCGGTCTGGGTCTCATGGTCATCACCCAAAGGGCGGCGAAGATCGACAAGAACGTCCTTAGCCAGTGCAATACACAGATTATCCTGAAGGTGACGAACCCGAACGATCTGACCGCGATATCCGCCTCGATCGAGGGTCTCACTGAGGGCATGGAAGAAGAGATACAGAGGCTCCCAATCGGAAGTGCGATCATCACAGGAGGAGGCGTTTCCATGCCACTGCTGGTCGAGATCAGGCCGAGGGAGTCGAAGCACGGCGGAGAGAGCGTCGAGGTCATCCCTTCGAAAGGGTAGGAACGATGTCCGCGAAAGGGGTAACGATATCTGAAGAGCGTGTTGAACGCTACATCAAGTTGACCTCAGAGGCACTCAACAAGGCAAAGATCGCCGCTCCCGAGAAGTCCTTCAACCGGAAACTGGCCGATGATTTCATGAAGATGGTCAGAGCGTATTTCGAGGACGCCAAGGATTTCAATGCAAAGGGCGATTTGGTGAACGCCTTCGCTTGCATCAACTATGCACACGGATGGCTGGACAGCGGAGCAAGGCTTGGCCTGTTCGATGTTGGCGGCGACGATAGACTCTTCACGCTTTATGAGTGAGCAGGCGTGTGAGAGGCCCTAGAGCACCAGCTTCCAAGCCGCGAACGCGGCGAAGAATGCCCACATGACTACGAATCCATACGTTGCCAGCATCAGCGCAAATGATGCGGAGAAGCCTGTGAGCTCTTTGTCCTCCCAGACAGCATATTTCGATGGAACACCCAGTTCCTTTTCGAGGGCTTTCGCTTTGTCGAGCCATTTCTTCTTGTATTGTCTGGCACGAGTGACCAACAAGACCATGACAGCGGCAATCATCAGACCCACTATTGATATCGCCAGCCGTGCGAGGTAGTGATCTTCTTGTCTGAAGAACTCGGCAACTAGGAAGGCATTCGCGACAATCAAGATCGCGCTGGATGTCCAGTAGTTGGAATCTTGGCCGCGCTCCATAGTGTTCAATTCCCTTAGTTGGCTCATGCCGTCCGCTCTCGCATCCCAATTGCCTGACTCCGACGATTCCTCCATAGATCCACCCTCGGTCGACAGTCGCCGAAGCGCTTCAAGAATATATGACACTTTGCGGATAATTGTCTCCTACAGGACCCTTGGTCCCTCGGTGGTTACCCTGCAAGTCCAGACCTCTCCATATCCCTTCAGCACCTTTGCCTGGCCTGTAGAATCACCTATGGCGAACACGGAATTCCCCAACATGGCCATGCTCGCCATCCCTAGCTTCGATGCCGCGTTCATTGCATCGATGGTCTTTCTGGACGCCAGGCCAGACTGAAATGCGAACGATGCTGACAGCTCCATCATCTTCTCTAGCGTCGGCTCATGGAGGAGTTCGTCGACCTTTCTCGAACCGCCTCTGTTGATCGCCTTTCGTTTTGCGGGATCAGCGAGCACCTTCATTGTCAGCAGTTTTCTTCCGATCACCGCGAGCGTCACCTCAGGCGTTCCCTTGATTCGCTGGACCTCGCCAATCGGCGGAAGGCCAGCCTTCTTCCTGATCGTGATTCCGCCTTTCCAAATCGCAGAAACGTCTCCAAGTCCCGATCGGCACTGAATTTCCGCGATATGTGCAGCCTCAAAGGCCTCATGTCTAGCCCTTCCGAGTAGATCGGCCAGCGCGATCGAAGCAGAGAGCGCTCCCGCGGCGCTCATTCCAAATCCCTGGCTCTGAGGAAGCTGGAGAGCAGTTCTGACCTTGACTTTCACCTTCTCACTGCCGATCATGCGTCTGATGGCAGCCCTAGTGACCTCAGCAGCAGTCTTCTTCCCGTTCAGGTAGATGGAGACACTCTGCCTCTGAGCCTCTTCGACACTGATGGACGATACTGCACCGCGCGACAGGCAGAGACCTGCCCCTCTGGATCCTGTCGAGAGAATGTTTTTGGTCTCGCAGATCTGAAAAAAACCGGTGACATGGCCCGGACAGAACGCCCTGGCGTTCATCACATCATCCTTGCAACCTTGTCCAGGATCTTGTCGGCGACCTGGTGTTTCGTGCCTTCGACGTCTTCAGCGTCCCCGTTCTTCTCGACCAGGACGACGCGCGTCTTCCCTGGCTTCACATGTTCAATCTTGTTGGCGACGACCAGCGCACACCTCGACCGCTTGATCAGCATCAATGAATCTCTGACCAACTCCCCGTCGCTTATCCTCGCCTGTGCTTTGAATCCCACAACCAGCCTAGCCTTCAGATGGTCGATGAGTTTCGGATTCCTTCTCATTTCGAGGACGATCTTCGCTTTGTCGGACGGTATCTTCCCCTCGATCTTACTTGGTGAGTAGTCTGATACGGCCGCTGGGAAGAAGACAATGTCAAACCTCTTAGCCCTGATCATTCTTGACAGGTCATTGAATGAAGAGAACCTCTTATGGCTTATGTGCTCTGGCAGGTCAGCCTCCGCTCTGCCCATCCAGAGCTCGACAGTCGCGCCTCTCTCGTGAGCGGCTCTGGCCAGTTCGACCCCGGTCTCGCCAGAGCTTCTGTTGGTCACGACTCTGATGTCGTCTATTGGCTCCTCGGTCGAACCCGCAATGACCAGGACCTTGCGTCCCAGCAAATCGCGCTTGCCGATTGCTGCAATCACCATGGAGACGATGTAGTCGATCGAGGGCATCTTGGCCTTCGACTCCTCTACCTTGGGGCTTAGGAACTCCACGCCGAGCTTCTTCAGCTTCTTGATGTTCTCGAGCACGATTTTGTGGGTGATCATCGAGTAGTGCATCGCTGGGACCACGATTACTGGTATTCCTGTTCCAATCGCGGTTGTCGCCATCGTGGTCACAGGAGTATCGTCAATCCCGCAGGCCATCTTGGATATGGTGTTCGCGGTCGCGGGGGCGATCAGCAGAAGGTCCGCCTTGTCCGGGACATCTCCGCAGAGTGACACGTGCTGGACCCCTCCGTCGATGCAGGTGATGACCTCTCTGCCAGATGCGAACTCGAGTGCCCATGGATGCACGATCGTTTGAGCATCCTTCGACATCACCACATGAACCTCTGCGCCGTTCCTGATGAGCTCTCTGCACAGCTTCACTGTCTCGACTGCAGCGATGCTGCCAGTCACTCCCAGGACGATCTTTCGCCCCTTCAGTTTATCGCTCTTTGAACCTCTTAGGTGATCTGCTGGATGCATAACATCACTTGTGAGTCTGCCCGACTCCTTAAATCTTCCTCTCCTTGACGAGGTTGAGGACTTCTTCGACGACCGACTCAAGGTCCTTTGTCCCGTCCAGTTTGACTATGGTCGGATCGAGTTGCGCTAGTCGCAGGTAGTTCTTGTGCACCTCTCTAAGGAAAGCCAGACGCTCGAACCGGGAGAGTTTCGATCTGCCCTTTATTCGCCTCAGTCCCAGCTCGGGCGGTATTACAAGGAACACGGTCAGGTCGGGGTGGATCGAGATCTTGAGGTTTGCTTCGAGGAGCCATCTGAAGGCATCTCCCACGAAGACGTCATCCAGGTAGGCCGTCTGGTAGGCGACTGTTGAGTGATAGTACCTGTCACAGATCACGGTCTTTCGGTTCGACAGGAGTTGCGATATCTCTTCTGTGTGCTGAGCTCGATCCGCCATGAAAAGGAGGGCGTCGGTGTAAGGGCTGACCTTGTGTCTATCCCCTCTTCGAACCGCCTTGCCTAGCCACGAGTCGGTCGGTTCTCTCGTCAGCACTGCCTTTGTCCCGAGTCTCTTCGCGACCAGTCTCGCGACTGAGGACTTGCCGCACCCATCTATTCCTTCCAAGACCACGAAACCGCTCATGACTTCTTGCTCAGATTGTCCAATGAGCTTAAATAATCATTTGCATTGGATTTAAACCTGGCCCTGCGGGTAGAGTATAAGTACGCACAAGCGCTTTACGGGGCAATTCAGGTGGTACCTCTGGTAGTCGCCTATGTGCTGATAACCACTGCAACGGGAAAGGAAGGCTATGTGCTCGAGCAGATGCGCAAGCTCCCGGGGTTGTCGGAGGTCCATCAACTATTCGGTCAGTTCGACTTGATCGCACGGATGGAGACAAAGGACTACGATGTCCTTTGTGACGAAGTCCTCGGCAAGGTCCGCACAATTCCCGGGGTAACCGGCTCCAGGACTCTCATCTGCGCTCGGTTCAAGCGCGACTAGCTTCCTGTTTCTTCTCGTATGTTCGCCAGCTGAAGATCATATCCCTGGCCGCCTTGGCCTCGTCAAGTCTGCGGCGTGCAGTGTTGTGAGGGGCGGAGTGGAGGAGTTCAGGATCCTCCTTCAGGATCGACTTGCAGGCATCAACGAACAAATCGAGAGTCTGCCTCGATTCCGTTTCTGTCGGCTCGATCATTATCGCTTCGTCCACGATCAGCGGGAAGTAGATCGTGGGTGCATGAAATCCATAGTCCAGGAGTCTCTTGGCGAAGTCAATCGTCCTCAGTCCGTTCTTTTTCAACGGTCTTCCGCTCAGGACAAACTCGTGTTTCCTAAGGTTGTCGAAGGGGAGCTCGAAGTCGTCCTTCAACCTTTCCTTGAGGTAGTTCGAATTGAGGACGGCGTTCTCGGAGACCGAGACAAGGCCCTTGCCGCCTTGCATCCGGATGTAGGCATACGCCCTCACGAGTACGGCGTAGTTGCCGAAGAAGGCCCGCACTTTGCCGATGCTCTTTGGCCTGTTGCTCTCAAGTGAGTAGACGCCCTTGCTCTCAACTATCCGCGGGATCGGAAGAAACTCTTCGAGTTTCTTCTTGACGCCAACCGGGCCCGCTCCAGGGCCGCCCCCGCCATGAGGAGTCGCGAACGTCTTGTGGAGGTTGAAGTGAACTATGTCGAAGTCCATTCTGCCAGGGGAGGTTTTCCCCATGATCGCGTTGAGGTTTGCGCCGTCGTAGTACAGCAACGCGCCTGCATCGTGCAGTATTCCTGCGATCTCTCTGACGTTCTTCTCGAACAGGCCGAGGGTGTTGGGATTCGTCAGCATGAACGCTGCGGTGTCCTTGGAGACGGCTGATTTGAGAGCCTCGACGTCGACACAGCCATCTTTGGAAGGCAAATCGAGCACATCGTATCCCACCATTGCGGCGCTCGCAGGATTGGTACCGTGTGCAGTGTCTGGTAATATGACCTCTCTTCTCGTCTCGCCATTGGCTTCGTGATAGGCCTTCACGAGATGGATGCCAGTGTACTCCCCGTGAGCGCCTGCAGCCGGCTGAAGCGTGACAGCATCCACGCCTCCTATCTCGCACAACATCTTCTCGAGCTCGTGCATGAGCATCAGAGCCCCCTGTATCGTCGACGGATCTTGCAGGGGGTGGAGATCGGCGACTGTTTTCCACGATGCAATCTCGTCACATATCTTTGGATTGTACTTCATTGTGCAGGAGCCGAGCGGATAGAGGCCGTTGTCGACGCCGAAATTCATCTGAGACAAGTTCACAAAGTGTTTGACCACGTCTCTCTCTGGCAGGTCAGGAATCATCAATTCCTTCCTCAAGACCGCTTTAGGAATCAGGCCACCGACGGTCGGGTCGAACCCGTCCTCCTCAGACGGCTTCTCGCAATTCTCGAAAAGGATCGGGACCTCGTGAACAGCCTGATGGTATGTCATCTGATGGCCTCCAATGCCGCGACGAGTCTGTCGTGATCGGTCTTCGTATGCATCTCGGTGGTCGCGTAGAGGCACGCGTGTTTGAGTTCGGGGAACATCTTGTCGAGCACGAGCCCGCCGTGCACGCCTCTGGTCAGGAGCCCCTTGTGAATCTTCTCAGGGTCGATGTCCGATGATACAACGAACTCGTTAAAGTGTGCGGATTTGAAGTAAGGAGCTCTGAAGCCTTTGATTTCGTTGATACGTTTGGATAGATCGTGCATGTTCTCCACATTCTTCGCTGCGATCTTGCGCAATCCGCTTCTCCCGACCAATGCCAGATATGCCGCTGCTGCGAGCGCCAGAAGTGCTTCGTTCGTGCATATGTTGGATGTCGCCTTGCTTCTTCGGATGTGCTGCTCTCTCGTCTGGAGAGTCATGCAGTAGGCTCTCCTTCCTTCGATGTCTGATGTCATCCCGATGAGTCTGCCAGGCATTTTCCTGACGTGCTCCGACTTACAGCCGAATATGCCTATCATCGGTCCGCCCAGACTCATCGGCGTGCCGAAGACCTGCGCATCGCCTATCACGATGTCCGCACCCATCTCTCCCGGCGGCCTCAGAAGCGCAAGCGACATTGGGTTGACGCCTGCGACGAGCGTCTTGCTGCAGACTATGGCTCGGATCTCCTCTG
>JBGQAM010000101.1:0-3843 GCA_041494275.1 Thermoplasmata archaeon | reverse complement strand
GGAATCCCTTCTCTCTCGAGCGCTTTCTTCACTTCGGCGACTGTGTGCTGACCATAGTGGAAGATCGATGCCGCGAGCGCAGCGTCAGCTTCACCTTTGGTCAGAACCTCAACAATATGTTCTATCTTGCCGCAGCCCCCGGAGGCGACGACCGGGACATTCACTGCGCGGACAACTTTCCGGGTCAACTCTAGGTCATATCCCATCTTCGTGCCATCGGCATCCATGCTCGTCAGAAGTATCTCACCCGCCCCCCTCTCGCACACTTCTTTGGCCCATTCGATTGCATCAAGTCCGGTGGCCTTTGTGCCCGAGTAGGTGTAGACCTCCCAGCCGTCACCGGAATTCCTGGCGTCAATCGCAATCACAATGCACTGGCTTCCGAATGCTGCGGCACACTGTGAGATCAGTGCTGGGTTCTCGACCGCGGCGGAATTGACCGAGGTCTTGTCCGCCCCCGCCTTCAGAGTGGCCCGCACATCAGCGAATGATCTGATTCCGCCGCCGACCGTCAAGGGAATGAAGAGAGTTTCGGCTGTTTTCCGCACGGCTGTCCTGATTGTCTCCCGGCAGGCTATTGAGGCCTTCACGTCCAGGAAGACTATCTCGTCTGCCCCCTGGCTCTGATACTCGACCGCGAGTGCCGACGGATCTCCGACTATCCTGAGATCCTTGAAGCAAACACCCTTCACAACGACCCCGTCCTTCACGTCGAGGCAAGGGATGATGCGTTTCGACAATGGCATCAGGCGGTCCTCCACTTCACATTTGACTTCGTCGAGATCGATGTCTTCGACTCAACCATTGCCTCTTTTAGCGCCAATCCCAAAGCCTTGAAAGTCGCCTCGATGATGTGGTGCTCGTCCTTCCCTCTGATGACGATGGTGTGAACGGTTGCCCTCAGCTCCATAGCAAACGACCTGAGAAAGTGCTCGTACATCGGACTGGGCACATCCAAGTGAACATACGGTCTGTCTATCAGGTCGACAGTGACTGCGACCAGCGCCTCATCCATCGGAACCGTCGAGCTCGCTATTCTCTTGATAGGATTGGCCGCAATTGCCTCTCTGTAGCCCCTCCCTAGGGTGATGGCGACGTCTTCGATCAGGTGGTGTTCGATATCCCCTCGGGCCGTCATCTCGATGTCCGTGCCAGAGTACTTCGCGAGAGTCTCGACCATGTGCCGGAGAAATTCGTCGGGGACGACGCACTTCGATTTTCCTACACCATCAATATCCAGTCTCAACTTGACCGAGGTCTCCTTCGTTTGCCTTGATACGGCGGATCTCCTCTTACTGCCCTTCGTCCTCATCTGAACTCCCTCACTGCCTTTTTGAAATCGATCCTTCCGGTGTAAATCGCCATGCCCACAACAGCGAATCGAGCGCCGATTCTCTGAAGGAGATCAAGATCACCCATCGTGGTTACGCCCCCCGAGACGATAAGTGGTTTCTTGGTATTGTTGGCCAACGCCTGAATGGGAATAGGGTCAATCCCTCTGAGCTGACCTTCGACCTCGACATTGGTGTACAGGAATCCGAAGATCGGCAGACTCTCGAGGTCCTTGACCACAGCCAGCAGATTCTTGCCCGAGCTTTCCTGCCAGCCCCTTATCACAACCTCGTTTGCGACCGAGTCGATCGCCACGACTATCCCGTCGGGATATTCATCGGCCATCTTCTTGACGAACGGTTTGTCCTGAATCGCTCGTGTGCCAACGATGACGCGTTCGCAGCCAATGTCGAAGAGCCTCTGAACCTTCTCCTCATCTCTTATGCCCCCACCAACCTGGACGGGTATGGATATCGAGGCAGCGATCATCTCAATCAACGTCTCGTTATTGCCAGTCCCGAGGGCAGAATCGAGATCAATGATGTGGAGCATCTCAGCGCCCTCGCTCTGCCATCTCTTGGCGACGCCCATGACATCATCGATAATGACCTTCTCAGTCCCCGGTTTCCCTCCGACAAGCTGAACGCACTTTCCGCCCTTCACGTCGATTGCTGGTATCACTTTCACGAAGACTCCTCCGCAATGCGCACGAAGTTGCTGAGTAGCTTTAGACCTGGCAGTCCGCTCTTCTCTGGATGGAACTGGACCCCGAGAATGGCGCCCTTCCTGACAGCGGATGCGAACCTCATTCCATAGACCGTATCCGCGATCGTCACATCCTCTGCCGGTCGACATATGTAGGAATTGGCGAAATAGAATTGGGACCTCTCAGGCACGCCCTCGAATAGTCTATCGCTCTTTGGAACAACTTCATTCCAGCCCATCTGTGGGATTCGACCACGCCTCAGTCTTCTTACGGTGCCCTTGATGACCGCGACTCCTTCTCCCTTCGATTCCTCGCTCTTCTCGAAGAGGATCTGCATGCCGAGGCATATCCCAAGGGTGGGAGTCCCATCTTTCACTTTCTCCCTAAGCCTAGGTAGCACTGGTTTCAGAACCTCCATCGCGGCACCGAATGCGCCAACACCAGGGAAGACGATGCACTCCGCCTCCAAGAGATCCTCCGGATCTTCCACCATTTGCACGATGGCTCCTGCTCTCTCGAGTCCCTTGGAAATGCTGTGGAGGTTCCCCACACCGTAGTCCATTATCGAGATTTTCATCTTGACCCCACAGAGAGCAGGTGCTCGAGCTTCTCGAGCAAGACATCGAGCATTGGCCTTGGCCCGATCGTGATCCGAACGTGATTCTCGAGGAGCGGATACGAATTGCAGTCTCGTATGGCGACCCCTTCCCCTCTCAGAGCTGAAACTAGGGCGGGGCCATTGACTGGCGCTCTGCAAAGCAGGAAGTTGCAGTCCGATGGATACACCTTGAATCCGAGTGTGATCAGCCTGGGCGCGAGGTACGATCTTTCCTCCTTGGTTCTGGCGACTGTCTCACTGATCCAAGAGCGGTTATCGAGAGCCTTGATAGCAGCCGCCTCAGCGAATGAGTTCAAGCCGAACGGAGTCCGCACGCTCCTGAGTTCATCGATGATTTCTTTGCGAGCGATAGCGAAACCCACACGCAACCCTGCCATACCATGCGCTTTCGAAAACGTTCGCAGGTCAATGGCGTGCTCAGAGTTCATGACTTCTGGAAGCATGTTGGAGCCGGAATAGTCCGCGTACGCCTCGTCCACAAGAACCAGTCCATATGCCTCTCGAAGCACTCGCTTGACGGCTTTGAAGTCGAAAAGGACAGCGGTAGGATTGTTCGGCTGGCATATGGCTGTAATCTTGGCCTTTTCCTCGAGAAGGCTCTCAGCATTCAGGGAGAAGTTTGTCCGCAGCCGTTTCTCGCACACCTTCGCGAGGTGAAGGCGCCCGTAGAACCTGTACATCCCGAATGTCGGCGTTGGAGTGCAGAACACATCGCCTGGGTTGATGAAGCATTTGGATGTAATATCGAGTATCTCGTCCGAACCGTTCCCGACGATGACCTCGTCCGACGACACTCCGTATTCGGAGGCGATGCGCTCTCTCAGCGCATCCGAATTCTCACTCGGATAGGCCCACAGCCTTGCGAAGTCGAACGATTCCGCCACCTCAAGCACAGCTGGATTCACGCCGAATAAGTTCGCGTTGTCGTTGAGGAGTATCATGTCCTTCTTGGAGATCGAGTAGGACGGTTTCACAAGCGCTTCCAGAGTCTTCCTTCGAAGTTCTGCTACGGTGGTCACATGCTCACCTTCCTTGTGCGTGCGAGAGCAGCGTCTGCGTGAGCCGGAAGACCCTCCGCTCGTGCCAGGACGTCCACAACATTGGAGAGTCTTGCTGCCCCGGTTCGGCTAATGCACTGATATGGTATAATCTTGAGGAAGTCGTAGACAGAGAGGGAGGACTTCAT
>JBGQAM010000028.1:0-21370 GCA_041494275.1 Thermoplasmata archaeon | reverse complement strand
GACATTCCTCGACATATCTGTGTATCGAATATCAGGCACGGCGACGTTCAATTTGGCAACTTGGCAGGGTAACGGGGGCACTGCTTACACCCTGTCGACTGAGGCTGGCACTTCGACCTCTACCCAACCAGGCGGAGGCGTCTATTGAACTAGGGCGAACCAAAACCCCACACCCTTCCTCTCTTCCATTTGGACTACTTCTCGTCGATTCAGGTGACATCCTAACAACAATTCTTCCCACGATAGAAAGGGGAGGAGATCTACCAAGCCTTGGGCTCAGGCGGCTTCCAGGATGCCCGAGAGATCAATTCAGGCAAGAGCGATTCAATTGAATCCGAGGAATGACTGTCTAGCTTTGCTTGGGCGTGGACCGGACGAGAATTGGACTCGCGAAGCCAGACATCGGAAGGCTTCAATGTCGTCAATTCAGCTCCTTACGGATGACGATTTCCAGCATTTCGTCAGACCCGCCCGTCGAGAGGTAACCGTGTGAACAACCGCTATATACGGGTAGGTTTCTCCGGGTGAAAAGCACAATTCGTTAGGTGCTTTTGCTAGTCTCGTTTGTGCGGGGTGAAGAGACACGATCGATACAGGGAACACGGGATTCATGCTTGTCGCGACAAGCCTGGTGATGTTGATGACACCGGGCCTGGCCTTCTTCTACGGAGGGCTGGTGGGAAGGAAGAACGTACTAGCAATCATGATTCAGAGCTTCGTATCGATGGGGATTGTCGACATTCTCTGGTTCACCGTGGGTTATTCGTTGTGCTTCAGCGGAGGGTCGGGAGACATCTATGGTAACCTGAACATGGCCTTCCTCCGCGTGGTGACACCAAGCTCCGAGTTCGGGGATGTTGCTGGAGGCGCGCACATTCCGCTCTATGTTTTCATTGCCTATCAGATGATGTTCGCCATCATCACTCCCGCGTTGATAAGTGGCGCCTTCACGAACAGAGTGAGGTTCAAGGCCTACCTATTGTTCTTGATTGGATGGACAATGCTCGTTTACTTCCCATTCGTACACATGGTGTGGGGCGGCGGCCTGCTCTCAACTTGGAAAGTGCAGGATTTCGCTGGCGGCATAGTCGTCCACGCCATAGCTGGAATGGCCGCTCTAGCGGCGGTGTTCTTTGTCGGGAGGAGAAGGACGACTGAACCTGGACCGCATAGCCTCCCTCTGGTTGCGCTCGGTACTGGTCTCCTATGGTTTGGATGGTATGGTTTCAACGCGGGCAGTGAGCTGAAGGTGGACAACATTACAGCGCTCGCGTTCCTTAACACGGATCTGGCGGCCTCTGTCGCTGCTATCACATGGCTAGGAATGGCGTGGATTTTCGAGAAGAAACCGAAGTTCCTCGGACTGCTAACAGGAGCCGTCGCGGGCCTGGCAACGATCACGCCATGTGCGGGATATGTGTCCCCGTCCGCGGCAATCGTAATAGGATTACTCGCGGGAACGATATGCTATGCTGCCATCTGGTTCAAGAATAGGAAGCAGTGGGATGACTCCCTCGATGTCTGGGGAGTGCACGGCGTCGGAGGAATCGTCGGATCACTTTCTGTCGGGGTGTTCGCATGGAACCAGATGAATGCCTCCAGCCAGAACGGCCTGCTCCACGGCGGAGGCAGCCTCTTCCTAGCGCAAGCAGCTGCTGTGGCATTGGCTGCCACGTGGGCATTTGCGTTCACATATGGCATGCTCTTCCTTATCAACAAGGTGACGCGTGTGCGCGTGAGCGCAAAGGGCGAGGAGGATGGTCTGGACGTGGCTGAGCACGGAGAGAGAGCATACATCTAGGTCGTTCTAAGCGACTGTCAAGCCACCACCTGAGTCTGCTGAGATCTCTTCTTCACTGTATCCTCTCATTCGAGAAGTTGTTAGAGAGAACTCGATAGGCAAAAAACAATTACACAGTGATTGGCCGTCTTCTGGCTATGCGTGATTGTGGACCGGGCGAGATTTGAACTCGCGACCTCCCGCATGCCAAGCGGGCGATCTGCCGCTGATCTACCGGCCCATGTCGGCTTGCGATGTATATGGTTGACCTAGTTAAAACTTGCCGAGATTCATAGACGACTGCTCAACACTCAGATGAAAGAGTCAAGCTTCTTCTGGTATCTGACCTTCTCACCAGGAACCGGCATCGGATACTCTTCCGTCAGGCAGCCGAGGCAAAGATCGTTCGCAGGATGCCCGATCGCGTCCACGAGCCCTTCCACCGAGATGTACCCGAGACTGTCGGCCGTGATCATCTTGCCGATCTCCTCGATAGTTCTGCCCGTGGCCGCGAACTGCTCCCTCGTCTTCATGTCGATGCCGAAGAAGCACGGTGCCCGGATCGGCGGAGATCCAACTCTCACATGTACCTCCTTCGCCCCAGCGTTCCTCACGATCTGCACTATCTGTCGGATGGTGTTGCCTCTGACGATCGAGTCGTCCACGAGGACGACTCTCTTGTCCTTGATGACGCTCTTTAGAGGGTTCAGCTTGAGCATGACGTTCGTGACACGGTCCGACTGCTCCGGCATGATGAAGGTCCTTTCGACATACCTGTTCTTCATCAGCCCCTCAGAGTAGCGTATGCCCGACTCCTCTGAGTATCCGATCGCATGCGATCTCCCGGAGTCGGGGATCGGTACGACTACGTCAGCCTCGACCGGCTGCTCCTTTGCCAGGCGCTGGCCTATCCTGGTCCTGACCTCATAGACCAGCTTGCCATCGATGCACGAATCCGCCCTTGCGATGTAGACCCATTCGAACATGCAGTGGGCCTTTCCCTTGGACAGGCCTGTCTTGATCGACCTTATCTCGCCTGGGAGCATCTCGACGATCTCTCCAGGCTCGACATCTCTGATGAATTCCCCGCCCAAGGTGTCGAACACAACGCTCTCGGACGCAGCTGCGAATCCAGACTTCGTTCTCCCGACGCACAGCGGGCGGAAGCCCAGCGGATCTCTGATCGCGAAGACCCTGTTGTCAATCATGATCGTCATCGAGTACGAACCCTGCAGCATGGACATGAGGTTCTTCAGGGACCTCACGGGATCGCCGGTGTTAGCGATGTCGTTCGTGAGAAGCCTGACCGCGATCTCAGAATCTGAAGATGTGATGAACGCCCAGCCTTTCTTCTTCAACTCGTCCATGATCTTGTCGGCGTTCACTATCTCCCCGTTGTGCGCGAGCGCAATGTCGCCGTAGTTCGTGGAAACCACTATGGGCTGCGCATTCTCGATGTTGGACGATCCCACGGTTGAGTACCTGACATGACCTATTCCCAGCTGTCCCTTCAGGTTGTTCACGTCGTCAGTCTTGAGCGCCTGATGGGCTAGACCCATGCCCTTGATGACCTTGATGCCGTTGTTGTAGACCGCGATCCCGGCCGATTCCTGGCCCCTGTGCTGGAGCACTCTGAGGGCATAGAAGATGTCGATTGAGACGTTCGCTACGGAAGCTATTGCGAAAACACCGCACTCTTCCTGCGGGTGATCAGGCTCCATTGACCTCTACCCCCCTCTCTGGAATGTGCACATCAATGCTGTTTCGCCCAATTGTACTGTCTCAGCTTAGCACTTGCCCCGAAACCGCACGATGCACAAACCTTGTGTCTCACGTGATACGCGCGCTTGCCGCAGCGTCGGCAGACTATGTGAGTCTTCTTGCTGCCACGCTTACCCATCGATGGAGTGCCCTTCGTCATCCGACCCTACCTCACGGTGAAATGTATATTACGTTGTCTCCGCGGACTATCGTGGACTCCATCTTGCGCACGACATTGTTCTCGTAGGTCTCCTCGACGTTCTTAAGGACCAGGTTCATGTGCGGGTCGTAGCCGTCGAGAACACCGCGGTATCCTCTCTTCCCCTTCAGCTCGACGATGACTTGCTGATTAATCGACTTGTTCAGAACAGCCAGGGGTTTGATCAAATTAACACACCTATCTCGTGATAACGGGTACTGTACTTAAAGCTTTTCGGTTTGACTTCGGCACGGATTGCGACTGCTGGCCGACCCGTTTTGCACCGATTCTCGCTCAAAGCTGGACCGTCGCGTCTTCCTTCAGACGCTCGAGTATCAAGTACGTGTTGCTCCTCTCGACCTCTTCGATCTTAATGAAGGCATCCACGATTTCCTTGAGCTCCTCCCTTGAGGACGCTCTGAGAAGGACCGCGAAATCGATGTTCCCGAGCAGGAAGTAGACCGCCCAAACACCCTGTATCTTGGCGATTCTCTCCCCAATCTTCTTGGAGTACTCCGGACCATATCTTCCAGTCACCAGTGAGATGGCTAGTATCTCCTTCCCAACCTTCAGCGGGTCAACGGTCGCCTTGAACCCAGTGATGACCCCTTCCTCGATCAGTCTGTTGACTCTGTAGTGGACGGTTGACGAAGACAGACCAGTCTTCTCCCCAATCTTCTTCAGGCTGATGTTGCAGTCTTCCTGAAGCATCTTCAGAATGATCTTGTCGCTTTTGTCTAGAATGACGGCTGTTTGTTTCTCGGTCAAGAGCTTCCTCCCCAAAACATTCGAAAAGAGTACAATGATTTCGTATTCATAACGCTTTCGATGCTGCCGCTTCGAACAGAATAGAATTCGATGCGTGTTCAGTACGAAAACCGTGGAACGAGCCCCGATTCGATTCCCGGAAAACGGCGCCTCCACCGGAATCTATATATGAATTGAGGCCAGGACCGGCATGCCCTGGGCGGTGACTTGGACGCAACCATCAAATACACACTATGTTCGTAACTTTCAACGGTGTGTTAATGGGCTTTCTCGACAAGATGAAATCAGTAGGGAGCGCCATGACGGGTGGCGCCGCGAAAGTGAGCATCGAATACCCTCATCAGTCTGTGAGGCCTGGCGATTCAGTGGCCGTGAAGGTCACAGTCGTTTCGATGGGCAAAGAGGTCAAGTCTGGCGGGGTCTTCGTTGACGTGATTGCGGAGGAGAATGGCAAGGTCAAATGCAAGAAATGCGGGCTCGAGGCCGATCTCCGCCGTGAGACGGTGAAGCAGTCGATCCCGGTTGGTCCTGCATTCGTGCTGCAACCGAGCGAGACGAAGGTCTTCGACGCAACGATCCAGGTCCCCTCTGGCCAGCCGACATACAACGGGCAGATCAGTCATCAGTGGAAGATCAGAGGAAGGCTGGATGCCTTCGGGAACGATCCAGATTCAGGATTCCAGGCGCTTGAAATAAGATAGACCAAACAAAGGGCGGCTCCGTTCTGCGACTTCCGACCATCAAGCATCCGTCTTATCGTCATCGTTCCCCCGTAGACTAGATGAAAGCCCCAATCGTTGGCAGGTCCATGAGGTCCATATCGAAGAATATGATGCCCTCTCGGATCTCTCTGGCATCTAACTCATTCTTCCTGTTCAGCCTTGCCAAGAACGATGCTCTCCACCAGAGGTCGAGAGCATTGTTTGCCAGAGCGCCGAGATACGCTTGCGCGAAATTGTACTCATAGCCCTCCATGTCGCATAGGTACGCAGCGTGTCCGAGGAAGCAATCCCGTGTGTTCACGATTGCCATATAGTCTGTGAAAGTCTCTCGTCCAGAAGCGGTGATGGGCAGAAGCTCGACTTCCGAGGGTTTGGTTCTTGAGAACTCATCGGTCCTTCCGTCTTCAGATAGGGAGTATCCAACGATCTCCTTTCCGACCAGGCGGAATATCTTCCAGTCATTCTTGTCATCAATGTAGATTGGCAGAAGCGAGAGGTCCGGCAGGTCGAAGAGTTCGGTACCGTCTATCAGCGCTCTCTCTTCGAGGTCGGCATCTGGCTCGGTCCTGCGTACTATCTTCGCAATATCGTTTGGAGGGGCGTTCTGCTTCGTCCTTCCGTGCTCTGCGTATGCAAGAACCCTGCTCAGACCCAGTTCGTCGACCAGCTCGTCTGAGAGCGAATGCCCAGCTCCCCGTACGGATGAGAATGATTGGGCGACCCAAGCATCCCTCGTGTTCTTGACGAATTCCGTGAAGACGCGCTTCGCGCTCTCCAACTCTGAGCTCAGCCTTCGTTCGCCATAGTCTGCTGTGATCGCGCGTGAAACGCTGCCTAGGTTCTCCCCTTCCAAACCGATTCCTCTGCAGGATAGATTGACATTCAATTGGATCCTCCAGCCGACGAACACATTGACCGGGAACGATCGGCAGTAGTGGGGACGATCGTTGTAGATTCGGCATCGCTTGTTCGCTAGGAAGTAGCACGCCCCGTGGGCTCCCCTGAGTTTCAGGGCAGCGCCCTCCACGTCGGGTGATATGTGTCGGTCGGCTATCGCATCAGCGAATCGCGGGTCCTTCCTGAATCTCTCTTCTTCGCTCGGAAGGAGCTCTGGTTGGCACAGGCAACACAGCGCGCACCCATCGACGCATCTGTACGACTTCCCGTCTACCTCGGAATAGTCAATCTCGAGGGGAGTCACAGGGTTAGACAACTACGTCCCTTCCCGCCCTTTCGCCGACCTGGCCGCCGTTCTCGATCATCAGCTGTCCTCTGAGGAACACTGTCTGCGGAAATATGGCAGGAACGCCCTCGAAGGCCGTCCATCCACATTTGGAGTGGAGGTTATCCGCTCTGATGATAGCGCCAACGGTTGTATCCACAACCATCAGGTCTGCGTCGTATCCTACAGCTATCTTTCCCTTGCGAATGCCGTAGATCTCCCCTGGCCTCTCACAGAGCATCCGTACAAATCCAGATAGCTCGAGATGCTTGTCTTTCACATGCTGAAGCATCATTGGGGCCATAGTCTCGACTCCTGGCATGCCCGTCGGGGCGTAGTCGAAATCCTCGTGCTTCTCATCTATTGTGTGGGGCGCGTGGTCAGACGCGATGATGTCGAAAGTCCCTTCCTTAAGAGCCTGGAAGAGCGCGTGTCTGTCCTCTCTCTTCCGAAGCGGCGGGTTGACCTTGGCAAGCTTCCCGAGGCGACTGGACACATCCAGAATGATATGTTGCGGTGTCACTTCGGAGGTCAGATTTGGAGCCTTCTCGATGAGCGGAATTGACGACTTCGCGGAGACGTGGCAAATGTGGAGCTTGCACCCTTTCGCAGCCTCCTTCACCTTTCTGATCGCACTCTTCTCGCATTCATTTGATCTGTTCCTGAGATGGCCCTCGAGGTCCTTTTCAATCTCCTTCTTCCGCATGGATTCGTCCTCTGCGTGCACTGCCAAAACCTTGCGGGTGATGGTGATTGCTGAGATCTCCTCTTTGATTGTCTCCAGCGAAGGAACAAGGAGCTCTCCAGTCGTGCTGGCCATGTATAGCTTGAATCCTATGGCTTCCTTCGCGAGCGCAGCCACATCCATACCCGGCCTTACACCTGCGAAAAGGCCGAAATCCACCATGCTCTTGGCGGAGGCGATCTTCTTCTTGTCCCTCATGGCTGCGATGGTTGTCGTTGGGGGTCGGGTGTTGGGCATGTCGAAGACGCACGTCACGCCTCCGTACAACGCGGCCAGCGAACCAGTTGCGAAATCCTCCTTCTGGGTCATGCCAGGGTCTCTGAAGTGTACGTGTGCGTCAATAGCTCCCGGAAGAATCAGTTTGGATCCGAAATGATATTCCTTGTCCCCCTCGAGTATTTTCGCTATCTTAGCTATCCTTCCGTTCTCGATGCCTACGCAGCACCTCTCAAGTCTGCCAGAGACGTAGCAGTTACCCTCGACTACAACTTCCATGCTCCTCACTGAGTGTCCTTCGTTTCACGTCCCCGCCTGGATTGTCCTCGGAGAATACCTCTGCCTGGAATTTGAATATCTTGGTGTCTGGTTGCAGCCAGGCATCAGGCATCAGGCCGGCTTTGAGACAGCACTGGCACAGGAACTCCTCTGCGTCCCATCCCCATTCGACCGGAACCTGCGGCAAGAGCAATCCTCTGCCAAACCCTCTCTGGACTATGAGCCCGTCCTCCCCGATCTTCACGCAGGAGACATATTCCTTTGGTTTCTTCACTGACACTTCCGCGGGAGGTGTGAGCAGGCTGACTTCAACCTTGATCTTCTTGAGTTCCTCTGGTTTCACGGGGGGAAATCGCGGGTCTCTGGAGCATGCACTTATCGCGGCGTCCTTCAGCGCGTCGATGAGCGGCATTATGGGTTCAGGGTAGCCGATGCATCCTCTCAGCTCATCTCCAGGGTTTTTGGTAAGGGTCACGAAAACTCCTGACTTCTCCTTAAAGATGGCCGGCGTCTTCAGCTCAACGGATTTCGTTCGATTCACATGGCTCTCCACTGTGGTACGTGCGATCTTCACCGCCAGCCTGCCATCCTCATCCGTGAACATCATGGTCTTGCTCGGATGGAGTCACTTCCATAAAAGACTTTACGATGCGCATTCGCAACCTGGGCAGATGAGGACGATGCACGAGTCTTAGTTGGCCTTTTTGACCGATGGCTACCATCAACTGGCCTAGGCTCGGGCTATGAAGTGGGCATACTGGCTAAGCACGCTGGACCAAACCTTAAATATCCACCACTCGAATCCGTGAGACGAACCCATGAAGTTTGTGAAGCTCTCCCAATCTGAATTCGAGCAGATCAGGAAACTCTACGAGGGAGTCATGTCTCAAGCCTGCTACGGTCTGTTCTTTAGAGAGGGTATGATCCTCGGCGAAGAGATGGCGAAGATAGCCTCCCAGGAACCGGAGAAGTACTTCGAGGTGTGCGCGAATCTTTTGCGAGCCAGAGGCTGGGTTGACAATATCGTTTTCCAGGAATCGACTGCAGTCGCCGAAGGTTCGATAGAGTCTGGGCAGGCAGATGGCGCGACATGCCACAGGTTGAGGGGAATCGTTCGGAAGGTGTACGAGGCCCAGACCCACAGGCGTCTGCACTGTGAAGAGATCGAATGCGTGAGCAAGGGCGACAAGCACTGTGTGTTCAAGCTGGAACCAGTCGGGGGAGAATAGGATGGAGTTGAAGCCAGCACTCAGGGCGCTCAGGCAAAGTTGCGGTGCAATCGCGTCTGCGGTCATCAGCAGAGACGGATTGGTCATCGCAGGGGATGTTCCGGAAGGAGTATCGATGGAAACGTTCGCCATAATGTGCGCGACCCTTCTGGGAGCTGCCTCGACAGCTCATTCGGAACTTCGAATAGGAACCCCTCTTCACGTCATCGTGGAGGCCGAGGACGCCAAGATGGTCGTGGTCGGAGCTGGCAGGAAGACATTGATCGTTGCAGTAGTTGGCAAGAAGGGCGACTCCGGCCTCGCTTTGAAGAAGCTGGATGAGCTGGCGGACACGATCAAGATGATCTGAGCGCCTGATCAACAAGAGGAAAAGGGTTTTCTGAGGTTTGAGCAAGGGCAAGCTTAGCTTATGTCCAGCTCTTTCAGCTTCTCCGGAGTAGGGATGCCGTCCTTGGTCCATCCGCGGGCCTTCATGTAGTCGTCGAGCATAAGATTCATCTCGTCGACCGATATCTTCGATCCCTTGGAGGGTCCATCCGGTATCGGATCCTCGAGGATCCTCGGCGGCAGTAGCCAGTCCTTTCTTGTCACGCCCTCGCGAGCGTTGAAGTTGCCCTTCAGGTTGTGTATCCTCTCTCCGATCCTGAGGAGGTCCTCCTCGGTGAACTTGAGGCCGGTTATCGCCTCGATGACCTCTGGCAGTTTCGCGATCAGGAAGAACCCTCTTGAGAATTTGCACAGTCCGACCGAATCGTAGACGCACATGAAGTTCTCGGTCTGAGATACCATGAAGCCCTTGTTGACCGTCGAGAACCTGTCTATGCCCTCCCACTTCCAGAACTTGCCGACCAGCTCGGGCGCGTAGAACCCGGCTCTCAGATGGCAGGCGCCCCTCGTGGAGGTCATGTACGCGAGTCCGTGCCCCTTCATGCCCCTCACATCGTACGCGGGCGGCTCCATGCCCTTCGTGTGGACGGCGTACCTATCAGCTCCCTTGCCGATCTTCTTCGCCGCGACCTTCACTCCGTCAGCCAGGATATCACCAAATCCCCTCCTGTTGCCCATCATCTCAATCATCCTGGGCACGGCGTCGGAGGCGTTGTCCCATGTGAGTTTGAACCCGACTTCCTTCTCGGTGATGATTCCGCGCTGCATCAGTTCCATCGCGAATCCGACAGTGACGCCTGCTGATATTGTGTCCATCCCGAGCAGGTCGCACAGTTCATTCGCCCTCGCGACCGATTCGACATCAGAATTGCCGCACGCCCCTCCGAGCGAGTAGAGCGTCTCGTACTCGATCCCGTCGATGGCGACTCCAGCGAACTTGCCCGACTTGATTTCGAACAGCTTCCCGCACGGCTTTGTGCACGCGAAACACGCTTTGTTCTTCGTCACGTATTTCGGCGCCCATGAATAGGGATCGATTTGCTCCCTCTCCTTGAAGTAGCCCTCCTGCCAGTTCCTAGTCGGAAAGACACCCTTCTCCTTGTTGACCCAGCCAAGGAACTCGCCGGTCCCGTACTTCGTATCTTCGATGAACGACGGCGCGGCCTCGTAGATCTTCTGGTATCTCAATGCAATCTCGAGCAGCTTCTTCGGTTCTGCTGGCTCCAGGTCTTTGGTCCCTCTGATGACTACTGCCTTGAGGTTCTTCGAGCCCATTACTGCGCCTAGGCCAGCCCTACCTGCTTGGCGGTCGTCACAGTCGATGCACGCGATCTTGGAGAGCTTCTCGCCCGCCACGCCTATGCAAGCGACCTTAACGTCCCAGCCGTGGCGCTTCTTCAGCTTCTCCGGTACGACTCTCGTGTCCTTGCCCCAAAGATCCGCCGCCTCGTTGATCTCGACCTTGTCGTCCTCGATGTAGATGTATGACGGCTTGTCAGCCTTGCCGACTATCTCCAACGCATCATAACCAGCATGTTTCAGCTCCGGCCCTATCGAACCGCCCATGATGCTCTCGGCGAGCGTGCCGGTCGCTGGGGATTTCGCTGCCCATGCAACCTTCCCACCTGTCCCGACTGGGAATCCATCAAAGACTCCTCCAGCCATGGCGAGGACGTTCTGGGGGCCGAGTGCGTCCGCGCCTTTGGGCATGCCGTGGTAGACTATCTCGACAACGAACCCCTGGCCTCCGAGGTATTTTCGAACGTACTTCTCATCGAAAGTCCTCGTGCTGGTCTTGCCCGTCGAGAGATCGATCTTGAGGATCTTGCCCATGTAGCCCTTCATTTCACTCCTCCTCCTTGAGCAGCTTCTTCACTTTCTCGTACTGTTCTGGCTTCGGCTCCTCGTAGACTATCGCCTTCATCGGGCAAAACTTCACGCATGTGGGGTCTCCGCCGCAAAGATCGCAGTTGAAGGCCTTCTCCTCCATCCGCATCACGCCGAACGGACAGACCTCTACGCATGTGCCACAGGCTGTGCACTCCTCCTGGTCAACGTAGACGATGCCATCCTTCTTCTTGATCGCCTCGACCGGGCAGTGCAGGATGCAGCAGTCCTCCCCGCATGAGACGCAGTGTGTGCATACGGACGCGAAGTCCAGCTTTACGTTCCTTCTGTGGACCTGAAGCCTCGCGTCCGCGTGGTTGATCTTTCCTTCGTGGTATATGCTGCAGGCCATCTCGCAGAATCTGCAGCCAGTGCAGTTCTCTGGGTACGGTACCAACATCTTCGGCATTCTGACAACTCTCCCTTTCAGTCCGATGCTGATGTGGTAATAGAATACGGATAAAAAAGACGTGCGTTTGAGGGACGAGATTATCGAATCGCTACTTCGATTTCCGCTTGACGTGTCTTATCTCGATCTTCTTCAGCTCAACGCCCTTAGCCGGGATCTCCTTGTCTATCTCCGATAGCACGACGTCGACCGCGCTCCGGACGGCAAGCAGTACCTCTCGCTCCGCCTTGTGAATCCTGATTTTCGTCTCCTCGGGGACGTTCATCTGCTTGACTGCGGCGCTCGCGGCCTGGACGATCTCCATGCCAGCGTTGACGAAGTGCGTCATCGTTTCCTTCGTCGCAAGCTTCGTCGCGATTTCCTCAACGTGCCTTTCCAGCCTCTTTGCGGCCTCGACGCTTTTTCCGATCTTTTCTCTTGCCATGATCCTCACCTTGGAACTTGACCTTGAGCCAACCGTCCTCCATATCGGCTCCGAGCACTTGCTTGTTTGCCATCGAGTGCGGGAGCGTGATGGACTTCTTGAACGCGCCCAGTTGCACCGTCAAATCGTCTTTGCGTGTATATAGTTCTAGTTTCTGATCCATCGGGAAAGGCAGCTTGATTGCCAGGACGCTCTTGTCATCCTCGTCGTACATCTTCATTGGGGATTCCGTGGAGTATACTTCCGTCGGGTCGGACTTGCCGAACAGCTCGTCCCCGAGTCCTTCTAGAGCCTTGATCCCGAGGACCTCTCGAGGCATCATCCTGGCGCTGATCGTCCTGAGCGGGGAGAAAGCCTCGTCAATCACCTTGAGGTACTTCCTCTGCTCCTCGAGCTTGGCGTCGAAGTAGTCGCCACCGAGCTCATCAGGGACTATCCGGTTGATGACGATGCTCTCTACGGTGTATCCGTACAGACAGAGGTATGTGTAGGCCCTCTGCGTCTCGGATATCACCATCCTCTCAGGGTTGACCACGAGCCTGATCGACGTTATCTCCGGGTCGGTGAGAAGATCGCGGACATAGCCGAGCCTCTCCCTGAGGTTCTCGAGATCCTCCAGGAACTTATCCGATGGCAGAGGCGTGGAGATTATCTTGCCAACTGTCAGGCGAGCGACCTTGATCACGTTTCGAACCATGTGGAAGAGCCTGTCGAAATACCAGTTGGCGGTCTCGGGGAACGCCAGCAGACGCAGAGTGTCAGCAGTCGGAGCCGTGTCCATGATCACGGTGTCGTACTGCTTGCCCTTGTGGAACTCCTCGACGTAGAACAATGCGGACATCAATTCCATACCGGGGAACACAGCCATCTCCTTCGCGGTGACCGCGTCCATTCCCTGCGATGCTAGGAAGTCCGACAGGTAGCTCTGAACCTCCTTCCATCTGTTCTCGAGCTCGTATTGTATGTCGACCTCGATGCCGTCCAGGTTCTTCGCGATCTTCGTGATCCTGCCTGAGAGCTGGAACTCGAGGGCGTCGGAGAGGCTGTGGGCCGCGTCTGTGCTTATTATGACAGTCTTGTGCCCTAGGGCGGCTGCCCTGAGAGCAGTCGCAGCGGCGACTGAGGTCTTGCCGACCCCGCCCTTGCCTGTGTAGATTATGATTCTCATGAGTGTGCACCACGATGTCGGGGGAATCTGCTTCGGTACAATAACGGTATCGCAGGAATGGTGTCGGGGACGGGGTTCGAACCCGTGACCTCCGGATGTCCTAGGAGCATCTGGTCAAGACCTCTCCCTATGAGTCCGACGCTCCACCAGGCTGAGCCACCCCGACATTGATGACCTAAACAGGCGCGTTGACGCCGCTCTACTCCTTGTTCTCTTCGACTGCAGGCGCTGGCTGTATCTCGGGGGCTGGGGCAGCTGGAACCTCGGCTGGCATCTCCGGCGCAGGCGCTGGGATCTCTCCCTCAGGCGCCTCCGGCGCTTCGGGTTCCTGAGGTGCCATTATGGGCGCCTCACCAGGCTCAGGCATCTTCCCGGCCCTAATGACCTCGCTCCTGCGTATCTCGATCCTCTTGATTGGGACTATGATCTTCGACGCGTCCGATATCCTCTTGGACAGCTCGCCCATGATGAGCATCCGGACGAACTCCCCGATCGTGACCTCAGATGCGGCCTTCTTCGCCACTTCATGCATAATGTGCCTGACGGCCGTTTCCTGTGACGCCTGTATCCTCTGCTCGGACACCGCCATGGGCTTCACGCGGATCTCCCACGCGTCCTTGGTCGTGACATCGACTAAGGCGTCCGTCTTGGTCCTCTTCCTTCGCGTGAGCCTGCGGACATAGTCGCTTGTCAGGTCGTGCCCGATGAACATCGTGTGCGCGTCCAGACCTCTGACGTCGGTCACTCTGAACTTGATCTTGATGTGCATCTTCGAGAAATCGCCCGTGAGGTCCTGCACCGTTGCCTCGGTGATCCTTCCCATGACTCCTTCAGCGGACTCCGAGGGTGTCTCGCCCAGCTGCATCTTGCTGAACATATCGGGGGCGTATATCTTGTACCACTCCTTCGCCCTCCACTTGTCCTTGACCTTCTTGGCAGCTGCTCTTGGTTTCGCTGGCAACTACATACCTCTGCTTGATTCTGAATCGAGCAGGCTCGATAACGGAATTCCGTATTAAAAGGTTGCTGTGGATAGCGATAAAAGAATCCGGCCATCGGAGGCTGATGCCAGCATGCCCGTAGGAGTCTGCTCTACCTTCTCCTAAGCTTCGGGTTGAGGACTTCGTCCATGGCGTATCCTATGAATGTGAACCCGAGGACAACTATGACTATGCATATCCCTGGCATGATGATGAACATGGACCGGTCGGGTATGAGCGCGACACCCTCGTTGTAGGCGTCCTCCAGAATCCTTCCCCAAGTCTCGACGTTCTGCGGTCCCAGCCCGAGGAAGCTGAGGGTGCTCTCCGAAAGGATCGATATCGCAATAGTCAGGATGGCATTGGCGAATATGAGAGGGACGGTGTTGGGGAATATGTGCCGTCTGATGATGTGCCAATCCCCCGACCCGATGGCCTTCGCGCGCTCGACGAACTGCCTCTCCTTCAGGGAGAGCACCTGGGACCGGACGATCCTGGCGGTGGTCGACCAGCCAGTCAGCCCGATCACTGCAATGACCGATCCGATGCTTTGCGAACCCCAAATAGCAGCGATGACGATCATAAGCACGAGCCACGGGATTGAAAGGAACACGTCGTTGATTCTCATGATGACCTCGTCCCTCCACCCGCCCCAGTAGCCAGATGCCAGGCCGACTACCGTGCCCAAGCCCATGGATATAGCCATTGCGACGAAGCCGATGGTGAGCGAGGCCGCAGTCCCATGAGCGACCCTGGAGAAGATGTCCTTGCCGTCCTGGTCGGTCCCGAAGAGGTGCTCGGAAGATGGCGTCATCCTGCGATCGGATGACCCGAGGGCTGGAGGCATGAATATCTGGGCGACAATCGCGACGACCAGGAAGAATAGTATGATTGCCAACCCGACTCTGCCCATCCAAGTCTTGAGGAACAGATCGGCCGTCCTCCCCGCATTCTTGCCCCCAAGGGCGACCTTGTCACCGAGAATGGGAGAGATTGGAGTGAAGACAGTCTTTCCAATCCTTTCGAATGTACGTTCCAGATTCAGTGCCTCTCCCTCCTAGGTAATCTCCACTCTCGGGTCCAGTTTCACTAGAATGAGGTCCGCAAGCAGGTTGGCGATAACGACCGCGATTCCGCCTATCAAGAAGATGAACTGGAGCATCGGATAGTCCTTATTGTCAATGGCAGTGATGGTCTCCCAGCCTATCCCTCTGTAGCTGAATACCCATTCGACCTGGAAAGCGCCGCCAAGGATGAAAGCAGTGTCCATAGCGATGGTCGTGACCATCGGAAGCCTGGCGTTCGGCGAGGCATGCCGCTTCATGACCTGCTTCTCGCTCAGCCCCTTGGCGTAGGCGGTGGTTATGTAGTCCTCCGTGAGGACGTCGACGAGGGAGTTCCTCATGATGAGCACGATGCCGGCGATTGAGCCGACAGTGAGCGTGACGGCTGGCAGAACCATGTGCATTGTGATATCCGAGAGCTTGTCCACGGTGAGTGGGAACGGCTTCACGCCCGACGTGATTGGCAGCGCCGGTGGGAACCAGTGCAGCTCCGCGACGAAGATGACCATGAGAACGATTCCGAACCAGAAGATGGGCATACCGTAGAAGAAGAGGCCGAAGCCCGTTATCGAGACGTCCAGGGTCTTGCCCCGCCTCCTCGCCGCAATCTTGCCCAAAGCCATCCCTCCTGCGAACGTGAGGACTGACGAGACGCCCAGCAGCAGGAGGGACCAGGTTATGGCGTCCCCCATCACCTCTATCACGGGACGTTCGTAAGTGAATGAGACCCCCCAATTGCCCGTGAAGGTCTGGACGAAGTACTTCACTATCTGCTCCGGCCACGTGTCGTTCAGCCCCATCTTCTCGACATTGCGCCAGTAGAGGTAGTCAGACACCCCTGGCTTGTGAGGAGTCATGAGCGCAGCCGGATTCCCGGGCATTATGCGGAAAAGTGCGAAATTGAGGATCATTATCATGATGATGGTAATGAACGCATTGAAGATCCGCTTTCCAAGTACCCGCCGGAAGGAGGCCAAGTTCGCACCGTCCACTCATTCTGCAATCTTCACCGGAGACTTCTTTCGATGTCTCTTTGGTGAAAGTGATAAATGAGTTTGGGAAGAGGTTTTCGGGCGCTTTGCCTAGCCTGTCGGTGGCGCCATGCCTTCCATTCCGCCAGAAGCGCTGCTCGGTTCAGTTCCTTCCTTCTTCCTGCGCTTGAGCAGCAGGAGGATCGCCACGAGCGCGATGATGGCAACTATCGCGATGCCCCCAACAAGCGCGAGCGGCAACCCGCCACCGTTGGAAGGTGGCGCAGGAGCCTGGGCGGTCACCTTGACCGATGTACTTCCACTGCTCCAGTTCTCGTCCGAATGGTCCATGTCGTCCTTGACCGTCGCGCTGACAGTGTACGGGTCGATTCTCTCCACGACAAAGGCATGCGTCACGTTCTTCGTGATGTTGCTGTAGACAACATTGGCTGGGTCAACCGTTGCCCCCAGGATCGTCACTACCTGACTCGTCCCATCCCCGAACAGGACCGTCAGGGTCATGTTGTCTCCCTCGAAGTCTCTCACCTTGATCGAGAAGGTTATCGTCTCGTTCGGCAAGTAGACGGACTTGGAAGGGGTCCTCTCTATCACGCCGACGACCTCGGGTTTCAGGTTCGCCTCGGACACCTTCACTGTCTCAGTCGCGCTCACGTTGTGGCCAGGCAGGCCGGTACCATCGTTCACATAGATCGTCAGGGTCTTGTTGCCAAGACTGCTGTACACGTGCGTTCCTGCATAGTAGGCCGATGGGGAACCTCCCTGCGTCATCGGTGTCCCGTCGCCCCAGGCGTACCACACCTGCAGCGGATCGCTGTCGTTGTCCCTGCAAGTAGAGGGTATCACCGTGAAGGTTCTGTTGTAGCCAGCTGTCAATGGAGACGGCAGCTGGACCCAAGGGACCTCGTTTGAGACCACTATGATGTCCATGGTCACAGTCGAGTTGTGGTCGGCAGGACCTGTGAGGTCGTTGACCCACAAGATCGCCGTGTAGGTGCCCGCGGTCGTGTAGGAGTGGATGAAGTCCACGGACTGGAGTGTGGTCACCCCTGCGGGAAGTGTCTCCGTGTCCGCAGCGCCGTCCCCGAACTCGAAGTAGAATTCGAGAGCGTCACCATCAGTGTCCATAGCACTCGTGCTGATTGTCAGGTCGGTGTTGACGTACCTTGGCGCCGGCGGAGGAACGATCTGCAGTGACGTGGGTGCCACATTTGCCCCAACAATGCTTATCGACGCATCTATCGTCGATGAAACGTTGTGGCCAAGGTAGCCCGTCCTGTCGTCGACATTGACGATGACAGGGTAGGTTGCAGGTGATCCCGTCACAGGCCATCTGTGATAGACCGTTGAGGTCACGAGATTTCCTGCGTTCGGCGCGTGGTTGGTCACGTTGAAGCTGCCATCATCCCATTCCCATGTGAACCTCAGTCCGTCGGGATCGGCGTCCGTAGTCGACGCTGTGCATCGTATCCAAGTCCCTTCAGTGCCCGAGATCGAAGATATAGATGGCGCATCTGGAGGACTATTCTCAATCACCTGTTCCGGGGTGACTCCACTGGATACGTTGTGCATAAGAATGGCCGGGTTGCCGTCCCATACCCAGACCCTGACATTGAACGTGCCAGGAATTGACCAGGAATGAGTGGCCGTGTCCATAACTGGCACGTTGTTCACTGTTGGGTGATGGTTCGACACTGTGAACTTGCCGTCGCCCCAGTCCCACGTGAACCTGAGGCCGAAACCAGTCTGTCCACCGGACTCGGCATCGCTCGCGTTGACAAACCAGGTGACAACAGTGTCGTTGTACACCGGTGATGGCGGCGAGGATGCGACAGGAGACGTGAACTGCGGTGCGGTGTCTGGGCTTTCGATGACATACACTGTCGACGTAGTCAATTTGTCACTATGTCCCGGAATCCCGTCCGTGAGGGTGACGGTCATCGTATATCCCGGGTCCGGGTTCAGCACGGTGTAGATGTGTGTCTGTGTCAATGTGACTGGCGTGGCGGTCGTGCCTGCAGGCACGATAACGCTAACCACCGGACTGCCGTCCCCGAAGGTCCAGTTGACCCAGAGCTTGTTGTCGTCAACATCGTGGACCTGCACCTGGAAGGTCTGCACCGTGCCTACCATGGGCGAATAGCTCGGGTTGAGCCCGGCGTCAAACATCGGTGCCTGGTTCGCAACTGGCTGAAGATCGAACCATACCCAGAGCAGATCAGAGGCTACCGATCTGCCGGGGTGTGCGACCCAGTCTCCCCAGCCGACAAACCTCTGGTCTGTGTATCCGTACAAGCCGAGGTCGTAGAACGGCGGGCTCTCAGTGTATGAATCGTATATCATCTGCTGCAGGTTGTCAACGATCACTTTCCTTGCCACGGGATCCATCGTTTGCGCTGCTTCAGTCCAGTTCTGGTCAAAAGCCGAGTAGACTTCTCCCGTTGGCGACGAAGTCGCGTTGGTCGGCCCGAACCACCACGGCCCCATGGGTGTCTGGCAGTTGTCTCCTGAGGGCTTGATCTGGTTCGTCAGCCACACGCTCAGGTCGGAGAGGGGTTCAGGTCCCCAGCCCCAGTGCCAGACCCAGACATCGTAGTCGGCTTTGTACCAGTCTGCGTTGTTCATGACGCTTTCTTGCAGCGCCTGGTACTGGAAGTTGATGCCGGCCAGGGCAGCCCACCTGTCCCAGCTTTGCCCAACCGCCATATAGCTCGGCTCGTTGTTGGGCGCGTGCAGCCTGAAGTTCAGTTCGGAACCGGCCGTCGCCCAGCCATTCACGACTGGGTATGCCGTGGAGTTGGCCTCGAGCCATCCATCACCGTCAGTGTCCCAGTAGTGGTTCGCCTCGAGCAACGTCCTAGCAGCCGCTGGGTCAAACGGCGTCGGTGTGATGTCCTTGTGCCACGGTCCCGGCATAATGACGGATTCCGCTTTTGTGACCATGCCGAACATCAGTGTGTCCCTGATATCCGTCTTGTTGAGAGTCATCATGAGGGCCTTTCTCACGACGGGGTCGAGCAGAAGCGGGTTTCCCTGCCCGAAGGTCGGTTTCCTCCACTCCACCGGGATCGCATTTATCGCGATGTCGCAAATGCCCATCTCTTGGACCGCAGACTTGTACACATTCACCTTTGCGTTGCTGCCGAGTGTGCTGCGGTAGAGATCTGGCTGGCCTGAGAGGACTATTGTGTCCTCGAGTCCGGAGTTCATGTCCAATACCATGCCGCCAGGGTCACCGTAGACGGTGTACAAAATGCTGCCAATATTGACATCTCTCACGCCTGGGTAGTCAGTCGCTCCGTGGTAGTTCGGCGCCGCTGTGAACCTGTACCATGTGTTGGTGCTGTCCGTGTAGACGAACGGGCCGCTGCCAACAAGGTCGCCCGGCTTCATCTGAGACAAGAACTTGCCGTCGGATATGCCGGACCACTGGTACTGGGGTATGATCGGAATCCCCGAGAGGTCGGGTATGAGTGTTGCCTTAGGGAAGTCCGTGATAAACGTCAGCCGTGTGGGACTTATGACTTGTATCCATGATACATTGTACATGTATACGTCCCAGGCTCCGCCGGAATTCGCCTTGATCCTGTCGAAAGTATACTTCACATCGGACGCAGTCAACTGGTGGGCGGTGCTCCCTGGGTCCTGAGCATTCCTGAAGAATGCGTGGCTCGTTATATCAATCGTCGTGGTCATGGTGCCGTTGGGATTCACGACTTGCGTGTATCCCGTGGCAAGGTCGTTCACGACGTCGTTCAAGTCTTGGTCGTACATGAACAAGCAGCTGAACATCAGATAGCTTGCCACATAGTCCTCAACCATGTCGATGTTCATGGGATTCCAGTTCTGGATCTGGCTCATCCATCCGACTTTGACTTCCGTCACGGGCGCCGCCGAGGCATTCTTTGCCAGCTGCGTTCCCGGGACAATGGAAGTCAGCGCGGAAAAGAAGAAGACCGCGACAATCAGCACTGCTATCGCACGACTCGCTTTCGAGAAATGACTTATCACACTAGCATCCTCCCTATTGCCTAGTCGACTGGTTCACTGACCTCTGTCAGGTCCCACTGGACGGCAATTCGTCATTATGCTATAAAGTACATTCGGTCATTCTGTTCTCTGAAGGAGTTTCCTGTTCTTGCTGGCCATAGCAACGAGCGTCGATCTTCCGGGCTGTTGGAAGGAGGGCGCAAATCTGAGAATCCCATCCCAACGTCCGGTTCGCAGCCGAGTGGGCACTCGCGTATCAGGACAAAAGTCATTGGCGCTTAGTCGTGCTCCCCTTATCTGAGATCTCCACGAATTTCCAGAAAGTCGTGACGACGCTCTTCTCGAAGTCCTTCATGCCCTTGACGACCGCGAACTCGTTCGGGGAATGTGCATTCCCGCCGTGACCGAGGCCCGATCCTCCCCAAGGCACCGCGAGCACCTGGTCGAACAGGTAGAACGGGGCTGAGCCGGCAGCCGTTGGCCACACTTCGGGCTCTCTGCCATGGTACCTCATGGCCTCAATCGTCGCCTGGGACACTGCGTCGTGGGGCGAGACCTTCGACCAAGGATAGTCGATGTAGTTGCGCATCCTGATGTCATCGAACCCGCGTCTCTTGAGATGGTCCATGACCTTCTTTCTCGTGCCCTCAATCGTCATGTTGGGGACTAGTCTGATGTCCAGCTTCGCCATCGCGCTCGGCGGGAGCACGGTCTTCGTGCCGTCCTCCTCGAAGCCCGCGCTCAAGCCGTCTATGTTGACCGACGGCTCGAATAGGTACTTCTTCAGCAACTCCTCCTTGGAGCCCTGGACCTTGAATCTCTTCACGGAGATCTCCCCGAGGTGCATCTTCGGGTCGAATCTCTTCGCGAGCGTCTTCACGAGCTCAATGTCGTCTTTGTTTGGCCCTGCAACATCGTCCCAAAGACCGTCTATTGTAGGCTTCTGGTCCTCGTCGACCATGGTGGAGATGGCGTGCACCAGCCTCCAAACGGGGCTTTCGATCCAGACCGCTTCGCTGCTATGGACCTCAGCCACGGCACCTCCGCGCGCACCGCCTTCACATATGAGATCGAAGTACACGCATCCCTTCAGCCCAAGCGATATTGTCGGGACGCCGTTGGCGTTCTCGTTGTAGTCGAAACTGAACGCT
>JBGQAM010000094.1:0-4764 GCA_041494275.1 Thermoplasmata archaeon | reverse complement strand
TTCCAGGACCCATACTCCAGTCTCGACCCGAGGATGACTGTGGAGAGAATAGTTGGAGAGGGGTTCGCCATCCACGGCCCACCCGAGTCGGTCTCCAAGAACGTCAAGTTCGCACAGAGAGAACGGATACACCAGTTGATCGAGCAGGTTGGGCTGTCCGATGACCACATGACCAGACTTCCGCACGAGTTCAGCGGAGGGCAAAAACAGCGGATATCCCTTGCTCGCTCTCTCGCTCTCGAGCCAGACTTCGTCGTTCTCGACGAGCCAACGTCCGCACTCGATGTGTCCGTTCAGGCCCAAGTCCTTAACCTTCTGAAGAGGCTGCAAGGCAAGTTCGGCCTCACTTACCTGTTCATCTCCCATGACCTGTCGGTCGTAGCCCACATGAGCGACAGGATAGCTGTTATGTATCTGGGCAAGATAATCGAGCTGGCGCCCGCCATGGAGTTCTTGAACAACGCCAAGCACCCCTATACCCAGGCGCTGATAGCGTCAATCCCCATCCCAGATCCAAGACTAAGGAAGGATAGAAAAGGCATAGAGGGCGAGGTGCCGAGCCCCATCAATCCGCCGAACGGATGCAGATTCCACCCGAGGTGCTCGGTAGCATTCGGGGATTGTGGTTGGGAAGGCAGAGACTTAGTGCCTTTCCTGACTGAGCATGAGAAGATGCTGGATCCGAAGCACCCGATGGCAAAGCACATCGAGAAGCTGCGGCAAGAGCCTTTCGCAGCGATAGCGGATCTCAAGACAGGGTCGAAACCAGATGTCGTGAAAGGATGGTTGCAGTCATGGTCTTCGGAACTCAGGAAGACCGTGCCGATGCTCGACGCTCTGGTCGCTGTTGATCGGGTCTCGGGCAACAAGCAAATCCTTGTCAGATGCAGGAGTGGACTGGTGCCCGCCGACCTATTGGCAAAGCAGTTCCTGGACCTCCTCAACCCACAGGTCGAGTACCGACAGAGGGTCAGTCCGCTGTTCGGGCTAGTTGCCAACGCGGAATTGGATGGTGACAAGGTGATCATTGAAGCGGGTCAGGGGAAGACCGAGAGTGCCATCGAGTTTCTCACCAACTTCGTCAAGCGTCTCCGAAAGACGACGAATCCGGAGCTAAAGGCGTTGTCTGGTATCAGAAAGACCGAAAGCGGGAGAATCGAGGTCAAGTTCCGTAAGGGCAAGATGCCTGTCAAGAGAACCGCTTTGGAGCTGGCGAAGAGAATCGAGGATGCTTTCGAATCTGACCGCTCCTCCAAGTTCTACAACATGCTCCTCTCAGTCAAAGCAACAAGGAACGGAGTGACCCTCAAGGTGCTTGGGCCAGACGACAACTGGGACAGCCTCGCATCAGAGTTGAAGAGTCATTTCAGCGGATCTTTGAAGAAGAACGATTGGATCGACGCGGCCTTCTCAGGAGTTGCAGTCAAGTCAACAAAGGGACCAGTGGATTCAGTGGCGATGAAACTCAAGAAGTCCTCAGAGCCGGAATTGTTGGACATTGGTGGCGGCCATCTAGTAGCATGTCGCCTATGCTCCAAGAGCGCATGCGAGATCGAGACTCAGTAGGCGCGTGGCAGCTGTATCGCGTGATTTACCTCTTCTTGAATTCCGTGTATCCGCACTTGCCGCACGAGACCCTGTTGGCGTGCTCAGCCATGAACACTCCGGGGCCGCATTTCGGGCAATGCTTCCTTGTCCTCGTGAGCTTTCCGCCTTCCAGCTTGAAGTAGTCCTTCTTCGCGATCCTTGGGGCCTTTGCCTTCTTTTCCTTGTCAGCCATTGATCGTCACCTTCTCGGAATCTAGGCCTTCTTCTCCGCGTGCTTCTCTGCCGGCTTCTCTGCATGCTTCTCGCCGTGCTTTTCGGCGTGTTTCTCAGCTGGTTTTTCGCCCGCCTTCTCGGGCGCCTTCTCAGCAGGCTTTGCCGGAGCGGCAACCTCTCGCTTTCCAGGCGGGGGCGTCGCCGCAACCTTCTTCTCGACCTTGGCCTTCTCCTTCAGCTTGTTGCGGACCAGTACGTACTCCCGCTCGAACTTCATGGCCGCATCCTTCGTCTTGTAGACCTTAGCGTAGCCGACAGTCTCCATCTTGCCGAACGCGGAGTCCATGGAGTCCACAATGACCCTTTCCTTCGTGGCCTTCATTATCGAGGCCAGCTTCTCCCGGACGGCCTCCCTCTGAGGAGTGCCCTCCTTGGCGTGCACGGCCTTGAAAATGATCTCTGTCCTGTCCAGCAGTTCGTTCTCCTTCTTAGAGACTATCTCGATTTCCATCGCTTCACCTTGCCATTCGTTTTATCGCAGCGGCCGCCAGAGACCTCGTGTCCTTGTCGACAAGGACGACCATCATGCCTCTCTTGGGCAGTCCGTATATGATGTGAGCTCCATCAGGCGCAGTGGCTATGGCCACCAGCGCCGCGAGGTCCTCTTCGCCCTGGACCTCTATCTTTATCCTCTCCTTCGCCCGCGCCGCGTCCCTGACTGCGCGCCAGAGAGCGCGAGTGATCTTTGCCGGCGGGTTGTCGACCCTTACGAGCCTCCCGCTCATCTTGGAGATCCGCTCCTTGGCCTTGTAGTCCTCGGATCTCTGTGTCTTGTAGTCGAACACGGCGACATCCGGCTCAAGCCTCATCTGAAGGAGAGTGATGGTGACGACATCCCCGACCGCTATGACGCGCGGGCTGCCTTTTATCTGCTTCCTGAGGGACCATGCGGACACGAGCTTACCTATGGGCCTTCCGAGCTCCTCCCTCAGTTCCTCCGGGAGCTCCAGGTCCTTCTCCGGGAACGAATCATCGAACCCTGAGGGCGAACTTGCCGTTGACATGTATGCCCATTCTCCTCGCGATCTCGCTCTTGCTGTGGTCGAGGATCACGACATATCCCTGCCATTCCTTCGAGGAGTCGCCGCCACAGAGAGGACATTTGTCCTCTTCGGTGATGAAGGAGCACTTCTTGCAGGCCTTTTCGATCTTCATCCCTTACCCTTCTCCTCGCGCTTCTTACGGTCTTCCTCGATCCACTCGAGCTTGCCGAGGCCTGGCTGACGCATGGTTAGGCCGATCTTGCTCTCCCTCGGACTCCTCTCGTTGATGCTGAGTGAGACTATCCTTGCGCGGACGCTGTCCCCGAGCCTGAGCTCGCGTTTCGTGTCCTTGCCAACGAGCCTGTGCCCGTCGACATCGACATCTATCCTGTCGTCCATGATCTGGCTGATGTGCAACAGGCCGTCGAGCGGACCGAACCTCACGAACGCCCCGAATTTGAGCACCTCGCAGATACTGCCCTCAACGACCTCATGCAGCACGGGCCTGAACATGAGCGTCTCGAACTTGACCTTCTGATAGACCGCCCCATCGCCGTGGATTATCCTTCCGCCGCCCTGGGGTTCGATGTTCCTGACAAGCACCGTGTAGCTGCCGTCGCCCTCGACCCGGTTCTGGAAGGATTCCTGAGTCAGCCTGATGGCGAGCTTGTAGAAATCCTCGCCCAACAGGTTGGGGGGTATCCTGACGACATCTTCTTTGGACGCTATCACGTACATCTAGACAGTCCTCTAATGAAATGACTCGCGGGCTTCTCGATGCCCGTGGTCATATATATGGTTTGCCGATGAGTCAGCTTCCTCACATTCAGATGAACAGACCGACGAATACTAGCGTCACTGTCGCCAGCAACTTGACGAGCACGTGTATCGACGGCCCTGCGGTGTCCTTCAACGGGTCACCGACCGTGTCACCAACGACCGCAGCTGCATGTGCCGGAGACTTCTTGCCGCCGAGGTTCCCGGCCTCGATGTACTTCTTGCCGTTGTCCCAAGCGCCGCCACCGTTGTTGAACATGTTCGCGACCATGATGCCCGTGATAGTACCTACCATCAGGAGCGCGCCCACGGCCTGCGGGGCGTCGTAGTGCATAAGCTTCATGATGATGCCGAAGCTCACAGGTACAAGCACTGGAAGCAGAGCAGGCAACACCATCGCCTTCAAGGCACCCTTGGTAGCTATGTCGACGCACTTCGCGTAGTCAGGCTTGGAAGTCCTCTCCATGATGCCAGGGTCTGCTTTGAACTGCCTTCTCACCTCGTTGATCATAGCATAGGCCGCCTTGCCCACGGCCCTTATGGCTAGTGAGGCAAACAGGAACACGAGCATCGCGCCGAGAAGGCCGCCGACGAAGACATCTGGTTGCGCGAGGTCCACATGGAACGCCAAGGATAGGTCGCCGCCATACTTCTTCGTGGCGACGCGCTCGAAATACGCTCCGAACAGAAGAAACGCCGCGAGAGCCGCGCTTGCCATCGCATATCCCTTCGTGAGCGCCTTTGTGGTGTTCCCGCAAGCATCGAGCCTGTCGGTCCTTCGCCTGATTTCCTCGGGCTGGTTGGACATCTCTATGATGCCACCCGCGTTGTCGGTTATCGGTCCAAAGGTGTCCGTCGCGAGGATGAATGCGCATGTGGCCAACATACCCATTGTCGCAACGGCAGTGCCGTAGAATCCGTAAATCAGCTTGTAGGTCGCGTAGTTGAAGTTCGTAGCGTTAACGATTGCCGGGTCAGTAGGTGCAGCCATCTGGCCGAGCCCGAAAGCAGCCAGAAGAGCGACGATGATCGCAATCACAGGCATTGCTGTTGTTTCCATTGCAATCGAAAGCCCCGTAATGATATTCGTCGCTGGACCCGTTGTAGATGCTTGGGCAATCTCCCGAACCGGCCTCCAGCTACCAGATGTGTAGTACTGAGTGATGTAGACAATTACGATGCT
>JBGQAM010000010.1:0-34005 GCA_041494275.1 Thermoplasmata archaeon | reverse complement strand
CATGCTCGTCACGGACGACGAGGGCAACTCAATAGGCAATCATTTCGTCAACATCACATACAGCAGTGTCTCGGTCGTCTTCAATCCGGTCATTCAAGTGAAGACAGACGTGTTTGGGGAAGCGACATTCAACGTTAGGTTCAAGGCGGGGACGCCGAGCATGGGATTGAGGATCAGGGTTGCTGACGAGACATTGCCCAATTGCATCCCTGCTACGGTGACGCTGACATATGTCGGGTCAGGACCGGCACCAACGATGTACGGAGGCTACATTACGTGGGATCTTCCAGCTCCTTACATGAGCCCGATGGGAGCGCTAACCGCAACGGCTCACATTTGGAATCAGACCGGTGCGCCAGCTGATGGAATCGATGCTAGCCTGATCGTGTCAGGCACCCCCTACGGAACCCTGTCATGGTGCGATCTGATCAACTGGGACACGACTTGGGATGGCTGGGGTATCAGCGTTACAACGCAACGCGACGGCTTCAGTACCGCGACTTCTGGTCCTTTGAACACACCATTCGACTATGATAGCTGGAACGATGCATACAACATGGGATTCATTTACTGGGACTGGGGTGCCATGACTGGTGTGTCGATTACCGGCGGCACCTTAGAAATCGCCATCTACGGAGTTGACGTCGCCACGATTGACCTTATCGGGGACATCTACGTCATTCCGGAGGGCTTTGGTACGTACAACTTCTCGTCTCTTGCCTATCAGATAGATGGCGCCACCACGATTTCAGGTGAGTACGTCGTCGGTCGGTCTTACGAAGTTGTAGCTCCGTTGTACTACATTGCAGATCCGGTTTTGACTGCGAAAACGACTGACTACGATGAGTCGAATGTGCAGATTTGGGCTGTGGATCAGAACAACCTGCCCGTTGATGGCGCGGACGTGAAGGTCTATGAGAACGGCATGACTGGCAACCGTAACTACATGGTCATCCCCTATTCATCTGTTGCAGCGAAGTGGACTTCAGCTGCTGTCACTACAGATGTGAATGGGTTCGCGAACGAAAGCGTCGCGGCGATCGGGAAGAACTACTACGTGACTTCGACTAGCTTGGAGGCAGGCGTCTACGTAAGGGCTTTCAACTATGGCGCGATCTCACTGTTCTCGCAGTCCCTGTTGTTCATCCATACACAGAAGTGTTTCGTGAACATCACACCCATAACGAACGTGCAGGAGCTCGGCAATGCAAGCGTGATAGTCACGGTCCAAGTCCGAGTGACGGATTTCCTCGGAACGCCCTTGACCGGGATGCTGGTGGAGTTCACTGCTGAAGGAGGTACCGTTTTGGACGACGTCGGCGTGACCGATGAAAACGGATTTGTCAACTTCACGCTAGAAGCGTCCAGCATCGTTGGCATTGCCGCCGGGTTCATTCCAGTTCATGCGCGGGCTGGCGGTCCAGCATACGATGCTTGCATGGCGACGATGATGATACCATTTGCATACGTCGACCGCGTTCCGCCAGTCGCGGAGGCCGGTCCTAGCATCCTCGCCTACGCCGGCGACAATGTGACATTGAATGGCAGCAGCTCCACTGACAACGTCGGTGTTGTGGACTATGCGTGGACCTTCACATACAACGGTTCGCTTGTGGTCCTGCACGGCGCTGTAGTCTCATTCGTGTTTGACATACCTGGCATCTATCCAGTCACATTGACGGTCAAAGACGCGATGAACAACTCGGACACCGACATCGTGCAGGTCACTGTAGACACCGCAATTCCGGAGTTTCCAAGTGTGCTCCTGCCAGTGCTTTGTCTGGCGGCGATCCTACTATTCTCTCGGACAAGGGGAAGGAAGTTCAAAGGATAGATTTCGAGGGAGAGATCCGGTGTCCTAGAGCACAGTCTCGGCGGGCTCACTAGCCGTGCTGTCGCGCTAGGATGTCTCATTCTCTATGTGGTCGGTGAAGAGCGGTCGAGCGCTAACTAGGTTGCTATCTGGCTCAACAGGAATCAGATCTCCTCTGTCGCAGCCCGGACCGACGAAGCCGCCGCCGACAGGCTTTTTTCCCGAATCGCCCTACGGCGTCTCACCAGCTCACACCTGCAACGAGGTCTGAAGCACATGAAAACAGGGAACAGGGTCTTGGTGCTGACCAAGGAAGAGATCGAGTCCGTGCTGACCATCGAGGACGCCATCGAGGTCGTTGAGGAGGGGTTCAAGGCATTCAACTCTGGAAGGGCCATCGTCCCATATCCAGTCGCCCTGCAGGTCCCAGACCACAACGGGGACATTCACATCAAACCCGGATACATCAAGGGTTATGACACCTACACAGTCAAGATCGCCTCTGGCTTCTACGACAATCCCAAGCTGAACCTCCCTGTTAGCCATGGCATGCTTCTACTATTCGATTCCAGGACTGGATTCCCGCTGTGTTTCGAGGTCGACAGGTGCTATCTCACGGACCTGCGAACGGCGGCGGCAGGCGCGGTAGCCGCCCGCGCTCTCGCGAAGAAGTCTGTCCACAAGGTTGCAGTCATCGGAACCGGCACTCAGGCGAGACTCCAAATCGAGGCGCTCAGCAAGGTCCGCAAGTTTGACGAACTAAGAGTCTGGGGCAGGAGCCCGGAGAGAGTCAAGCAGTACGTCGCCGATATGAAGAAGGTCCTGAATGCCAAGATCGTCGCCGCAAGAACGGTCGAGGAAGCGGTCGTCGGAAGCGATATCGTTGTCACCGCTACAATGACTTCGTCGCCACTAGTCAAGGCGGCGTGGATCGGAAAGGGGACTCACATAACCGCCATGGGGTCCGACTCGCCAGAGAAACAGGAGCTCGAGACCGCCGTGCTCGCCAAGGCGGACAAGATAGTAGTCGACAGCTTGAAGCAGTGTGCAGGTTTGGGCGAGGTGCATCACGCCCTGTCCGATGGCACAATAGTGGAGAAGGACGTACACGCAGAGCTCGGCGAGGTTTTGCTCGGCACGAAGAAGGGAAGGGAGAGCGACGACGAGATCACCGTTTGCGACTTGACAGGCATCGCTGTACAGGATGTCGTGACATCCCAGCTCGTATACGAAAGGGCGCTGAAGAAGAAGATTGGCACGTACTTCTCTGTCTGATTGCTGACATCACGCCGGATGGCACAAACCTTTTTCGTTTGAGTGCATATGCCGCCACATCGGTGGAATTTTGAAGGTCGAACTATTCGAGATGGAACGGTGGCAGTCCAAATACGAGCGCTTGGTCGACTACGAGCTGTCGGAGAGCGGCGTCCACGCCCTCAAGTTGAGCGAGCTCCTAGGGAGCCAGAAAGCGATGAAGGAATTCCTGGAGACCCCTCTGGGCTATCCCCAAGCGGACGGCACACCGGCGCTCAGGTCGGAGATCGCAGCCATGTACAAGGGCGCGACCCCCGAGCACATCTTCGTGATGAACGGCTCCTCCGAAGCGAACTTCGTGGCCGCGTGGCATCTGTTCGAGAAGAGTGACGAGGTCGTCATCATGGTCCCCAACTACATGCAGACCTATGGACTCGCCAAGACCTGGGGCGCGAACATCAAGCCACTCAAGCTCCGTGAGTATCTGAACTGGCAGTTCGACCCAGAGGACATCAAGAAGCTTGTGACAAAGAAGACGAAGGCTATCCAGGTCTGCAACCCGAACAACCCAACGGGCTCGGTCATGGGCAGGAATCAGCGCGAAGCGCTGATCGACGCCGCGAAGGACTCGGGTGCGTGGCTTCTATCCGACGAGGTGTACTTGGGTGCCGAACGAGAAGGCCCGCGGACCGAATCACTATGGGGGCACTATGAGAAGACTCTGATCACGAACGGCCTCAGCAAGGCGTACGGAATGCCCGGCTTGCGGATCGGATGGCTAGTCGGGCCGCCGAAGATGATCGAGGAGATCAAGCCCCACCACGACTACCTGACATTGACGCCCTCGAAGCTTTCCGATCGCCTCGCGCAGCTCGCCCTTGAGCCGAAGATGCGGGAAAGGATTTTTTCGCGCACACGATCAATCCTCCAGAAGAACTACCCGATCGTCCGGGACTGGATGGACGACCATGCGTCCCTGTTCTCGCACGTGCCGCCGACCGCGGGCGCGATCTGCTACATTAGGTACAACATGAAGATCAACTCGATGGACCTCGCCGAGCGCTTGAGGAAGCAGAAATCCGTCCTCATCGTGCCCGGGGACCACTTCGGGATGGACGGCTACATACGGATCGGGACAGGACCGCCGAAGGACTACCTGCTCGCAGGTTTGAACAGGATAGACGAGCTCCTGCGGGAGCTCAAGGCAGGCAAGAAGAGGTAGCTATCGCATCTTGGAATCGACTCAGACCCGTTCCAATTGTCGAAGTAGTATAGCCTCTCTATTCAACCGCCACTCTTTCGAAGTCGCGGAAGCGCCAGAACGATGGCAAAGAGTCCGACCCAAACCAGGAACAACACGATCAGCAGCGGGACGTTGCCGGGGTATTGTCTGTTCAGCAACCATATGGCTCCCACCAATGCTATTGTTCCACCCCAGAATATCGTGTAGGAGGAGCTGCTAGCAGCTTTGGGATCCTGCTCCCTCTGCCGCATGTAGACACCGAGGACCGCATAGAACACGCCGGCCTCAAGCAGGAAAACGGGAATCACCAATATCCAATCGTCGAGCGCCCAAGCGACTGCGATGGAGATCGCAAAGGCTATGATGAGGAATCCAACCGACAAGCTTTCGTAACCGCTGCGCCGCGAACTGCTCATTCTACCGCCATCCTCTGCATTGTATTGCGGGTTGAGCTTAAGGTTTTTGTCAGCGAGAAATGGTTTATGTCAGTACGGATATTCGGGGACGGGGGAGCACACTTGAACCAGGGGAGACTATTGACGATTCTGAGCATGGTAGCGCTCGTTGTTCTAGTTGCGCCATTCTTCGCAACCAACGTCGCTTCCGGGCCGGAGCCAAGGAAACCAGTGACCACGTACAATCTGTACTTCGGAGATCTGCACACCCACACCGGGTACTCGGATGCCTACGAAGCCAGCACTCCGTGGGACGCCTACAAGGCGGCCATCGCTGCAGGTGCTGACTTCATGGCCGTTACCGACCACTGGGCGATCTGGCACGACTACGAGGCATGGGTCATGGATTCGGCGCAGTGGAAAGACGAGCAGGCCGCTGCCGACTTCTACACGTCCAAGAAGTTCGTGGCGATGGCAGGTTACGAGGCGTATTTGCTCGGGCATTGCGGGGAGATCAATGTCTACAACGCGGATGTTCCTCCTGCGGAGCCCGAAGGATACAAATTCGACAGACTGTCCAACTTCTACGACTGGCTTGCTCAGACTCCAGGCGCGATAGGCCAATTCAACCACCCACTCTATGTCAGCGACAACTTCATGGACTTCGGCTACTACACTCCGACCAGGGACATTGGCATGGGCATTATCGAGGCGTACAACGATATGTACTACGAGGACAGCTACGTCATGGCGTTGGATGCTGGCTGGCATCTGATGCCCTCCGCGAATTCGGACACTCACTATGCCGACTGGATCGCCGGCTCCGAAATGAGGACCGTGCTGCTTGCAGAAAGCCTCACACCGGAGAACCTGTACGCTGCCATGAGTGCCTCCCGGGGCTACGCGACGCTCGATAAGAACCTGCGTATCTACTACACTCTTGATGGGGCGGTCATGGGCTCGAACCTGTCCGCGGCCGACGGATCCTACACCGCGTCGATGCAGATCTCGGATTCTGATGGTAGAGCGGACGCAATCAAGCTTGTCGAGATAGTATCCGACGGCGGAAAGGTCGTTGCGAGCAAGAGCTTCAACAGCGCAACCGTCGAATGGACGACCACGCTCACTTCGGACAGCGCACACTACTACTACTTGCGCGTGACGACAGCATCCAACTTGGACGGCGTCCCCGGCGTCACTGCCTGGACAGCTCCCGTGTGGACCGGGCGCTAGACACTGGACGTCTGGTCAACACACCATCCCCGCAGGCCTCAGGAACGGGCGAGAATCGACAGCTAGCGGCAGCCAGACGTTCCGGATCGTGCCATGCTCAACGAATAAGCTCGGACACGGACTCCTGGAATACCCTAGTGTGGAGGTCGACATCCTTCTTAGTTGTATAGGGCGATATCAACGCCATGTTGTGGAAGGGAGTGAGCAGGATGCCTCGATTGAGTGCCATCAAGTGCATCAGCTTCTCTAGTTCAGGGTCCTTGTGCGCATCCACCTCGGCCGCGTCCCGAGGGGGTCTCGGCATGAAACTGTACTCTATCCTGATTCCGAGCCTAGTGGCCTGCCAAGGCAATTGGGAGGCCTTGATGGCATCGTCAATCCCCCCGGCGAACCTCTCGGCGACGGGCATCATCTTCTCGAAATTGGCTTCCGTGTAGACCTTCTGCAATGTTGCCCTCATGGCCGCAACAGCGAGGGCGTTCCCAGAAAGCGTTCCACCGATCCCGCTCTCATCCTCGTCATCGAGGATCCGATCGATGACCATATCGTTCACCCGCTGGCTGATGCCATAGGCTGCGACTGGCACGCCACCGGCGATAGGCTTCCCTATCGTGATCACGTCCGGCTCCAAGCCGTGTTCCTTCGTGTAGCCCCCGGTGCCGCAGCATAGCGTGTGAGTCTCGTCAATCACGAGCAGCGTACTATGTTTCCGCGTGAGCTCTCTAAGCTCATCATGATATCCCTCGTCGGGAAGGATTATCCCATGGTTCGTCATCGCTGGCTCCGCTAACACGCAAGCAACATCTTCTGGCCTCAGAGCCTTCTCCAGGGCCTTGACGTCATTGAACTCGACCGCCTTCGTCGTAAGTGAGGGATCCACAGGCGCACCTGTGTTGCCGCTCCTAGGTACAACCTTCCCTTTCTCCAGAGAGACGAGCGCTTCGTCCACGCTTCCGTGGTAGCACCCACTCATGACGAGTATCTTCTTTCTCCGCGTAGCCATACGCGCCAACCTGATGCAATACCTGTTCGCGTCCGTCGCGGTCATCACGATCTGCCAGAAGGGCAGGCCGAACCGCCGACCCAGCTCCTTGCCGACCCATATCGAGTCTATAGTCGGGAGCATCATCGTGATTCCTTTGCCCACTTGCTCCCGCACTGCGTCCACGACCGCTTTCGGAGAGTGTCCGAACATCGAACCCGTGTCCCCAAGGCACAGATCCAGGTATTCGTGGCCGTCCACATCGGTCACGCGCGCCCCATGTCCTTCCTCGACGAAAATCGGAAACGAGCCGGCCCATCTGATCATCCAGTTCATGGGCACGCCCGCAACAAGGACTGATTGAGCCTGCTTGAAGAGCTCCCTTGACCGAGGGTGCTCCTTAGCGAACTGCCTCTCTTCTCTGACGAGCAGACTTTCTATTCTTGCACGCTCGATCTTCCGGATATGCATTCCTCCCAAGGACACGCTCAGACTTCGGATGCTAGTCGTGATAATAATCCTTTTCTGGCTAGAAGCGCTAGAAAGCGAGATTCACCGCCCCCCATGCGCCATCTGCGAGGGAAATCCTTTTCATATTCCTCCGCCTCGGGGTGCCGACAAGCTCAGCAGAAAGCTGAGGAGGTGTTCGTACGGCTGTCGCACGGTTGAAGTTCTTGGACAAGGGCGAGGAAGATCTGATCGACCAGCAGAGCATGGAATGTCTTGAGACCTTCGGCGTCAAGGTCAAGAGCGAGAGTGTTCTGAATCTTCTGGAGAAGGCGGGAGCAGATGTGGATCACAAAGCTCAGATAGCGAAGATCCCGGAGAGAATCGTCCGAGAGGCACTCAAGACCGTTCCGAAGGAAATGACGCTTCATGGCAGGGATCCGAAGCACAACCTGCGAATTCCTGTCAGCTCGTGGCCGTATGTCGGCACTTCGGGCCTCGGAACATTCATAGTCGACATCAATACAGGAAAGAAGCGCGATTCGACAGTCAAGGATATTGCGGATCTCGTGAAGTTGGCAGACGCACTTACAGGTGCGGACTATATCCAGACATCACTGACGGCGACCGAGGTGAATCCACTTACTCACGGGTTGCACGAGCTTTGGACCGCACTGCAGAACACGACAAAGCATGTTCAAGGCGTCGAGATATTCAACGCAGAGGACGCCAAGAAGCAGATTGAACTAGGGGCGCTCATCGCCGGTAGCGAAGAGGAACTCAAGAGGAGGCCACACTTCACAGTGATACACTGTTCCGTCGCTCCCCAGATGTTCGAGCGCGACGCGGTAGAGGCGCTCGTCGAGTTCGCCAAAGCTGGGGTGCCCGTGACAACGATGTCTATGTCCCTTTCAGGCGGGACTGCGCCTGTGACAATGGCCGGCACGCTCGTCAACGCGAATTCTGAGAACCTCGCAAGCCTCGTCATCGGCCAGGCGGCGAGCAAGGGGGCCCGCACGGTATACTGCTCATCGTCCACACCCGTCAACATGATGACTGGCATGATCAACTATGAGAGCGTGAACCAACCATTGATAGCAGCTGGGTTGGCGCAGATGGCTAAGAGATACGGGCTCCCGTGCATGGTAGGCGACTGGGGACTTAACGATTCGGAGGAGCCCGGAATTCCGCACACCTTCAGCGAGGCAATGGGGATCGCTCTCAGCACCATGTCCGGCACCGACTTGATGGGCGGCATCGGCGCGCTGGACAACGCAAAGGGGATGGCGCTGGAGCAGGAGGTCATCGACGCGTACGTCTGGGAGAATGTCCGGAAGCAGATGACCACGTTCGAGATCAGCAAGAATACGGCCGCCCTCGACGTCATCAGGCAGGTCGGCCACGGGAACACCTTCCTCACGAACGTGCACACAGCGAGGAACTTCAGGAAGGAGATCATCCAAAGAGACCCGATCAAAGGCAAGTTCGAGGCGACGCTTTCGAGATCGATGGTTGCGGAGGCGAAGCAGACAGCACTGAGGCTCCTGAAAGAACACGAAGTCCCCCAGTTGGATCGATCAATCGTTCAGCAGGGAAACGACATCATCAGGAATTTCGAGAAGCATCTCATCGAACGGAAGTGAGATCGAGCGGAGGCCATGCCTCGATCCTTGCCCTGGCTTCACCTATGGAAAATCGAAATTGAAAGAAGAGGGGTTGGGGGCTTGCCCCAGACCCCGTTGGCCGCTCGGACTAGCATCCATTACGTTGTCGGGGACCTTCCCCAGTAGGCATAGAGCAGTTTCATCCAGCCCACATCTTCCGAAAACGCGAACACGAGTGAGTACTCGCTGAGCGTCCAGAAGCCGCCATTGTTGGCGTTCCCCAGAGATCGGTAGGATGTCGGGAACCACACGCCGAGCCCATAGGCGGACTGTGACTGCAACGCAGGCGTGTTCGCGACATAGACAGCGGCTGTGAGCAAGTCGAACGCCGTCTTCGCAAGAGTCTTCACTTCCTGGTCTTGAGCGAGCTTTGACATCGTCAATAGGAAAGTGCCCATATCGACGCGCTTGTCCCAGCCGTTCAGAGACCACCCGAGATTCGCCTTTCCTCTGGCCGCGCCTACGAGTCCCTTGTAGGCAGCGGAATCATCGCTGAGCCCCTTCTGCAGTATGGTTGTCAGAGCCTTCAGCGGAGCGGCGACGGCTCCGATCTTCGAGAGATCTATCACCGACAAACCGACTGTGGAGCTTCCCTTGGCCTGTCCTTTGGGACTGTAGCATTCGGCATACTCATCAGCGAGCATCCTGGCGACCGCTCCAGCAGACCTGTCTGTCATCGTGTTCATCTGCTCGAGCACGTGGTTGTACGCGTAGCCACTGTTCGGGATGTACTCTTCACTCGCGACTAAGTAGCCAATCTTGACGCCCATCTCTGAAGGGATCAGTGTCAGGTCGTAAGCGATTTCAACCATCCCGATCGTGCAACCGTCGTAGGTCAGGATGTCCAGGTTGCCGAATCCCTCGAGAGCCTTTCCGACCTCATCCAGGCTAATGGCGCTCGCAGGAGTCTGCCACTCCGGAGCAGCGTGATCGTCCCAGCACGTATACCCGAAGGCGTTCCCGTGGTCCCAGAGGTCAAGCATGAAATGGTCCGCGGGGTACATCGCCTTGCCGTAGTCCACGAAGGCCTCGAGCACATGCCAATCCGCCATGCTGACCTCCTGACCGTAGGCCTTCTTCCCGTCGACCAAGAAATCGTCCACGCCGACAGGCTTCACGCCGTCTTTTGTCACTTCATACAAGTAGGCCGGCTCGCTGTACCTATCCCACAACACGAGGACGCTGACCTTGTCCGTGGAGCCGACCATCTGCATCTCCGCCACGTCGCTCACCGAGTCTGGATCAAGGTTGTTGTCACCGTCAAGATACACCAAGACGGTCCATGTGTCACTAGTCGCAGCATATCCCCTGATTGCTGGAACTGCGAATGCCGTCAATATCACACTCAAAAAAACCACAATGCTCACTGACCTGATTCTAGCAGTCATAGCCAGTACTCCTCCCCGCCCGCGTACGGGCACTTGCGCTATATTTCTCTATTCATCAATACGGTCGAGTTGTTTGTCGCCAGATCCTTGCACACTCACGAGGGGAAGACAGATAGGGTAGAAACGACTTTCTGGATGCAGAGGGAAAGGCGATGAAGTGCGAAGGTTGCGGAGCAGTGAACCCTGAAGGAATTAGATTCTGCGGCTTCTGCGGCAGGCCCATGGCGGTTCCTCCTGCAGGACCAGCTGATACGAGGTCTAGGAATTGCATCGAGTGCGGCCGGCCCATCGGCTGGGACGCGTTCCTATGCATGTACTGTGGACACGACTACAGGGGAAAGCCCAAGCGCGGGACCGAGGGCCATCTGTTGACGGGCGCGATCCTAACCTTGTTGGCAGGGATTATGGGCATGGCGCTGCTTCTGACAATCTACTCGAATGGCGGCTACGGCACCTTCTCGGACAACCCGGTTCTTGTGATGTCCTTCTCGTGCAGTATCGTAGGAGTGATAGGTGGCTTCGCCGCCCTGATGCGCAAGTGGTTCCCGATCGCCGTCCTGGGCTCAGCTGCTGCGATTTTCAGCCCTGCGTTCTTCTTCGCCGTGCCCGGGCTCATACTGATAGCAAACTCAGCTACACGCTTCAAGGACTATGTGAACAACAGATGATGGCGACGGGATGCGTTCGTTGGATGGAGGGACGGTGATGGGGTCGCAGCCGAAGGCCGTTTCCGACGGCGTATCCAAGAAGATGCTGATTGTCATCATCGCGATGCTGGCAATCATCCTGCTCCCTGTGATCGCGGTGTCGGTGCCCTTCTCTAGAGTGGTAATCACGATCACCAATACGGACACGGAGGATCCAGTCACTGGTCATCTCAACGTATATGGGGCGCACTATGGCAGCAACGAAATCCTCCTGATGCCAGGGGAGGAGCGCGCTCTTTCCTATTCCTTGAAGGCTGGGACCTACGCTGTCTACATGTACTATTCGTTCCAGAACGACTCGCAGTACAACTTCAGGTCGTTCAGCACATCCGTCAGCGTGTCGATTTTCGAGACCGAAGAGGTCCAGATTGACCTTGCGAAATGATAGTGGTCAGGGCAGTGGTTGCTCTGGATGTCCAGGCGGCGATTCGTCTGTCCTTGTCTTTCTGACCGGAAGGGTGATTGCCTATTCTTCAGTGCGCTTGATTATCTCCTCGAAGACCGGGATGTTCTTGTCTGGCAGGTACGAGCAGAACTTGACAGGATCGACCGCCTCAGGAGACTTCACGCCTTTGAGGTCGATCTCGCCGCGGGCAAACATCTCGACGACTACTGCGACGGGCATCGCAGTCTGATATGCAGTCGCGTGGATTCCGGATAGTTCGTATGCCTGCTCGTGGGACATGTAGGTCCATGTCCTGATCACGGTATCCTCACCACTCATCCTCCCAGCGACCTCAGTCAATACACAACAGTTGCCTTTGAGCTTCCCCGCCAGATCGTCTGGTCTGGGCATCGTGGCGATCACGACCTCGATCGGAGCTACCTCCATGTCCCTTATCTTGATCGGTTTGAAAGACAGCAGTCCGAGCTTCTTGAGGAACTGGACATACTCGATGAAGGTCTCGTCGAGAGTGATCATGAAATCGCATCGCTTGACCCTCTTGCCGATGAACTTGGGGACCAACTCGCTCTCCTCGTGATCGGTCATGAACACCTTCATCGGGCCGATCGGCTCAGGGAATGAGTAGACCTCGCTCGTGCTCAACGCTGGAGCCCGCTTCCATTTCCCGTTCTCGTAGTATAGAGGGTCCCTGATGCACTCCTCGATCATCGCGTCCGGGGAGAAGTAGGTCGCGAACTCGTATCCTTCAAGTTTGCTGTTGTCCGCATCGCGAACCTTCACGTAATCCACAGACTCCATTCTGTCTGCGGCGCGCTTCGCGAAGAGGTCGGACGCACCGGGGTCTATACCCATCGAACAGAGGGCGAATAACCCCGCGTCCTTGTACTTCTTATCGAATGTCTCCTGGTCCTCGAACATAGGGTGGCCGAATTCCTTGTCACCTGAGGCCATGTCGACGTAGTTGGCGCTTCCTTTCAGGCACCCTTCCATTATCTTGAGATTTAGCGCGGGAACGGTCCCATTGACAAGAATATCGACCTTGTCCGCGATCTTGGCAACCTCGTCCGGATTTGACCCGTCGGCCTTGGCGATCTCGACCTTGTCGCTCTTGGTCCTCCTCTTCACAGACTCGGGACCCTTGAGGTTAACGTCTGCTAGAATCAGACGCGACACCAACTTGCTCTTCGCCAATTCCTGCGCGATACACTGTCCTACCCCGCCGCATCCGAATATTGCCACATTCAGTTCCTTCGCCATGATTCCCCTACTGATGCTTTCATCATTTCGACCCAGCCACGCCGGGCGGGGGAGATACCGAGGTGCACGATAAATAGCTTTCAATGGGGGCTAGGGGACAGCTTAAAATACGACCTTCGCTGAGAAGGACGGCTCGGGGGGGGTGGGGTCCAGCCCAACGGGCAGGCACTTGATTGAGAACGTGCCTGACAATCCGACCCAATACCAGATCGAAGCGATAGTTTTTCCTTTCCAAGCGTCGTACTGATGCCAGAGAAAACTATGATGGATTCAGCGGACCGACAACGCATCTCGTTTCGAAGATACTCTCCGGAGGACCTCCAAGCGTGCACGAAGCTGGCGGAAGATGCCTGGCCTCCCGGCCCGGACCTGGCTGCCAAGAATGCTGGAACCTGGGGCATGGAGGGCTACATAGAGTCGTCGCTGATGGATGCCAACTGGACGGAGGTCGCATACGATTCGCAGGGTGTGGTTGGCTTCCTCTTCGGAAGGATAGACAAATACCGCGGAGAGGTGGCGGTTCCAGGGTCGTTCTTCGGGGAGCTTCCGACTTTGGCGAAGTACATCGTAGGTAAATACAGAAAGACTCCGGGAATCCTGGCGCTCTTCTGGACGCTGCTCTTGACCGAGCTGAAGCTCAAGGTGAACATGCCGCGATCAGATGCGGAAATCGGGCTGTTCATCGTTGATTCCAAGCACAGAGGGAAGGGGATCGGCGGCGTGCTGATTGACAGATTCCTGCGGACTGCCAGGGAAGTGGGCTCGACACTTGCGACAGTCTACACCGACGACAAAACGAGCAACTGGCAGTTCTACGAGAAGTACGGGTTCAAGAGGGTGGGGACCTTCCACGACAACGTTACCTCGTATTTCTGCAACGTGGACTCCACCGGAATGATCTATGTCCTGGACCTCCAGAAGGCACAGGCAACCGCAGGTTCCGAGAAACCCAAATAGGGAGCACAGCCATCTAGCATAGGGCAATATTCATGTCGAGCACCTGCGCAAGCGTTCATTCGAGGAAGAGACGCGCGGCGTTTCTCAGGAGAGGTGCCAGGTCGATTGACTCACTGAAGGGACTTTTCGTGTATCTCCTGGAGGAGCACCTGGTAGCCGTCGCAGCGCTTTGGATAATCTGCTTTCCTCTTCTGTACATCGCTCTCTACGGGGACCTTGTTCAGTCTGCAAGGACTCTCGCCGGTATGACAGTCACGTTTGTCGCCTTCTTGATGATCTTCATCTCGGCCATGCTTTCTGTCTCGTTCTTGGTCTTCTGTGCTTTCGAGCTTCGGAAACGCAGACGATTCGGCGCAAGCTCCGCCCGAGGAAGGCTCTGGTGAACTCGAAGTGGTCGTGCTGCCAGACACATGATTCCTCGGTAGTTAGGTGGCAGGGATGACTACTTGTAGTAAGACCAGTTAGACGGTCTTGCGATGAGCGCAATCGGTGCTCTCGCTAGAAAGGAGAAATTAGTAATGAGTTACGGCCAAAACAGTGGCGGTAGCCGCAGATACGACTCGGGCCCCAGGGAGATGCACAAGATCAAGTGCTCCGACTGTGGCGCAGAGTCAGAGGTACCCTTCAAGCCGACAGAGGGTAGGCCTGTATACTGCCGCGGTTGCTTCGACAAGCACAGACCCCCACGAAGAGACACGTTCTGAGCGCAAAGTTCATTTTCATGAATTATTCGTTCAAACAAGCAAACCATTTCACTATTCTTTTGACAATCAGCTAGACAGACTCGGTCTTCGACGGTCGGAGAATGACCAGAGAGTCGCAACGGGGTATGGCCAATCTAGCCAATCAACGACAAAAAGCCTCATGTACGAGAGATCTCAACGGTACCTTGCGAACTTCTCGAGAAGATCGCAGATCTCGTCTGTGACTGCTTTCGGGTACATGCCTGTCTTCTCTTGGTCACGAACGTAGTCTCGAGCAGAACTGATGGACTGCCGGGAACCTTTGGCGATTACACTTGCGATCAAAGAAGAGGAGCTTGCTTCGTCGATCTCATAGTGGCTCATGATCTCCCTCATGCCGTACCTGAAGGTCGTTATCCTGCCAAGGTTCAGCATGGCGGTCCTATCGCTCTCACTGGGAGGATGAAACTTCGGCTCGTTGCTCCTTCGCCCTTTGTATCTCCCGCTGCTCCTGGCCAAATCATCTCTCCGTGTAGGCATACGTAGCGTTCCTTGATACTTAAAAGTTGACTGGATACCCTGCCAAATCGAACCCAGCATATGCGTGGACTGACACGGAGCGTTAGCTGGCAGCTGATGAAACCAAGCCCCTTCTCCCTGCGCGCCTAATCCGTTAACGAAGACATTCTTAGTCTAGAGACCCATCAGTGTATCTGAATACGGAGGTGAATCGAGGATGTCACGGTACAGCAAGGAAAACCCTGAGAAGAGGACCTCGGCGGTAATGGAGAAAGCCCTGACCCTTGCCGAGAACGCTGAGAGTGGTCACAGCACCCCTGTCCAGGCACAGGTGAATGCGCTCCTCGCGTTGTTCTGGCTCAAGGTTGTCGAGCTCGAGGCACAAGGTGTGAAGATCTTGGAGAAACCTTAGCTAGTCGCCAGGTAGATACTAGCGGACGAGAGAATGCGCCTCGGCGACCCCGTTGCGCATCGGGCTGAGGCGGAATCCTCATATGCTCAGGCGACAGATGTGATATTATGAAGGACCCAAGAACGGTTTCGGGAATTCTGAGCAGCCGACCCACACTCGAGGGAGCCGGCGTTCATCTGAAAAGAGCTTTCGGGAATTATGAGGTCCCGTTTCTGGATCCATTTCTTCTATTGGACGACTTCCACTCGACCAACCCGCGAGACTACATCCTGGGTTTTCCCTGGCATCCTCACAGGGGAATCGAGACGGTCACCTACATGATCAGAGGTTCAGTCGACCATGGGGACAGCATGGGGAACGTCGGAAGAATCGGATCTGGAGATGTCCAGTGGATGACCGCGGGGAGTGGCATAATCCACCAGGAAATGCCTCGGCCGTACGATGGGATGATGCAGGGGTTCCAGCTTTGGGTGAATTTGCCTGCATCGAAGAAGATGATGGGGCCGAGATACAGGGGCATCACTGACAAGCAGATCCCGATCACGACCCCGTCGAGAGGGGTCGGGATCAGAGTCATAGCAGGAAAGGCGGGCCGTGTCGAAGGACCGGTGAGAGACCTTGTTGTCGAGGCCGAGTACCTGGATGTCGATCTCAAGGCTCACGCCGAGTTTGAGCACCAGATTCGAAAAGGAAACAAAGCATTCGCATATGTCTTCAATGGGCAGGGGTTCTTCGATCCAGACGACCACTACCCAGTCGCGAACGAGAATCTCATCATTTTCGGAGATGGCGATCACATAGTCTCGAGAGCGGGGAAGGACGGGATGCGATTCCTGTTGGTCTCGGGAAAGCCGATCGGTGAGCCAGTCGCGTGGCGGGGACCGATCGTGATGAACACTGAAAAGGAACTGGATATCGCTTTCGAAGAATACTGGAACGGCAAGTTCATCAAGCATGTCTCGAAGATGTGAACGACACCAGAGACCCCGCAGGCATTCGACAGAGTTGAGCTGATTTCCCTAGGGTTTCTTGATGTTCTCAAAGGGTCTGAGGCCCGACGATGTTGTGCATTCCTCGAACCGCACGCTCGACAGACTATGTTCTTCGAGTGAGATACATGTAGTGACACTCAGGACAGCAGCCGCCGACGAGTCTGACCTTCTTCTCGACCTTCTCGCATTCGGGGCACCAAGCCTGTTCATGCTTCTTCTTCATTGGACACCTTACCTGGGAAGAACATCTGGCTTATTTGAGAGTTGCGAGAGGCTTGCATTGGTTTTTTGACCTAGCCCGCCTTTCCCCGCCTCATGAACAAGCGGGGAGACCTGTTGAGTTGCGCAAGGCAGATGATCGATGAAGAAGAGGTCCTGCAGCTTTCGCGTGAGCTCATCAGGATTCCCAGCGTTACAGCCCACGAAGGACGCATCTCCAAGTTCATCTTCCAGAAACTGGACAAGTGGGGACTGTCGCCCAGGCTCGTCCCCGTGAAAGGCTTTGGACCCAGCGTTCTCGCTGAGATCGGGGACAAGAAGGCACAATCGGTTGTGCTCAATGGCCATATCGACACCGTCGAGGTCATGAGCGGCTGGAAGCACGACCCGTTCGGAGCGAAGGTGGAGAACGGAATGCTCTACGGCCTCGGTTCGCTCGACATGAAGGGCGGCATCGCGGCTTTGATGATCGCTTTCAGATCCATTGCGGAGATCGCAGACCCGCGCTCCCAGAGAATCGTCCTGCAGGCCGTTTCCGGAGAAGAGGCCACGAGCGCTGGCACGAGGGCCATGATCTCGAAAGGGGGGTTCAGAAAGGCCAAGGCGGTCATTGTGGGAGAAGGTTTCGGCGGACTGAGGGCGATCACCAACGGAAGAAGAGGGGGCTCGTACTTCGACATCGATGTCGTAGGAAAGGCGGCTCATGGATCCAGGCCCGATGACGGAATCAACGCAATAGCCGATGCCGCGAAGATCGTCTGCGCGCTCGACGCGATGAATCTGAAGACCGCCAACGGCCTTGTCGCAGACGATTTCCAGACACTGAAGGAAAGCCAGACCGTCCTGAAGATATCCGGAGGGTCCGAGACTCTCACCGTCCCGGAGAAATGCACACTCAAGGTGATCAGGTGCACGGTGCCCGGGAGCGGGGACGTGAAAGCAGATATCATCGGAGTTATCAAGAACCTGAATCTCAGGAGCAGAGTCAGAATCGAGCTGGAGACGACCCCAGGCAACCTCTTCCACCCGCATGTGACAGCTCCAACCTCGCCCCTCGTGAAAGCCGCAACTAGAAGCATCAAGGCGCTCACGGGGAATCAGCCGAGGCTTGTGATCGGCCACTCGGAGGCTGACGATAACATCATCGCGCGCGATGCAAGTGTGCCTGTGATATGCTTCGGAGCTGGAGAATCGGGCGAGCTGGCGAGGTATCACCAGCCGGAAGAGGCTGTCCGCGTCGCGCAGCTGGCGCTCGCCTCGAGAGCCTATTTCATGACCATCCTGGAAATGGCATAGCCTTTATGAATCCGGAGCCCGAGAAGACGGATGGTTCTTGCGTAGCATGGCAAGTCTGACCTAGTGAGGGGCACAATAGAGCGGGGAGCAAGATGCAAGAGTCTGTAGACATAGAGACGGTGAAAAGGAAACTCAAGTTCGACTATCTCAAGATACGGAACGACCCATCCTCCAGAACTCTTGAGACTCTCTCGACCCTCCTGTCGAACTTCCAGAGGCCGCAGATAGCCATTCATGACCTCATACAGGAGGCCGCCAACCTCATCCAGAAGCAGTTCCGGTTCAGATGGACAATGATCGGACTGAAGAATCAGTCCGACGGATTATACCATTACGAAGTTCAAGTAGGCATGCGTGCGGAGTCCTGGGCCAGACAGAAGGCGAAGGTCTACAAGCTCACGGATTTCGATATGAAAGGGACTTACAAGGCCGGAGAGATCAGCAGATTGTCCAGATTCTATCCAGAGGAGGAGAACCAGCTTTTCAATGAGGACCAGGGGGTCGTGAACCGCCCAATCCTTTTGAGGGCCAAGAGGAAGTCTGAAGACGATGCTCTGGAAGCGGATTTCATTGATACTCTGATTCTTGGTCCGGGAGACGAGCTCATGGGCTGGATAGAGTACGGCGGGTCTGTCGCAGGAAAGCTCCCCGACATCATGACGATACGGTACATCGAGGTCATCGCAGGAATACTCGGCGCGGCGATGACGGCCCAGGCTCGTCGTGGCTCTTGATTGACGCTTTCCTCAACCGCTGACTCTCTTGAGAGAATCCTCAAACCAAACAAGAGGAGCTCTAGGCGCTGGGTCGGACATCCTTGAACACGCGATAGAATAGAACGATTGCGACGACGTAGAATCCAGTGGCCAAGAAGAACGGGACTTCGAAGCTGCCGGAGGTGAGCAGGACACCTCCAACAATCGTGCTCGCGCTATTCGGCAATCGCCAGAATATCGAGTTTATGGCGCTCGCAAGTCCGCGTTCCTCCTTCGTAACAATACCCATCAAGAAAGAATCCAGGAGAGGAACGGCCATGTTCATCAGCGCGGCCCTGATCAAGTAGAATCCTGCCGCGATAGCGGCATTCGGAATGAAGGCAAGGCTAAACATGAACACGGTCGAGAGTCCTTGGACCGTCACGATCGACTTGATAACGCCGTATTTGTGAGCGAGAACCGAGCTGACGATAGCGGCCAGGCCCATCAAGAGGCTTGACAGGGCTAGTAGGGGGCCAGTGAGCGAGTCCTCGACGCCGAACTTGAGCAAGAACCAGGTCGGTATGAGGGGGATGATGAACCCCGCGCCGAGGCCGATCAAGCTGTTTATTCCCGAGAACTTCATCAGCATGCCAGTACTTTTGCCCTTCAACGAGAACTTCTGTGGCGGGTGCAAATCCTCTTTGTAGTTCTTGAGCAGGAACCACAGAGTTGCGGGAGAGAGGAAAGCCACCAACCCCAGGATGAGCATCACATCAGTATGTATCTCGTGGGACGTCAGGCCGAGCCAGTCCTGGACAACGGGGAAAGCGAAGGGCAATGCCATACCAAGTGCAAAAGATATCGTCCCGTAGATGAACGACAGAGAGAACGCGGCATTCCTGTTACTGAGATCTGTCTGATCCGCGATCATCGCATTCCATGCCGTCGCGAAGGCCCCCTCGGCGGCCCCCGCGACGATACTGGCAATCGCCAAGTACAGCATGTCGGTCGTAAAGGCAAAAACGAGCAGCGCGGGAGGAACGGCGACGAGGCCGAACATTACAATGCCTTTTCTGCCCTTCCGATCAGCCCGCAATCCAATCGGGATAGCGGTGATGACAGCGGTCATGCCGTTTAGTCCCAAAAGCAACCCGACATCCTGGGCGGTCAGCCCGACCCCTGGAAGGACCAGGTACCCAGTGACCATGATCATCAGGTAGCCGTAGCCGACACCATTGAAGGAGGACAGGTATATGAGCCACCTTACCCGAGAGGGCACGGCCCGATACATGACGCGCCAATTCACTTTCGGTCGGTCCTCGTTCTCCATGGGTCTTCGCCTTTCCGTCCGACGGATAAGTTCTAGACCGTTATAATGGCTGTTCGTAGGTCGGCCGAAACTTGTAGACGACCCAATCCGTCGCCACTCCACAGGTGTAGAGTTGGCCAATAGAAGCTGCAGATGGGCTTGGGCCAGGTGAGAGTGAGAGATGGAGATTGGGAACAGGGATTGATGGCATGACCGGCTCGGACTGCGGCAGGTCCCTGTTATCACTCTTGATTACCACACATAATGGTATTTGAAGTCTGAGCGCCAAATCAATCGCTAAGAAGGTCGAGACATGTCAGGATTGGCTCTAGCCGACACCAGCGTACCGCGAAGGCGAGGTCCGAACTACGAGGCTGACGCAATCATGGCAATGATGACAAAGTCCATCGATGTCTCACGTCTTCAGCTCAGGCGTTTGAGGAAGGATGTAGAGCGGTATCATCACCTGACAGGTGCCGATTCAGGTTCTTCTTCCCCAGGAGCAACCACGGAGGGGGAGTTCCTCGCTTCCTCTGCTGAGACTCGAACCGCCCTCTACGCCGACCTGCATCTGCTCTTCATAAAGCTGCACGAGGCCGACCAGCTCCTGTCTCGACTCAAGCATCTGATGTCTCAAGAACCCGAACTCGCATGCCTACGAAACAAACACAGAATGCTCTTCAGGAGATGCGACGAATACAGGAGACACCTGGAGAAGGTCGACGAGGATCACCTTTCAGACACCGGGAATCTCAACGAGAACATCTACTCGTTCCATGGCAAGAAGTTCGACATCGGTCCCGATCTCGAGAAGAACGTGGAGGATCTCCTCAAGGACGTGGTCTCGTCTTGGGCGAGGATTCGTGACCATCAAAGGAGTATCAGATACCTGATCACGAAGAGCCAACCCCCAACCGAGCAATCGTCCTGAGGCTCCGAGCGGCTCGGTTCTCGAATTTGGGAAAACGGTAATATTCTCGCATTGCGTCAAGAGCGCCGGAGGACGAATCTTGGCCCAGACACCAGATGACGTGAAATTCAAGAAACTGAGGACCTTCAATCTCGCGATGGGGTTCCTCCATCTTGTTCAGGGAGGGCTGATGCTGTGGCTGAGCAACAGCTACTCGCTACCCGTCAGAGAGACTCTGCTACACTACGACTCCGCGACTCAAACCATAGTGTCCAACACTGAGACGCTGATCAACCTTCGGCTCGGGCCTTTGGTGGCAATGTTCCTGTTCGTTTCGGCGATAGCCCATTTCTCAGTATCCACAAAGGGTTACGAGTGGTATGTCCGGAACCTGAAGAAAGGGATCAACTATGCCCGCTGGTTCGAATACGCGATCAGCTCGTCGATCATGATAATAGTCATCGCGATGCTCTGCGGCATCTACGAGCTCTCAAGCCTGGTGCTCATATTCTCGCTCAACGCGACGATGAACCTGTTCGGTCTCATGATGGAGCTCCACAACCAGACGACGAACAAGACCAATTGGAACGCATTCATCTTTGGATCGTTTGCTGGCCTCATTTGCTGGATAGTACTTGGCATATACTTCTTCGGGGCACTGCTGGGCCCTTCGTCCTCGGTTCCGACCTTCGTGTACTTCATATTCGTTTCCTTAGCGATATTCTTCAACATATTCGCCGTGAACATGATACTGCAGTACCGCGGGAAGGGCAGGTGGAAGGACTACCTGTTCGGTGAGAGAGTCTACATCATCCTGAGCCTCGTGGCGAAGTCTGCCCTGGCGTGGCAGGTGTTCGCAGGAACACTAAGAGGAATGTAGTTGCGCCAAAGCGCAAAGTAAGCTAGCAGGATGGAACGACTTGCGAGTGTCTCTCCTAGAGATCTTCGCAACTGGATTGTATCCCATTGTCGGCTTGTCTCTTTCGACATCCGCCATCAATAAATAACCGCCACGCATTCCGGGGTACTGACCTAGCCGGTTGGGCTTGGGGGAGGTCGTGTCTTGAGAGCGAAAGCATTAGTCGTGTCTCTGCTAGCTGTGATCGTTGTCCTAGGCATTCTCGCAGTGCCCTGCGTCAATGCAGGAGTTGCGGGAGGAAAGGTCTCCGCGAATATCTCTTGGAAGTTTCTTCTGTACCTCGATGCAGACAACAGCCTTGATGTCTACGCGGGCGCGCATCACGTGTCCGTGGTAGAAAGCGACTTCCTCGAGCTCATGTCAGTGGGTTCGACAAATGATGCTGTAGCATACGTTCTAGTAGACAGATATGCAGGGCCCGCGAACCTGTTCAAGGTCCTCCCGGGCAAGATGCAGGAGCTCACGGACTTCGCCTTGAACGGGAAGGAGGCCAACATGGGCGACCCGGCAACGCTCAGGAGCTTCGTATCATATACATTCAAGGCCTCTCCTTCAGAGCACACGCTCTTGGTCTTCTGGGACCACGGGTCCCCTAGAGGAGTCGCATGGGACGATCACACGTCTGATACTGGTGGCACGGACTTCCTGAGTCAATGGGAGGTAGTCCAGGCGCTCTCAGGGTACAAGATCGATGTGATAGGGGCAGACGAATGCAATGTCGGGCACACAGAAGTCGCCTACGAGTATGCGATCGGCCTGCAGACGGAATACCTCGTCGCGGCCGAGACCTACACCGGCTGGAGGGGCTTCCCCTACGACGCCCTGCTCAGGGAACTCACGAATCAACCGTCGATGACCCCAAGGGAAGTCGCCACAATGATGGTCGAGCAGACTCAGATCCTTCTTAACAAGCCGCCGTACTCGGGAGAGAGGATAAACTCCCACAGCGCGATAGACCTCGCCAAGATACCAGAGCTGGTCGAGTCGCTGAAGGGACTGACGAGCCTTCTCACGCCAAGCATGGACATCTACAAGGGAACCGTCTCGAAGGCGAGGGGGGCGGCTCAGTACTGCTATGGTGCGAACGCCATCAACGTGATTGACTTGGGTACATTCGTCGAACGGATTTCCAGGGAAGCGCGGTCCCAGGAGGTCCTGGATGCGTGCAGCGAAGTTCTTGCCAGCCTCAATGCGGCAATCGTGAGCATGCATGCGACTGGTTCAACGGACCACATGCTGACGGGTCTCGGGATAGGCTTGCCGAACCATTCATGGGAGATGTCCAGCTACTACCCGAACTTCGCGATCGCGGGCCAGGGCTGGTTGGACTTCTTGAATGCATACTGGGCTGCGGCGGGCAGCATCTGATCTCGGAGGGACGAAAGACTAGACTTGATCAGGCGAAGCAGTTCGCAATCGCCTTTACCGCAATGGGGATAATGGCGGTCCTAGTCGTTCCGGCTTTCTAGCTTTCGGCTTCAGCTGCCAGACCCGTGATCTACAAGATGGGCGCAAACTTCATAGCCGAAGTGTCTGATGATTCCACAGCGGAGGCTATGAGATGGATGTATTCGAAGCGATATTGGCGAGGAAGTCGGTGCGCGCGTATGATTCGAAATCCGTGCCCGATGATGTTCTGATGAAAGTCCTCGAGGCGGGAAGGTTGGCTCCTTCGGCCTCAAACCGTCAGCCGTGGTTCTTCCTAGCCGTCACAGACCAGGAGAAGAGGAAGGCCCTGACAGCGGGACCGTATGCCAAGTTCCTGAAGGAGTCGCCCGTGGTGATCGTGGGCATAGGAGACCCGCAGACTTCGGCCGAGTGGTGTGTCGTGGATGTGACTATCGCTCTGACTCAGATGGTGCTCGCCGCTACGAACGAAGGCCTTGGCACTTGTTGGATAGGAAGCTTCTACGAAGACAAGGTGAAGGAAGCGCTCGGAATCCCAGGCAAGCTCAAAGTCGTGGCGATGCTGGCAGTCGGCTATCCCAGAGAGAAGTTTGACCTGGGAGCCAAGATCTTGCGCACGAGGAACAGGAAGCCGATGGAGGATATCGTGAGCTTCGATCAATTCGGGAACCCGGCACCGAAGGGCATGACCAGGCAAAAGTAGATTCGCCCAGACCATCCCCCATCGGGAATAGATTTATTCTCCTTGCCGAGCTGAACCACCTAGTGCGTTCCATGGCTGACAAGATGAAGAAGTCAGAGAAAGAGTGGAAGAAGACCCTGAAACCAGATCAGTTCAAGACACTCCGCCAGAAGGCAACAGAGAGGCCCTTCACAGGAGAGTACTATGACAAGTGGGACAAGGGCGTCTATAGATGCGCTGGCTGCGGGGCGGAGCTGTTCGCATCTGATGCGAAGTTCGACGCAGGATGCGGCTGGCCCAGCTTCTCAGCGCCGTCGAAAGAAGAGAACATCGAGATGAAGCTAGACACGAGCATGTTCACGGAACGAACGGAGGTCCTGTGCAGCAAGTGCGGAGGGCATCTCGGTCACGTGTTCGACGACGGGCCCGCTCCTGCCGGCCAGAGATACTGCATAAACTCATCTGCGCTTCAGTTCGAGAAGAAGAAGGAAGAGTGACACGTGAGATGTGCGGCCGATTCGCTCTCGCATTCGTCAAAGGTTTCTACAGCAGGTTCGAGGTAATCGATCAGCAGGCAGGAATCGAACCGCGGTTCAATATCGCCCCTACCCAGACTGTCCCGACAATCGTTTGTCAGAGTCCGAACCGTGTTGTGATGATGAGATGGGGTCTTGTGCCGTTCTGGGCGAAGGACCCGAGGATAGGCAACAAGTTGATCAACGCGAGAGCAGAAGGCATAACGACCAAGCCTGCATTCAGGGCGTCTTTGAAGAGGAAGAGGTGCCTGGTCCCTGCGACAGGGTTCTACGAATGGAAGAAGACGGATGGCGGTAAGGTCCCGCACTACGTGCACATGAGGGACGATTCGTTCTTCGCGTTCGCGGGACTCTACGACAATTGGCACGGGCCAGACGGCTCAGAACTGCTCTCATTCACCATAGTAACGACTTCCCCAAATGCTATGATGAAGAAGATACACAACCGAATGCCAGTCATGCTCAGACAGGAAGATGAGGGGCTCTGGTTGAGCAAAGAGCCTCTCCCTGAAGATGAGCTAACGCGCATCCTGCTGCCATACCCGTCAAGGCCAATGGCCGCCTATCCGGTATCGCAAGCCGTGAACAATCCAAACAATGAATCCGAGGATCTCATCGCACCTTCATCGAAGTGAAAGCTCGCTCATTTCATGTGTGCTTCCTCAGGTGGCCTTATCTTCCTGAAATTGAAGTAAACTGCTATGTCGTACAGTATCTTGAGCGACCCGCCGATGAAGAATGGAGAGGAGAGAGAGATGAACTGCATAGCGTATCCGGAAAGGGAGGGGCTTGTTGCCTGCGCCACATTCCTCGCGATGCCCGCCGTGCCCGCAGCAATGATCCTTTCCTCCGGTGCTACTACGGCGACAGTGTATGACTGCCTGGTCGGGACGTCCATCTGCGATATCGCTTGCCTCCCAAGGAAGAACGCCATTGACAGGATGAAGGTCGGAGCAATGGGCACCAATATGAGCAGTATGTTCGAAGGGATATGAGTAAACACCATCGTCCTGATGAGGCCTATTCTCTTTGCCAATCCAACGGCCGCGTAGAACGAAATCGTCGAGAGCACATTCGCGAGGAAGAAGATGACTGCGAGCTGCTCCTGGGGGACGTCGTACCTAGTGTGAAACCAGTAGGATATTATGCTCTGCAGCACGAAACCTCCTGCAAACGCGTCGACACCGAACAGGATGGAGAGCTTCGCGACTATCGTCCTAGATTCTGGAGAGAGGCGCTTCTTTGGCCCTTGGGATAGCGCTTTCGTCAGTTCCGCTCTGCTGGACATCGTAAGGTAAAGGCACGCAGCAGTGATTGCCAAGAACGAGTAGATCAGGAACATCATCCTGTACGATTCGGCTTCCCCCAACCCAAACCCTGACTGGAACACTGCGATCATCCCGCTGAACAGCGCCCCCGCAGCCGCTGCCAGAGTGCCGACCATGTTGTATGCGGCGAACACGGAATTCCGCTTCGCCTCAGCACAGGTCTGAGGTAGTATGGTCTGTTCCATCGGGAGGAAGGAGCCGACTTCACCCCCGGTTGGGCTCAATGTTCCAATGACCGCGGCGAACAGGATTATCGCGCGGTTCTCCGTCAGAAAGAACAGGACTCCTGAGGAAGCCATCAAGATCGAGAGGAAAATCAGCATCTTGCGTCGGCCAATCCTGTCTGCATAGAGGCTGCAGAATATGGTGAACGATGCTCCACCAAGTAGCGTCGCGCTGAGAACGACGCCTATCAAAACATCGTCGAAGTTGAGAATGTCGCCAAGATAGATTGCGAGAATGACGCTTAAGAAACCGTAACCGAAACTCCTGACCGCTCTTGTCGTCAGAAGCAGTTTTCCGTCCCTAGCTAGCCATTCTAGCAATGAGCACCGTCCTTCGGATCGCGATATCACTAAGTCTTCTTCTCTTGCTCGAGCTTCCATTTGCAGAATGCGTATAGAGCGTCATACATTGGCCACTGCTTTGCCATATTGTCAAAATCATCATCAGAAATGAGCCGAAAGCCCGTGGCGACCGAATCGAGCCCCGCAGATTCCTGGGCGAGCTCGGGATGGTCCGTGTCAGCTCCACGAACGATCTTTGCGAGCTCGAGCAGAGCAGGGTCCTTCAGCTTGTACTTCTTGACGATCGCATCGAAGCTGCAGAACTCCCCGTGATGTCCTAGCTCCGCTCCCATGGCGTCGTAGGGAATCGCGTTTTGCTCCTTCGCAGCCTGAAGCACTTGATCTCCTGGCACGAACAAGAACTCCGCATCCGGATCGACGAATCGCTTTATTAGCCATGGACAAGCGATCCTGTCTACATGCGCCTTCTCGCGAGTGATCCAATTCATCGTTATCACCCCATCTACTTCCTCAGGAACGACTTGCTGGAATTAAAGGCTAGGTTGACGACGGGCCTTTCGCCTCCCCTCTAACCTTGCCTCTCGCCAATGAGGCAAATATGCCGACAAAGCACATCACCGCGAAGGTGCTGAATGCCACTTTGTAGCTCTTGAGGAACTCCGCAGAGAGCTGGTGGCTCAGATCGGTATTGCCGACATACAATGCAATGAACAGAGTAGCGATGCCGATGCTCAGCACTTGGCCCACGAGACGCATCGTGCCGACGGATGAGGATGCCACACCGTAGTGTTTCCTGTCGACTGAGCTCATGATTGCGTTTGTGTTCGGCGACGAGAACAGAGCGAAACCAAATCCGAGGAAGGCAAGAGAGCCGACCACGATCCAGACGCTTGTCCCTTCGTTCATCAAGGAGAGAAAGATCAGGCCGACGGTTGATATCGCCATCCCAACGGAGGATATGATCCGCGGTTCGATCACGTCCGACAGCCTTCCAGCAACCGGCGAGAAGGCAGCCATGACGACTGGTTGCGAGACTAGTATGATACCCACCTTGTCAACGGAAAACTCCTTCACGTAGTAGAGGTACAAGGACATCAGGAAGGTGACTGCGAATGTGGCGCTGTAATTTATTAGCGCTGCAATGTTGGAGAATGCAAATGCTCTGTTGTCCCTGAACAACTTGATGTCCAGAACGGGGTGAGTCTGCCTCACCTCCCATGAAGCGAAGACAGCGATCCCTGCAACACCCGCAAGAGAAACGAACGCGCCGAGGATGTCAGGTAGGAAAGAGAACCCCAATATGACCGCGGTCAATGAGACCGCGTATATTGCCGACCCCGATACGTCGAAACTCTCCCCCCTTGATCCCGCCCACTCCCCCTCGAGCCGCCGGTAGCCGACCCAGAGAATGGCCGCACAGAGCGGTATCAGCACGACGAACAAGCTTCTCCAGCCGAGAAATTCGGTCAGGATGCCTCCGAGGAAAGGCCCTGAGGAGAGGCCCACGTAGACAACCGCTGTGCTGAGTCCCAGCACCCTGCCCCTATCCTTGGGAGGGTAGACCGAGGTGAGAATGGCTATCGAAGTCCCGAACATCATCGCGCTGCCGAATCCCTGTACGAACCTGAATCCGATAAGCAACGTTGATGACGGAGCGAGAGCGCACATGATCGAAGCGGTGCTGAAGACCCACATGCCGTAGAGGAACACCTTCTTCCGACCGTGGATGTCTGCAAGCCTTCCGAACGGCAAGAGGAAGATCGCTGCAGCCAATAGATACGACGTCGCGACCCAGCTGAGAAGAACCGCGCTAATGGAGAGCTCATCTGAGATTGAAGGCAATGCCACGTTGATGGACGATGCCATGAAGGGAGTCAAGAACGCGCTAAGCACGGCAAGTAGCAGTGCAGACCTCTTCTCCCTCTCGTCATCCAAGCATCTCACCGTGTTCAGGAACCAAGGCGACCGATTGCCCCTTCTGGATATCAATTCTTGCCCGCGGGCGGGACAGGATCACATGTTCCGGGATATCTGATAGAACATCCTCTTGGCAACCTCAGCTGCCACGACATACAGCATAACTATCAGGCCCATTACTAGCATGAACGCTATCGGCAGTGGCTCGAAATTGAACAGCCCGGTCGGAAGCACGTATGGAAGAGCAAGCGTCGCCGCAATGACGGCCACGGTGGCAATCATGAGATACTTCCCCGGCCTGCTCTTGAAGAACGGGCGCCGGGTTCGGATCACGAGGACTATCACAGAGGCGGATACGACAGACTCGAGGAACCATCCCGTTCTGAACTGGTTGGTTGTCGTGCCTAGGACGAACAGAAGGACTGCGAATGTCACGAAATCGAAGACCGAACTGATGAGGCCGAAAACGAGCATGAACCTCCGGATGAACTTGATGTCCCATCGTCTGGGTTTCAAGACAAGCTCCGGGTCCACGCTATCGTTCGCAATCGTGGTTTCTGGGAAATCCGTCATGAGATTGGTGAGGAGCACCTGCTTCGGGAGCAATGGCAGAAAGGTTAGGAACAGTGATGCGCCTGCCATGCTGAACATGTTCCCGAAGTTCGCGCTGGTCGCCATGAAGACGTACTTCAGGGTGTTGGCGAATGTGGACCTCCCCTCACGAACGCCCTGCAACAGGACGCCCAGATCCTTCTCAAGAAGGACGATATCGGCTGCGTCCTTCGCCACATCGACAGCGCTATCGACTGAAATTCCCACATCCGCCGCGTGGAGCGCGGAGGCATCGTTGATGCCGTCACCGATGTAGCCGACCACGTTCCCAGCCTTCTTTAGCGCGACTATCAACCGCTCCTTCTGGTTCGGCTCAACCTCCGCAAATACGTCGACCGAGCCCACTCGTTCCAGCAGCGCCTCGTCGCTCATGTGCATTAGCTCAGGACCTGTGATTATCCTTGGGTCCCGGACGCCGACCTCCTGCATCACCGAGGTTGCGACCATGTGGTTGTCGCCGGTTATCACCTTGAGCGAAACGCCCAGGTTCTGCAACTCTCTAATCGTATCCGAGAGCCCCGGCTTTGGCGGGTCATAGAGGACCAGGAACCCGAGGAAGACCATATCTTGCTCTGAGTCCTTGGTAATCCGTGTCTCCTCGCCTATGTCCTTCTTGGCGACGCCCAATATCCTGAAGCCCTTCCTGCTCAGGTCAACGAATCGCTGCTGTATGCCTAACCGCGTGCCCTCCAGCCCCATGACTACGCCGTCGGCGTCCTCCACCCTCGAGCATACATTCACGACACTCTGATACGCGCCCTTTGTGACCATCAGGTGTTTCCCATCCTTCACAATGAGGACGCTCAGGCGCTTCCTGACGAAATCGTACGGCACTTCGTCCAATTTCGTTGCCTTCAAGTCATCGAAGTTCGCGTGGCGGACAATGGCCTCGTCAATCGGGTTCGTGAAGCCCGACTGAAAACGCGAGTTCAGGTAGGCATACATGAAGACCTTCTTGTCCTCGAGGCCTTTGATCCCGATGGCGGAATGGACTTGGACAACCCCCTGTGTTAGGGTGCCAGTCTTGTCAGAACAGAGTATGTTCATACTGCCGAAGTTCTCGATTGATGCTAGGCGCTTCACGATCACCTTCGACTGTGCCATTCTTTTCGCCCCGTGGGCGAGATTTATGCTGATGATAGCCGGGAGAAGCTGCGGCGTCAAACCGACAGCCAGTGCAAGCGAGAATAGAAAGGAATCGAGGACAGTCCTGTTGAAGTACACGTTTATGGCGAATATCGCGATGACAAGCACGAGAGTAATCTGCATCAGGAAGAAGCCGAACCGCCTCACGCCGCGTTCGAACTCGGTTTCAGGAGGACGGAGCCTGAGCCGCTCGGAGACCTTTCCGAACTCGGTGGCCTTGCCAGTCCTGACAACGACCGAGGTGCTAGTACCGCTCACGACATGAGTGCCCATGAACAGTGCGTTCGTGCGCGCGCCTATTGAGGCTTCAGGCTCGACGATCCCCTCCACCTTCTCCACAGGGTAGGTCTCTCCTGTGAGCGAAGCCTCGTCGACGAAGAGGTCCTTTGACTCCAGGATAAGGCAGTCCCCTGGTATGCTGTCGCCTGCGGACAGAGAGATGACGTCCCCAGGGACGACATCTTCTATTGGAATGGACCTGGGAGCACCGTCCCTGAGCACGAGCGCACTGATCTGGACCATCTCGAGCAGGCGGGCGATCGCGTTGGCCGCTCCCCTCTCCTGCCAGAAGCCGAGAAGCCCGCTAACCAGAACGATGGACAGTATTATGATCGCGTCGGCTCGGTCAGCAAGGAAGAACGAAATCGCTGCAGCTATGAGCAATATGATTATGATGGGGCTCTTGAACTGGTGGAGGAGAAGGGTCAGAGAATCTGTTCTCCTCTTTGGTCTGAGGACGTTCGAACCGTAGGTCTCCAGCCTCCGACCCGCCTCATCGCTTGTAAGGCCTTTTGTGGTCGTTCCCAGGCTGCGCAGCAAATCATTCGGGTGTGAGCCCCAGAACGACTGCGGCGTATCATCGGCACTCGTGGATTCCACCTCGAACCTGCCTGGAACCCCGAAATGGCTTGTGGGGTAAATAACGCGTGCCATATCCACCAGTATGTCGACGAGCCTCGGAAAGGACCTTTGGATCCTCTGACGGAAGAGGGCCGGTTTCTCAGTCCTGGCAATGGCGCTGGACTCTGAACCAACAAAGTTAATACCAACCGTCATTCTTACCTGCCCCAGAGAGGGGCTGGACCCCTGAACGGGCACAGGTTCGAGGCCAAAGGCGATGTTCGACAACATGCAGACCTCGAGCAGCTAGCCGTCCATAGTCCAGCAATTTGGGGAATGCTGACAGAAAGTCAGAGGACCTGTCGTCCAGAATGGAGGGAGATGAATGGCAAAATCTCTGAATGTGCTGTTGATTGAGGATTCGGAAGACGACGCCATGCTGATCGTCCACGAGCTCCGGCACGGTGGATATGAAGTTGACTATGAGCGATGCGACAGCATTGACACGATCAAGGACGCTCTCCGGAGGAGAGAGTGGGACGTAATTCTATCGGACCACGCCATGCCGAGGATTTGCGCCCCGGAAGCGCTGCACATAGTGAGGGAGTCCATGGTCGAAACCCCCTTCATAGTCGTCTCTGGATGGATGGATGAGAAGCTAGCTCAGTCAGTCATCAAGGAAGGCGCGTGCGATTTCGTCCCAAAGAACAAACTTGAGCGACTCGTGCCTGTCATCGAACGGGAGTTGAAATCGGCAAAGAAGGCCGAAAAGACCAGGACATCCGCGAAGAAAGGAAAGAAATGAGCCGCCAGCGATTGTTTTATTACTGGCTCGGCCATCACCTCTGACAATGGACAGGGAGCACATGCCAACCCCGCCAGTCGCGAGGAAGGTGCCGAAGAAACTCGTGGCACATGGCGATGTTCGCGTTGACAACTACTTTTGGCTGAGGGACAGGGCGAACCCAGGAGTCATCGAGTACATCGAGGCCGAGAATGGCTACGCCGATGAAGCGACGAAGCACACTGAGCCGCTCAAGAAGAAGCTTTTAGAGGAACTCAAGAGCCGAATGATCGAGACGGACATCTCCGTCCCGCAGAAGATGGACGATTATTACTACTACACGCGCACGGAAAAGGGAAAGCAGTATCCGATTCACTGCAGGAAGAAGGGCGCTATCGATGCCGAAGAGGAAGTGATCCTGGACGAGAACGAGATCGCCATGGAGAGCGTATTCTTCACCGTCAACATGCACAAGGTCAGCCCTGACCATAGGATGCTCGCCTATCTTGCGGACACCAACGGCTCTGAAAGGAATACACTATACGTGAAAGACCTCGGAACGGGAGAGTTGCTCGAAGAGCAGATACCGAACACGTCTGAAATGGAATGGGCGAACGACAACAAGACCATATTCTACTCGACCATGGACAATGCCGCCAGGGCGTACAAAGTCTTCAGGCATCTCTTGGGAACCGATCCCAAGGTGGATGTGGAGGTGTTCCACGAGAAGGATCCTGCGTTCTACTACCTCGTGCTCTCGAAGACCAAGACGAGGAAGTACATACTGATCACGGTCGAGAGCGCAACAACTTCCGAGGTACACTACATCCGCGCGGACCGCCCCAAGGACGGTTTCAAGATAATGAGGGCCAGAAAGCACAGGATGGTCTACTTCGCAATCCATCATGAGGACAAGTTCTTCATCATCACGAACGAGAACGCGGTCAACTTCAAGATAATGGAAGCCCCGGAATCGGATCCGGCCGCGAAGAACTGGAAGGAGTTCATCCCTCACAGAGAGCGCGTGTCGATCGACGTGAGCGACCCCCACCCGTTCGTTGAGGTCTTCAAGGGGCACATCGTCATATTCGAGCGCGAGAACGGTCAGGGGAGGATTCGGGTCCTCAACTTGAAGGACAAGAGTTCGCACTACATCGACTTCCCCGAGGAGATATTCATGGCATACCCCCTCGAGAACCCCGACCCCGAGTCTGAGGAGCTCTGGATCAAGTACTTCTCGATGGTGACGCCCGACACGATATATTCCTATGATCTGAGGACCAAGAAGCTCGAGCTGAAGAAGCAGGACAAGTTCCCGGGATACGACCCGTCGATGTACCATCAGGAACGGGTCTTCGCGAAGGCCAAAGACGGCAAGAACGTGCTCATAACCCTCGTCCACAAGAACGACTTGAAGAAGGAAGGAAGGAACCCGACCTATCTCTACGGATACGGGGCGTACGCCACGTTCGAGTGGGCCACCTACAACACGTTCAACTCCATGCTGATCCCGCTCCTCGAGAGAGGTTTCGTGTGCGCGCACGCGCACATACGGGGTGGCGGAGAGCTCGGGAGGCGGTGGCACGAGGATGGCCGAATGCTCAAGAAGATCAACACTTTCACTGATTTCATCGCGTGCGCCGAGCACCTGATTGCCGAGAGGTACACATCGACTGACAGGCTGACGATTAGAGGCAGAAGCGCGGGAGGGCTTCTGATGGGTGCCGTCACGAACATGCGCCCGGATCTGTTCAAGGTCGTTGTAGCGGAGGTGCCTTTCGTGGACGCGGTGACGACCATGCTCGACCCATCCATCCCCCAGACCGTTGGCGAATTCGAGGAGTGGGGCAACCCGGCGATCAAGCAAGAGTATGACTACATCAAGACATACTCCCCATACGACAATATCGAGCGCAAAGCCTATCCGAACATGCTGATCACAGCGAGCCTAAACGACATCAGGGTACCGTACTGGGAGCCAGTCAAGTGGGCAGCGAAGCTGAGGGAAATGAAGACCGACTACAACACCATACTCCTGAAGACTGGAATCGTGGAGGGGCATTCAGGGGCCTCTGGAAGATACGACCACCTCAAGTACTTCGCATTCATGTATGCGTTCATTCTGGACCGATTGGGCATGAGAGAGTAGGATTCGCAGTCGACCCTGGTCACAGAATCTCATTGGAACAGAAGGCTGTAGATCATCGCCGACGCCGCGAGGTACACGCCGCAGGTGAAGATCGTCTTGACGACTGGCGTCTTGAGTTTCTGCAAACCCCAAGTCGAGCCGATGATAGCCATTACGAGGACTATCGGGGTGAGCACAAGAGCCAGCTGATAGTGAAACACCACCCCTTCCTCTGCGGTCAATATGTAGACGAGTACCGCGGCGGGTGTGAGAATGGACCCGAGAAGGGCTGAGGTACCAATGGCCTTCCTAGCCTCGAATCTGAAGACGTAAATGATTAGAGGGACACTCACTACACCTCCACCGATGCCGAAGCTGCCCACGAGGAATCCTAT
>JBGQAM010000027.1:0-21727 GCA_041494275.1 Thermoplasmata archaeon | reverse complement strand
CCTGCAAGCTCCACGCGAATATAGGTCCTAATCATCCAGCATCCCAAACTTTGTCCGTTGATAGGGCTTGAAAGTATTTATGGTTTCCAGTTCAAACCTACACGCAGCAGTCGGGCAGATGTGAGGTTAATATACGCCTCAGTGGCATGACTCGGAAGGATGCCCTCGGACGAGTCGAGCCGCTTCATCATGAAGATGTTCTCGAAGCACTACAGAGAGGCCTCGCTCACGATGCCCGAGAGGTTCTCGAAAAGGGAATTTGGATTCATGTTTTTCGACAGGCCGGGCATGATGAGGCACGTGGATTTTCCTACACGTGCAGCGCTGAAGAACTACCTGGTCGAGCAAGTGCCGGCGCACGTCTACTATTCGTGCGCCTACTACGAACGACCCGGTGCTCCCACGATGGCCGAGAAGAAGTGGCAGGGCGCTGACCTGATATTCGACCTTGATGCGGACCATGTGGAAGGTGCCCAGTCGCTTCCATATGAGAAGATGCTCGTCAGAGTGAAGGAGGAGGTGATCCGCCTGATCGACGAGTTTCTCCTGGGAGACCTCGGGTTCGAGACCGAGGACCTGAGAATCGTCTTCTCAGGAGGAAGAGGCTATCACGTGCACATCAACAGCCCTCGCGTGGTGAAATTGAGCAGCCATGAGAGGCGGGAGATAGTCGACTATGTGACTGGGACCGACCTGGACATGGAGTGGGTGTTCCCATCGACCACTTTCGAGGTCGGGAGATTCAAGGATAGGATCGACTCCGAGCAAAGAAGGAGCATGCCCTCCGGGAAAGACGGTGGCTGGAGGGCGAGGATCAGGAAAGGGATTGACGAACTCATGGATGAGCTTGAGAAGGTCCCTGCAGGCGACGCTGAGAAGATGCTTGGAGAAATGCTTTCCGAGTCAAAGAGGGACATAGGCAAGAAGACCCTCAACGGACTATACAAAGACCTGTTTGGGGGCAAGGAGGGGCGGAGAGGCGTCGATCGAATCCGATCTGAGAACACCTTTGAGGTGTTCTCGGAGAAGAGACATACAGACGCCTTCTTGGAGATCGTGGAGCTGAAGGTCAAAGGCAGGATGAAAGGTGAGACGGATGAGCCTGTCACATCCGACATCAAGAGACTGATTCGACTCCCCAGCTCGCTTCACGGCAAGACTGGTTTCGAGGTCGTGCCGCTGGAGAGAGACGAACTCGAAAACTTCGATCCTTTCAGAGACGCTGTACCGAAGGCGTTCGGGAAGGAGGAGATACGGATATCTTGCGACAAACCGATCTCATTGGTGTTACGTGACGAGAGCTTCACGCTAGACGCGGGCGCAAGCACAGTTCCCGAGTTCGTTGCAGTACACCTGCTGTGCAGACGACTGGCTCATATCGAGAATCAATAGCGGTTCTGCTGCATTGTCGCGTGGTGACATTTATGTCACCCTTGAAATGCCACTCGTTCCATTCGGCTCCGACCGTGCGGCCATCGCTAGGATTCCAGAGAGGAATCGACGGCGGGCGCGATTTGATGTCGAGCAGATTGAGGAGAAAAAGTGGATTGAAAAGGGTTTGAGGGGACGGGCGACACGGAGCAGGGTCGTTTCGACAGGCCAGTGAGATTTGCCAACCTGAATTCCAGCACACAAAACTATTTATCGAGACCTCGTCATTTTAACACACGATGCCGGCTTCAGGTAGAGTCTTAGAGGATTCCATAAGACTCAGCAAGATCCGGAAGACGAAACTGACGTTATACATAGTGCAGGCCGTCATGCTCGTAGCACTCGGCTTCATCATGGTCTTCGTCGTTGGAGGGGCGACGCTGAAACCGCACCTCTACCTCCCCTTTGATTCGTTCCTCGCAGTAGTCGTGCTCCTGCTTCTCATCATCTGCATCGAGAGCTTCTTCTTCAGGATACTTGAGATTCGCTTTGCGAGGAGCACGAGCGCCAGGCATCTGATGGCGAAGAACTCGATCAAGAGATCGCTCATCATCGCGATAGTCGCTGGCATTGCTGTCCTGATCCTCGGAGTGCCCTCAATACTCGGCGGAATCGAGAACACGGGGACAAGGACTCTCTCGCTTTCCACTCACGCCAGTCCGCCTTCGTTCTTCTCCTCGGACCCTTTCTCCCTGACGAAGACGACCGAGGTCAAGGTCCAGTCGACCAGGGTGGTACAGGTGTATCTGCTCGAAGAGGAGGTCTTCAGCCAGTACTACTATTCCGAAGACTCGATGACTCTGATGTACTCCTATAGGCTAAACAGAGAACCTGGTAGCTACATAGTAAACCAGGAGTTGACTATCACTGTCCCCAATGAGGCCGGCTACAAGAAGTACTATCTTGTGCTCAACGATATGGACAACCCAGGAACGAGCGCCACCGCTACGATCGGGAGGGACTTGTCCGGGACTTTCACAGGGATAATGACTCTGCTCCTGGTCGCGCTCGTAGTCACCAACATAGCTTGGGTCGCATATCTGGTCCCAATCGAAAGAAAATACTCGTCTGGTTCTATCTACAAGTGATAGTCAGGGGATTGCACAGCAGACTGACCGCTTCTTGACGGCATATCCTTCCTTCTTCAACCGGTCGACCGTGTTTGAGGAAGGAAGCACGATCCCGTCCAGCCCTTCAGTAACGAGCCTGAACTCGGCAGACCTATCGAGCTTAGAACGCATACATCCCAAGAGCAGCCTGGTCGTCGGCATCTCTTCTCGCGCCTTTCGGACGACTGATGCGATCATCTCGTTGCTCGGAGGACTTGCCGATTGATAGAGAGTGCCCTTCGTGGGGATCAGAGAAATCAGTATCAACGCATCTGGTTCAAGCCCTCGCAACCGCTCGATTGCAGCCATTTCCCCCCTCATCACACCACCATGGATCCCAATGCACACGTGTGGCGCCACCCTGGCACCGCAGCTCTTCAAATCTGCGACTACTTTGATGTAGTCGTCAACCCTCGCGCCCAATCCGAGGACATCTCGTATAGTCTCGTCTGAACCATAAACGTCAGCAGAGAATGCGTCGATTCCACAGCCAACAAGGCGTTGGATCTCCTCGGGGCTGGCGAGGCCGATGTGCGCGTTGATCTTCAAATCGGTTGTCGCCTTGATTTCCCGGATGGCCTCCGCGAAACCCGCGATCCCGATCTTCCCGGTCTCGTCGGAGCCGCCACTCAGAAGGAATCCCCGAGCACCTCTCTCAGCAAGTGCTTCGGCGACATCGAGCAGGTCCGACGGCGTGGTCGCAGGGATCATTCCTTCCAGGTACTTGCCGGAACAATGCTTGCATCTAAGAGAACATGCCTTCCCTGTGACCGATATGGCAGGGAAGCTCTTGCCAGGGTAGAAGCATTCTATCGCCTTGCGCACGAATGGTTCTCATCGTGGCCATTCGTAATCAATGTTGTGCGAGGAGACATAAAGGATGAGAGGTACCAAGCAAAAGCTTTATCTGAAGTGCCTCCTGTAGGGCGATGCTGGTCAACATGAAGGCTTTCGAAGTCAGCGGACAGTTCATGATATCGCATCGCAAGTGGCAGCCGTTCGCAATCGAGGTGGCTGCGACTGATGAGAGCGGCGCGCGAGAGAAGACTTTGGCACTCATGGGGAGCAGGCACGGGTTGAAGCGCAGGTCCGTGCGGATTGACGGCGTGAAATCGCTCAAAGCCGACGAGATCTCCGACCACGTCGTGAAGCATCTGATGGAGGCGAAGAAGTGACGCCCGAGCAAGAGATGCCGAACGAGCAACAGGTCAGAGAGAGCTACATGATGCTGGAGTCGGCCAAGGCCCAGCTCGAGGGCCTCGCAAAGCAACAGGAACTCATCCAGCTGGCGGTCGAGGAGCATGTGAGGGCGCGCGAGACCATCAAGGAGATTTCCAAGGGCGCTGCTGGTGACGAGGTCCTAGTCCCCTTGGGCGCTGATTCTTACGTTCACGCAAGGATTTCCGACAACAAGGACGCCATCGTTGGAGTCGGCTCTGGTGTTTCGATCCGAAGATCGCCCGAGGAGGCTGAGAAGATCCTAGACTCGAAGATCGATGACTTGTCCAGAGCATTCAAATCCATAACCGACAAAGCGGCGCAGACCGAGGCCATGATCCAGGAGCTTTCTGAGAAGGTGCAAGCACAGTACGACCTCCTTCAGTCAAGCGGAAAAGCTTGAGGGCGGCACATGTTCAAGGGACTGAGAGAGAAACTCTTTTCAGTGTCCTCGGAAGCGAAGACAAAGAAGATCGAGGACATATCCGAAGTTGTTGACGAGTCAGGCAGGAGACTGAAGGAAGGCGTTCTCGACGACCTCCTCCACGAGCTCGAGATTGGACTCCTGGAAGCTGATGTTGCGCTGCCGGTCGCTGAGGAGCTCTCAAGGAGCCTGAAGAGCACCCTTTTGGGGAAGCGGATCGACAAATCGTTCAACATCGACGAAGCGGTCAAACTGGCTCTGAAAGTCGCGGTCAAGGATGTCCTGACTGAGAAATCGCTTTCGCTGACCGAGAAGATCAAATCCAAACCTCCACCGCTCGTCATCATGTTTGTTGGCATCAATGGCGGCGGCAAGACGACGGCAATCGCGAAGCTAGCATACAGGATGCAGAAGCACGGCCTGAGCTGCGTCATGGCTGCTGGCGACACTTTCAGGGCAGGCGCGATAGAGCAGCTCACAGTTCACGCTGAGAAGTTGGGCTGCAAGATCATCAAGCACCAAGAGGGAAGCGACCCCGCGGCAGTAGCCTTCGATGCGGTTGAACATGCGAAGGCCCGAAAGAAGGATGTCGTCCTCATAGACACCGCTGGAAGGATGCAGACGAACACAAACCTCATGGACGAGATGAAGAAGATCCGGCGAGTGGCCAAGCCCGACCTTGTGTTCTTCGTTGGCGACGCGCTTGCTGGATCGGATGCGGTTGAGCAGGCGAAGAAATTCGATGCTGCCGTCGGGATCGACGGAGTGATACTCACGAAGATTGATGCGGACGCCAAGGGAGGGGCCGCACTCTCGATAACGAAAACCATCGGGAAACCGATTGCTTATGTGAGCATCGGCCAGGAGTACGAAGAATTCAGGAAGTTCGACGCCGATTGGATGGTCGCCCGGATATTCGGCGACCCTCAAGCCAAGGACACAAAGGATCTCTAGGACTTCTCGATGTTCTTCCCGGCAAATAGCACTGCGTACACCTGGGCGTCTGCGACCAGGTCCGCGACGTTCGCATATTCGTTAGCGTCGTGCGCCGTCTCCGGTATCGTTGACCAGACCACCGAGTCTATCCCGTGCCGTCTGAAAGGTGCCGCGCACGTGCCTCCTCCGATCCCGAACGGATGCGGCCTCACGCCCCTGACTGCATAGACTGCGTCTGTGAGCCTTCTCACGATCTCGGCATCGGGACTTGTCCCAGGGGCGGCATCGGCCCTCTGAAGGAATGTGACTACTATCTTCGCCCCCGTTGATTCTCCGACCTCCTTGGCGGTCTTCTGAAGCTCGGACATCACATCATCAAGCCTGTAGGCGGGGAGAACCCTGAAATCAAAAGCGAACTGCTGCCTTCCAGGAACCGTGTTAACATTCGGTCCATTGGCGTCGCAACGCGTGGGTTCGAATGTGCTCACGGGGTAGTCGAAGAGAGCGTCGCTCTTGGGGAACTCCTTCCTGAGCCAATCGACGGCAGCGACCATGTATCTGCCAGCTGCCTCGAACGCGTTGATGCCCTTGTGCGGGGTGCTAGCGTGAGTCTGCCTGCCAATCACCTCGACATTGATCCAGGCGATGCTCTTCTCGACCACTGCAATGGCCGCGCCATCAGGTTGGCCGTGGTCCGGCACGACCGCCATGTCATCCTTCTTGAAAATGCCCTTAGCTAGTAGGAAATCGATCCCGTGGACATTCCCGTGCTCCTCGTCCGAGACGAAGACCAGGCCGATGTTGCACTCTGGAGTGACACCTGTCTTCAGCAAGCCTTTCAGGCCATACAACGATGCAATCAGCTCCTGGCCGTTGTCCTCGGAGCCTCGCCCGTAAATCTTGCCTTCGACGACCTTCGGATCATATGGCGGGTACTTCCACGCAGCGATGTCGCCCTCGGGGACGGTGTCCATATGGGTCACGACCCAGAGATTCCGGTCGGTGGAGCCTTTCATGCGGACGATTATGTTCGGCCGCTTGCCGCCCACCACGCTGGGGTCCTTGGACTCCAGCACTTCAACCGATTTGAAACCCATGCTCTTGGCCAGATTGACGAGCCATCTTCCGCGCTCCGCCTCGCCCGGGCCCTGGTTCTCCGGTCCAACAGCCTTGATTCTGAGCATCGAGCAGAGGCTTTCTACCATCTCTTCTTTGTCCTCTGCAACAACCTTCTTCAATCTGCCTGTATCCATAGTATCAATCCGAGAGAACGATGCGCCGCTGTATTCGATTCATGGATATCATGCTTTGGATGAAAGCCTAGAAGCTAACGCTCCACCAACATGGCCACGGCGTTCCCACCGCCGAGACAGAGGGTTGCGAGACCACGTTTCGCCTCATGGGCACGCATGGCGTATATCAGGGTGGTCAACACGCGCGCGCCGCTACAGCCTATCGGATGGCCCAATGCGACCGCTCCTCCGTTCACATTGAACCTGTCCTCGGGGATGCCCAGGACCTTCATCGTGGCGACAGACGCTGTCGAGAACGCCTCGTTGTGCTCCCACAAATCGATGTCCTTGACCTCGAGCTTGTTCCGCTGGAGCAGCTTCCTCACTGCGTGAATCGGGGCCTCCATCAGAAGCTCTGGCTTCACTCCCGATGTGACGTAGTCTACAATTCTCACCATTGGCTTCATGCCCTTCTCTCTTGCCAGGTCCGAATCCATCACAACGAGAGCAGACGCACCATCGTTTATGCTCGAGGAGTTCCCGGCTGTGAGTATCCCATCATTCTTGAATACGGGTTTGAGCTTCGCGAGCGCCTCGAGCGTGGTGTCCTCTCTGGGGCCCTCGTCGACCGAGAATATCGAAACCTCCTTCTTGGACGGGATCTCCACGTGAACTATCTCGTCCTTGAACGAGTTCGATTTGATTGCACTCACGGATTTCTGATGGCTCCGAAGGGCGAACTTGTCCGCATCAGCTCTCGTGACGCCGTTCCTCTGGGCAACGATCTCGCCCGTGTTTCCCATGTGAAAGTTGTTGTACACCTCCCAGAGGCCATCTCTTACCATCGCGTCGACCAAAGATGAGTCGAACAGCTTGTAACCAAACCTGGCCTTCTCGAGGAGGTAGGGGGCGTTGGTCATACTCTCCATGCCGCCAGCGACGATGACGCGCTCCTTGCCCGCGAGAATGGAATCTGCCGCGAGCATAACCGCCTTCAACCCAGAGCCGCATACCTTGTTGATCGTCAGAGCGGCCACCTCGTCAGTCAGTCCGCCCCATAAGGCGGCCTGCCTGGCTGGATTCTGGCCGAGACCTGCCGTGATGACGTTGCCCATGATGCATTCCTCGACATCCTTGGGCTCTAGCCTGGCCCTTCGGACTGCTTCTCTAACTGCGATCGCACCTATTCTCGGGGCGCTCAGATCCTTGAGGCCACCAGCGAACTTCCCTATGGGCGTCCTGGTGGCGCTGACAATGACTGCTTCCTTCATCGCTGCTCACACACCCAGCACTGAAACAACGGTGGTGCTGATGTCTGGACGGATGATTTGCCTGAGAATACTTATAGATTGTCTATGTTCACCCTCGACATTCGCCGTATAGGCTTGTGAAGGTGCCTGCGAGAGGCGACTGGGGGCTCGTACCAGCCAGTCTTGATCGCTCGTGGGAATGCCTTGTACTCTGCTTTGGTAGGTGGCGCCAAGGCGCCACACCTCTTGCACCGAAAACCCTGCCCAAATCCAAGAGATCCCATGCTCTTGGCGCAGTTCTTGCATATCGGGTTGTGCACCTTCCTGACGTCTCTAACTAGACGGCGGACCTGCATCTTCTCGACGTTCAGGCTCCGCGGCGTCTCTCGAACGGATCCGCACAGAACTACTTCGTCCCCGGGGATAAGCGCCCGCGCGATGTCTCTGAATCGTCTCGACGGCTCGTAGAATGCGGCGTCGACCTCCGTTCCGTCTGAAACTCGCAGGATTACGTGCTTCCCCGGAATCGTGACAGGGCGTGCCGCGACTCTCGCCTTGATCCGGGCAGAGTCTCGTGGCCTGAGCGACGCTATTCTGCGAGCGACTAAGTGATCCTCGGTTGCCTGATTCGTCATGAACAGCAACCACTTGTCAGGCCGCTCCCCCTTGATCATCGACTTCGCCTTGAGAAGCTCGGCCTCTGAATCGCCCCTGATGCCGAAGAGAATCGGGCAAGGCGAGCCAGGCGCGATCGCGACGTGATCGCTCTCATAATCGTAGTTGTTAAAGGTCATTCGCGTCGACTTGTCCATTGCGATGACACTCTTCGGATCGATGTCCCTTGGCATGCCGAAGCGTGAGGGCGACCGGTAGGCGACCACCTCCCATGTTCGGTCTCTAGGTCGCCAAGACATCGCAGCTGCAGCGCCGATTATGCCTCGGCCGCCCTTGTATTTCTTCCATGTCGCCCCAGTTTCCCTCAGGATAGACTCCACCTCTCTCAGAGGGACGACCTCCCTGACCGTGCGCCAGTAGAGCGATTGGGGTGGTTTTCTGACAGAAGAGACGATTCCTGGATTCGTTTTGTCGCACTCGAACTTGGCGACGCGCTCAAGCACCTTGGAGGCGCGCCGCAGCAAATCGTCCGGATCGCATTGCCTACCTTCAGCGTGATACCTCAACTGAGTCCCTTCCAGGTCCCCGCAGGGCTTCGACGGGCCGGTACCGGAACCGAATCCGAGGCAGATGGCCGCATTGCCTCGGGTCTTCCATGGTATGTTGGGGTTCAGCCTCACCAGTCTCGGGAGCCCGATGAGGTCATAGTCGGAGAGCTCTTCGATCACGAGCGCGGCTAGGTACGTGGTGCACATGCCTTCGGGCGAATCGGTGTCGTCAAAAGCGAGGAAAGTCCCTGCCACAGTCACAGCCATCGTGCGCTCCCCAGAAAAGGGTTGCTGTCATGCATCAATGCGGACCGACTCAACGACCAGTGTCAGGGCCATAATCGATTCGTCGTACTGGAGCTCGCATGTGACCAGGACACCTCTGTCGTCGAACTGCGACACACTCAAGCCATCAGATATCACCATGATGCTGTGCTCCAGGTTGTGATCGTAGAGACGATGGCCGCTCTGCATCATGACTCCGCGAATGACGAATTCATCGCCTTCGAAAAGGGCCCAATTGGCTGCGAGCAACTCAACGGTCAACACGAACTCCGCCTTCTTCAAGACTGAGATTCCCTCGTTGTCGGTGAAAACCGTGGGGGAGGACTTGTACTGCGAAACCTCACCACGAATCAAGAGTTCGTCGCCAATTGCTGCATACTGGCTTGGAGGCGCGCCGATTCCTTTGTAGCATGCTATCTTGACGGTGGCCCCCGAACGCGAATCCATCAATACAAGGTTCTCGACACCCGCATCGTACGAGCGGAAGTCGACAAGAACACCTGAGACCACCACAGAGGTCCCGTCGTCCACAGACGATATCTGAGCTATCTCCAATCTAGGAGTCTCCGACGTTGCGCCCAGCAAGGAAATGCTTCCGAGGAGGAGGATGAGAACAAGCGCGAGCTTAGGCAGAGTCGGTAGTCTCTGAGTCACGTTCGTTCATTAACTCAGTGGTAGATTCCGACTGTGACTACATGTAGACGTCCGAACTGATGGAAAACCATTTTAACAAGGTATCGATTTATCGGGCTCAGGTGAGAAGCTGCCAAAAGATTTCTTGACAGAGTACAGACTCGAACTCAGCAGTTTTCTCAGCCTCTTGTTCGGCTTCCTCACCATCATCGGAATCGTCGGCTCCTATCTGAATATGAACGCGAACAACAGACTTCCCTCGTACATCTCCTTTCTCCAAGATCTGTCCGATCCTTTCGGCAGTTGGATCACTTGGATCGTCGTGGCCGCCCCGATCGGCCTGATAGTCTGCGCCTGGTGGTACTATGACTACGTCAAGAAGATCCGCGAACTCGCGGAGTTGACCGAGACGCCCAGCAAAGCCAAGTTCGTGAGGAATCTTGACGAAATCGAATACCTTGCTTGGTCCCTTCCGCAGAGATTTGAAGACAAGGTCCTCGCAAAGAAAAAGGAATTCAAGATCTAATCGCAGATTCCGCTTAGAGGGGGGCCCCTTCGCTTCCACTGGACGGTGTTTCCCTCTCCGGGGACATTTCTTGGGCCTCGGAATTGACTATGATTCTTGTTGCACCTGCCGCGTTGAGCCAACCAACAATCCTCTCCGAATCCTCAGGCTTGCATCTCACGATAACTGCGGCGTGACGGCTAATGACCGTCATAGAGACTTCGGCAGAAGATCTAAGACGAGACAAGAGGCTGTAGACCGCATCGGTGAGTGGCAGGTCGGCCTCGATGATGCAAGTGTGACCTTGTACCCTCAGTATCCTCTCTCTTAACAAATCAAGTCCTTCTTCAGAAACAGAAGACACTAGAATCAAATCATAAGGCTGAATGATTGGCTCAACCAATCCAACTACTCTATGTCTTGATTCTTTAGACAATAAATCTATCTTGTTCCCGATGACAACTATAGATCTATTCTCCACCTTCGGCAGCAGAATCTTCAATGATGTATTGAGCTTGATTCTCAGTAACTCATCAGGTTCACTAGCATCAAAGACAAGAAGAATCAGATCTGCATCATATATCTCTTCTAGAGTTGAGTTGAATGCATTGATGAGATCAGGTGGAAGATCTCTTATGAACCCAACGGTATCGCTCATTAGTATATTGCCTTTGATACTTGAGATTCGTCTTGTTGTTGTGGACAGTGTTGAGAAGAGACGGTCGTCGACGTCCACCCCAGCATTGCACAGTCTGTTCATGAGAGCGGATTTCCCAGCGTTCGTGTAGCCTGCCAATGAGACTAGCGAATATCCTTTCTCGCGTCTTCTAGTCCGCGTGATTTCTCTCTGTCTCGATACCTCTGACAAATTTACCTCGATCTTTCGAGCGTGAGTCTTCGCGTGTTCGAAATAGACATCTGTTGCGTAAGCTCCTCCCGCGAGAAAACCAGGTCTATCTCCACTCTTGGACTTGTGAATCCACTCTCTGAGGAACGGCAGCTCGTATCTTAGCTTGGCAAGAGTAACTTGCGCGATTGCTTCCGGAGTATGCGCATGGTCTGTGAAGATTCGAAGAATGACTCCTGTGCGATCAATGCACTCCATCTGGAATTTCATTTCCAAGAAATGATGTTGTGACGGCTTCAACACTCCATTCACAACTATCAGATCAACGTCTAGTTCCTTTATTTCCTTGAGAATCTCTTCGATTCTGCCGGGACCTAGGAAGCTCTCCCTGTGCGCTCGAGATCTGTTCTGGACGAACTCTTTGGTCACTTCCATTCCCAACGTCTTAAGCAGAGCTCTGATCTCTTCTGTGTCTTCACTGATGGAGAAGATGACCACATTCTTCATAGGTGTCCAGCGCCTAGGGACTAAGGAGAGATAATGGTATTCACTGACGATTTCCAGCGATTTCACTACCCCGGGAACCTCGACTTCCGTTGGAGGCCCCCGTGCAACGAACAATGGGGTGTCGAGAAATCGGTTCCACAGGAAATCAAGGGGTCCCCCTGTCGAAATGTACATGCTTGTGCTCCATATCATTTTATTCTGCCGAACACATTTTCCTACTTGACTGGCTCAGATAATTCTGCGAAATTCTGGGGCTGTGGAATAAATGATATCGTGCGATAATATTAACACTTAAGTAGGGTCTAGCGCATTCCACTTTTCCCCTGTTTCAAGTGGATTCCGAGAGCGGCTTCCATAGGAAATCTAGGGGGAGGGAAGGAGCGTTTTGCTTCTGCGGGGGGACCGATATGCAGGATACCATATTCCAGCAGTATATTAGTTCGAAGACGATATTTCGAGGAGACAAGGACGTTCTACGTTCATCCTACATACCCGACATTCTCCCGCACAGAGACAACGAGATCAACCAGCTGGCCTCCATACTTGTCACTGCTCTCGAGGGGCAGCGGCCGTCCAACGTACTACTGTTTGGAAAGACTGGGACGGGCAAGACTGCCTGCATGAAATACATCGGCAAGGAGATCGAGAGAGCGGACTCGACATTGAACAAGGTCCAATTCATCTACATGAACTGCGAGGTCATCGACACGCAGTACGGTATTCTTCAGAACATTGGAAACAAGTTCATCGAGAACTTCGATGAGCGCATACCGTTCACTGGTTGGAGCACGGAGAGGGTCTACAACATACTGCGGGAGAAGATCGATGAGGACAAGCGCGTGGTCGTGATCGCCCTCGACGAGATAGACCAGCTGGTGTCCAAGAGCGGAGACGATGTACTGTATCACCTCTGCAGAATCAACGACGATCTGAAGAATGCGAAGGTCAGCGTGATCGGGATATCCAACGATCTCAGGTTCATGGAATTCCTTGACCCGCGCGTCAGGAGTTCGCTCAGCGAGGAGAAGATGGTTTTCCCGCCATACAATGCGGAGCAGCTCAAGGACATCCTTGAGCAGCGGGCGAAGATTGTGTTCGAGGAGGGCGTTCTCGAGTCATCGGTTATCCCTCTCTGCGCAGCGTTGGCCGCTCAGGAGCATGGGGATGCAAGACGGGCCCTAGATCTCCTGCGCGTGGCGGCAGAGATCGCGGACAGAAACCACGTTCCAGTGGTGACCGAATCGGACGTCGTGAAGGCGAAGAACAAGATCGAGCTAGACTGCGTGACCGAAACTATTCGAACTCTCCCAGTTCAGTCAAAGCTCGTGCTGATGGGCATCCTCCTAAACAACGAGCGCGGGGACAGCAAGTTGACGACAGGAGACCTGTACGAGACCTACAAGGAACTGTGTCAATGCATCTCGATGGCGATCTTGACGCAGCGCAGGATCACCGATCTGATATCGGAGCTCGACATGCTCGGAATAATCCACGCCCGGGTGAAGTCCTTCGGAAGAGGGGGGAGAACGAAGGAGATCGAACCGAGCGTGCCCGTGGTGGAAGCACGGAAGATCCTGGAGGAAGACGAGATACTTAGCCAGCTGAAGAACTACAAGTTGCGGTACCAGACCACTCTCATGTGAGTGCTACGGTCGCTTCGGAGGCTGGTCGGAGGCCTTGTCAAGGTCTTCCCCTTCCGCCTTTTTCTCTTCTTTAGATTCTCCGGATCCCTTTTCCAGAAGAAGCTCCGCGGTTCTCTTCTTCGAGACTTCTCGCTTCTCCCGGTACGTGAGAGCGATGTCTATCACCATGGGCGTCGCGACTATGATGGCCAGGGATGCCCACAAGTCCCGAACGCTATTGTCCGGGGAAGGGCTTCCCAGGGATCCCGTGGACCAAAGCTTCAGCAGTCCGAACCACGGGATCTCTCCTCTGGCTTTGCCCACAATCCACTCGAAGTCGACCGGCCCGTAAGCGGCGTACATCTGGTCCGTTCCGAGGTTGTGATCCCCTTTCGTGATGAATCCGCTTCTGTGGCTGGCCGCGAGGCTCTTCGCGTCGATTGTGACGGAGAGATGGTTGTATCCTACATCGTTGATCGTCAGTGAACTCGTCAGTCTGTCCCAAGTGTCAGTTGGGTCGGATGTCGACCACTTGTCCGCTGCTACTTGGCGGAGCGATTCCGACCTGTAGCTAGTCCCATCCGCGTTGATCTCCAGGTAGATCAAAGCTCTGTGGATTATCGGTGTGCTGGCGTCGGACCCTCCACGCTTGTATATCACGACGTCGCCGTAGTCGCCGTATGTCTTGTGCCCAGAGATTTGGCTGTCCATGTAAGTCTCAATGTCGGAAACGGAATCGATCTTCTTCACAAGGACGAGGTCTCCGGTGTCAATCGTGCCTATGTTGCTGTGGTTGTCTTCTCCATGCATCATGCTATTGGACTCGACTACAACCAACGGAGGCCACAATCCCGTGTACGCAAACATCGCGAGCAGGACGAGCGCCACGAACGCGGCCGCTACTGCCGCATCACGAAGGAAGATCACGATAGATTGATATTTCTTCGGGATCCTGCTCGGCTTGGTCCCCTCATCTGCCACAGCGTTGTGAGCGAACCTCATCTATAAAATGGATATGGTGTGTCAGTGCCATGCACGCCTTTGATTGGTTACATCCCAGGTTCATGGGATCTCTTCCGCGAAAGTGCAATTAGATAAGCATCTTCATCGATGCGGGCCCGCATATCAATCATTCTTCCAGGGGAAACACCGATGCAGGTGAAAGAACCGATAGGTGGGCAACTAGAGGTGTTGTCTAAGAGCGACGTTGAGCAAATCCATGGCGCGACAATGGAGGTCCTCCGCAGGCTGGGAATCAAGGTGTGGTCCCCTGCCGCGCTAAGGCTTTTCGAAGAAGCTGGTGCAGAGGTCGATAGGAAGACGATGATGGCCAAGCTATCGGAAGAGCTAGTGTCGGAAACGATCCGCAAAGCGCCTTCGCACTTCGAGTTCTACGGTCGAGATCCGGCCTACAAGTTGCTCATGGGCAAGAACCGAGTCCACTTCTCCCTCTGTGGACAAGGCGTCAAGGTCCAAGACTTGGACGGCAGGATTCGATTGGCCACGGTCAACGATGTCGAGAACATGGCTAGGATGGCGGACTACTTCGACGACATTCACCACTCGTCCATGATGACCACCCCGATGGACGTCTCTCCTGAGACGATTCATGTTCACGCCCTCTGGGCCAATCTGAAGAACACTAGGAAGACGACAGATGGCTACAACCACGGCGCCAAGTGGGCGGAGGAGACTCTGGGCCTTGGTGCCATCGTCAGAGGAGGTATGGACGAGCTCATGAAGAAGCCCATGCTCCTTGGTTTCACAAATCCAGTGAGCCCGATGCAGCTCTCGAAGGAGTTGATCGAAGGGGCTATCATCTACGCGAAGCACAATCAGCCCGTCCTGTATGCACCTGAGGCATTGTCGGGCGGCACCGCGCCTTCAACGCTCGCAGGTCTCCTTGTCCAGCAGAATGCCGAGGTGCTTAGCGGGATAATGGTGTCTCAGCTCGCCAAGGCAGGGGCACCAGTACTCTACGGGACGGTCTCCGCTGCGATGGACATGAGAACTGGAGCTCCTGCGCTGGGCGGTCCCGAGGTTGGTTTGATCAACCTTGCGACAGCTCAGTTGGCCAGACATTACTCACTGCCGTGCAGAGGCACGGGTGGAAACACGGACTCGAAGCTGGTCGATGTCCAAGCGGGTATCGAATCGTCGCTGAGCCTTCTTTTGGCTGCCTACGCGGGCATGAACTTCATCTATGACGCTGCTGGGTCGCTTGATGGAAGCATCGCGACATCCTACGCGAAGATAGTCGTTGACGCTGAGATATGTGGGATGGTCACAAGGATCCTCCGAGGAATAGAAGTGACGGATGAAACCTTGGCAGTCGACGAAATAGTCAAAGCCGGACCGTCTGCGAACTATCTCGGGACCCCTTTCACAATGAAGATGTTCCGCAAAGAGCACTACATGCCGATGTTGCTCGACAGGCGATCCAGAGACACATGGGAAGCCGACGGGGGAAGAGGAATGGAGGTTGCCGCCAGAGAGAAGGCTAAGCAGATCCTGAAGGATCATCACCCGGAGCCACTCCCCAAGGATGTCTTGGTGCGAGGAGACGCCTTCGTCAAGGAAGTCATGAAGAGCTACGGGCACTGATCTCACCTTCTCCTCTTGACAGAAAGTTAGAAATGCCATAATGGGATTGAGGCCAGCGAGGCTTATCGTGACAGAGCACCGCAACTCGAGGATCTCGAAAGACCACTACTTCATGAACATCGCAATTGAGGTCGCTCGCAGGAGCACCTGCACAAGACGGCAGATCGGAGCGATCATCGTCAGCGATGTCGGGGAGATCAAGAGCACAGGCTACAACGGAAATCCTCGCGGGCTCCCTCACTGTCACGAGATCGGCTGCATCCGGGACAAGCTCAACATACCATCTGGCACTCGGCTCGAGACATGCACGGCAGTGCACGCCGAACAGAACGCGCTAATCCAAGCGGGGACGAATGCGCGGGGGTCAACACTGTACTCGACGATTGTCCCATGCCCGATCTGCGCTCGCATGATCCTAAATGCTCAGGTCTCGAGGGTGGTCTACATCGACGACTATTCGAATCTAGACGGCGTCGAGCTTTTGAAACAAGCGGGCACGAAGATGACCCGATTGGACAAGAAGGCATTCGCAGACAAGCTGAAGAAGTGAAGCCGACGGCGGACGCCCTCAAATCACCGGGTAGAGACATGACAATCGTCAGCTAATCATCGGAATTCGAACCTTGTCGCGGATTGTCGCTAAATGTCGAATTCTTGGGCGAATATATCGAAAAAACCAGACAGCGTTGGCTATTTATATCGAAACCCGCATCAGCAAGCTGGACGTGGCTGACTTGGGAAAAGCGGAGATTCTCAAACAGATCAAGGATGCTGAGGAGAAGGTCCGCGCGATGACGAAGGATGCCGAGGAGAGGCGCAAGCAGCTCCAGGCCGAGGGCAAGAGGGCCGCGATTCAGAGGACCGAAGCTGCGGCAGCCGCGCTCAAGAAGAAGCTCGATTCGGAGGTCGCCGAAACCCAAGCGCAGATTGACGTTCGGAAGAAGGCGCTCCTGGAGGAAGGGAACAAGAAGGCTAGCGAGCTCACGTCCAACGCGCGCCTCAAGATGAGTCAGGCGAAGGAGTTCGTTCTTTCCGAGTTTGAGAGGGCAGTTGATGCTTAGGCCTGAAGAGATGACCCGAGTTGTCGTCGTCGGGTCGATCGGCAGCCTCGATGCGACCATCGAGTGTCTCTATGAGCTCGGCGTACTGCACCTCATAGATTTCACGAAGCAGGATGAAGAGTTCAAGATTGGTCAGCCTTTGTCGAAGGCCTCCGAGGCCTCCCAGAAGTTGCTGAAGCTGCGGTCAATGATCCGGACGCTTGAGATCGAGGGGCACAAGCCAGGGGAGAAGCTCAGCATCGATGCCATCAACAAGGAGCTGGAGCAGGCGTTGGTCACGCTGGATCTGAACACCAGCAGCAAAGCTGAGACCAGGCAGAAGATCCTGACTCTCATGAGAGAGAAGGAAGGCGAGGTCAGAGCCCTTACGCCCTTCCAAGGGTTTGGCATTCCTGTCGAGGATTACGAGGGCTATGACAACATTTCATCTTTCACCGGGACTTGTAGGATCGCTCCGACCTCAGCCCTCGAATCGGCCGTGAAGGACATCGAGGTCTTCACCGAATCCAGGAAGGGCGATGTTGTAGTCGCAGTGTTCGCCAGGAACGATAGAAAGACGGAAGTTGCGAAGATCCTTGCGGAACACGATTTTCAGGAGATCAAGATGCCGAAGCTCAAGGGCCCGGCTGACAAGATAATCTCATCGAATCTCTCCGAGATCAGAGATCTCGAGGCGGATTTGAAGAGGATTGAGAGCGACATCGAGTCCATTCGGAAGAAGTTCGCGGACTTCATCATCTCCTCTGAGGAGCATCTCGCCATTGAAGTCCTCAAGGCCGAGACGCCTCTGAGGATCGCCTCGTCAGAGAATTCATTCATCATCGATGGCTGGATCCCTGTTTCCAAAGTTCAGGACATTCAGGTCGGCCTCGATGCACTCTGCTGTGGTCTTGCCTTCGTGGAGACTGTACAGCCAGAGAAGGAGGAAGAGCCACCGGTCAAACTGAGGAACCCTAAGCTTGTGGGGCCGTTCGAGTTCTTCATCGGTCTCGTGTCGACCCCGAAATACGAGGAGATAGACCCCACACTCGTTCTTTTCATCACATTCCCCCTGTTCTTCGGGTTCATGGTAGGTGACCTCGGTTTCGGCCTCGGTCTTGTCGCCCTCGGCGCGGTCATGCGCTGGAAGCTCAAAGGCTATCCCGACCTCTATAGATTGGGCGCCATCATTGTCGCAGGCGGTGTGTTGGCGAGCGTATTCGGGCTGTTTGTCTTTGCCGAGGCCTTCGGTGTCCCGTTCCACCCGCCGGCTGCGAGCCCTGATGAGGATTCGTGGGAGGCACTTGCGAACATACCAATCCATCCGATGCTGGACAAGATGCGCGACATCAAGGAGATGCTCGCAATATCATTGGTGGCGGGCTGGCTACACCTGAGTCTGGGGTTCGGTCTGGGAGTAGTCAACAATTATGATCATAGCAAGAAACACGCGGTCGCCAAGGTCGCCTGGTTCGTCATATTGTTCGGCCTTTTCGCCGAGATCATGACCATCGCGGGCAGTGCAACCGCGACTAGCAGTTTCATCAATTCCACGATTCTAGCTCCTCTCCCCGACGCATCAGCGTCGCTTGCGGGCATCGAGCTATCCCTTCCTGCAGTAGTGTTCATCGTGATCGGCGTCATCGTGCTTCCGTTCACCGAGGGTGCATTGGCCCTGACCGAGGTGATCGGATTGTTCACCAACCTCGTGTCCTACACTAGGCTCGCCGCGTTGGCAGTCGGCAAGGGAGCCATGGCCTTGGCCTTCAACTCGATGCTTTTCCCACTGATATTCGAGAGCGATAACATCGGCATCATCATAGGCGGTGTTGCGGCCCTCTTCGTCACCCAGATGTTCTTCGTGTTCTTCCTGGGAGCCCTGTCAGCAGGGATCCAGGCTATCAGGTTGAACTATGTGGAGTTCTTCCTCAAGTTCTTCGAGGGAGGAGGCACGGACTTCTCCCCGCTGAAGTATGAGAGGAAGTACTCAATGGCAAAAGCAAAACCGGAGGTGTGAAACAATGGACCCAACAGGAATGGCACTTCTCGGTGCTGGCATCGCAATCGGCGTAGCGGGCCTAGGCACCGGAGTTGCCCAGGGACAAGTAGGTGCAGCAGCAGTGGGCGCGACCGCTGAAGACCCGAAGATGTTCGGTAAGGGCATGATCATGATGGTTCTGCCCGAAACGATTGTCATCCTCGGCTTCGTAGTCGCGTTCTTGCTGATGAACAAGTGAAGAACGGGAATTCGGAAGTCGGCGGAACAGCCCAACCAGAGGAGGAGCTGATAAGCTATGAGCCTGAACAAGGTAGTCGAGGACATACTCCGCAAGGGTGAGGAGAACAAACAGGACGTCGTCCGTCTCGGCGAGAAGGAGAGGGACGAACAGATCCTGCAGGCGGAAAAGAGAATCGAGGAGAACCGCCTGAAGGAAGAGAAGAAGACCAAATCTCTCGTCGCCCAAATGGAGCAGCAGGAGCTCTCCAGCGCAGAGCTGGAGTCAAAGAAGATACTTCTAGCCGCTCAGAGGAGGGCCATGGAGGAGCTCAAGGAGCAAGTGCTCGCAGAGCTTGCCAGGTACCCTGTCGAGAAGCGCAAGAAGTTGTACTCGATGCTTGCCGCAAAGGCTAAGAAGGATCTGGGCGAGTGCTATGTGTATTCGAGCAAAGATGACAAGGCACTTCTTCAGCTTACTGGAGGCATGGTCAGCGGTGGCGTCGTAGACTGTATCGGCGGGCTCATTTTCGAGAGCAAAGACAGGAGCGTCCGTCTGGACTTCCGATTCGAGAGCTTGCTGGAAGAGATATGGAACAAGAAACTGCAGGAGATATACGGAAAGCTGCTAAGGTGATCTAGGACATGGGACTCTTTGGTGGAGGCGGCAACTACGCATACGCGTGCACGCGCGTGAAAGCGAAGAAGCGATTCCTGCTCTCACATGACACGTATTCGCGTCTTCTCGTAATGGATGTGCACGAGCTAGGCCGATTCCTCGGGGAGACGCAGTACCGCGACGAGATGGCTAGGTATACGTCGAAGTACTCAGGAGCAAACCTGGTTGAGGTGGCGGTAACCCGCAACCTCGCCTCGACCTACACCGACATCCTTGCGTTCACCACGGGCCACCTGCGCGAGATGGTCGCGGACTATCTGAAGCGGTGGGACGCGTTCAATGTCAAGACAATCCTAAGAGGAAAGGTGACCAAGGTCAAGGATGATGAGATCATTGACACTCTCGTTCCCGCGGGGGCGTTCTCTGAGGCCTACCTGAAGTCGCTTATCCAGATCCAGTCCCTTCAGGAGACCATGGACGTGCTCTCGCAGGAGCCATCACTGGGCATAACCCCGGAGCACGTGAGAGAGGTCGTCGACTCTGGAAGGCTGGCTCAGCTCGAGGATCACTTGGACAAGACACTCTACTACGATTTGTTGAAAGATGTCGAGCCGACCAATACTGCCGACAAACTTCTCAGGGACTTCATCAGGCGCGAGATCGACGTGACGAACCTGAAAGTCCTGCTCAAGTTGAAGGCTGAGCGCACGCCCGAGGACAAGATAGCGAAGTATCTCATCCCGGGAGGCATGGAGTTGAACATGGACAGTCTGCGAGGGCTCGCGCAAGGCGAGGGCCTGACCCAGATAATAGAGGGACTTGAGAAATCCACGATGTACGACGCCATCAAGCCTGCTCTGGAGCAGTTCAAGTCGGACCGAAAGCTCTCTGAGATTACCATCGCTCTTGACAAGGCATTGATCGGCACGAGCGAGAAGTTCGCACACTTCTACCCTCTCTCGGTTCTGCCGATCGTGAACTACATGACACGTAAGAAGGTAGAGGTGGACAACATCAGGGTGATTGCGAGAGGGAAGGAGAGCGGCCTCTCGATTAAGGTTATCGAGGATTTGCTGGTGATGTGAAGTGGAGATCGCGGTGATCGGCTCTGAGGAGTTCGTCGTCGGCTTCAGGCTTGCCGGCATAAAGAAGGTATATGCCGTCTCGCCGGACCGCCTGCTCGAGAAGATCGTGCAGGTCATGGACGAGCCAGAGGTCGGCATACTAGCGGTTCACACCAAGGATTTGGAGAGGCTGCCACCGCAGCTTCGGGCGAAGATGATGGACAGCGTCGACCCGGTCGTCATCCCGGTGGGCTTGGAAGAGGGCGACATGAGAGATAAGATTCGAAGGGCGATGGGAATCGACCTTTACAAATCAAAGTGACGGGAGCGCGTTCGATATGGCGGAAAAGACGAAAGGGAAGATAAGCAGGGTTGCGGGACCAGTCGTCACGGCGGTGGGCATAGCGCCGAGGATGTACGATGTCGTGTTCGTGGGCCAGCTCAAGCTCATGGGCGAAGTCATTAAGCTGGTCGGCAACAAGACGATCATCCAGGTCTACGAGGACACGTCTGGCATCAGACCAGGAGAAGAGGTCACTGATTCGGGCGCGCCGCTCCAGGTCGAGCTCGGGCCAGGCTTGCTCTCGAGCGTCTACGACGGCGTCCAAAGACCTCTCCCCGTGTTGAGGGAGAAGCAAGGCGACTTCGTCTCCAGAGGCGTCACCGCTCCAGGCCTCGACAGGACGAAGAAGTGGAAGTTCAGGCCGACCGTGAAGAAGGGTGATGACCTTCAGGGCGGGGCGATCATTGGCGAGGTGCCCGAAGGCAACATCACACATAGGGTTCTCTTGCCTATCAACTTCAAGGGCAAGGTCAAGAGCATCTCGGAGGGCGAGTTCACCGTCGAGGATCAAGTGGGCGAACTGGACAACGGCCAGAAGCTGAGGCTTATGCAGACCTGGCCAGTCAGGCACGCTAGACCGTATGTCGACAAACTGCTCCCCGACATCCCGCTCGTTACTGGCCAAAGGGTTCTGGACATGCTGTTCCCGCTCGCGAAGGGCGGAACAGCTGCGATTCCTG
>JBGQAM010000042.1:0-15233 GCA_041494275.1 Thermoplasmata archaeon | reverse complement strand
GTGGAAGTGGATGCAGTACGGGCACTTGATCGAGGACGCGACTGCCAGGCCAATCATCTCTCGGTACTTGGCAGGTATCTTGGTCTCCGAAAACACGTACTTCTTCATCAGTCTCCACTCGTGTGGCAACGCCTCAGGCGGAATCGCCTTGAACTGGTCCAACACAACACCCATCGTCTTCTTGATATCCTCAATGGTCTCCTCATATTCCGACACTTAGTCTCACCTGATGCAAAATCGGTTTCATGGAGGATGTCGATTGCGACGTACTAGTTCGACCCGCAATCTAGTTGCACCAGCATTCGGCACATATCTGCCGCTCCATTTGTCTCATCTCACATCCGGCTCCATACAGATGATCGGCATCGAGGCAAATATCATGATTCGAGCGATTCACATTCTAGCAGATTCTCGGCACGGGATCTCCTACGGGCGGCTCGACTACCCTCTTACCACCGGTGTGAGTCGCCATCATGACGCCTCTGACAGACTTAGTCGCCCTTCCGATGATCCTCGCGCTCTTACCTTCAGGTCTCGCCCTGATCGCCTTCAGGACGGCATCTGCCTTCTCTGAGACAGCGGCGATCACGACCTTGCCCTCGTTCCCGACCTCTAGCGGATCTATTCCAAGCATCTCGCATGCTGAGAGGACCGCGTCATCAATCGGGATGTCCTCTTCCCTGACAACGATGCCTATCTCCGACTTATCCGCCCACTCATTGAGCAGGTTCGCGAGCCCGCCCCTGGTGGGGTCTTTCATCGCGGTTATGCCTCCGACCTTCAATCCAGCAGCAATCAGATGATTCAAAGGCGCAGCGTCGCTCTTGACCGTCGTCTCGAATCCGTAGCCTTCCCGGAAAGACAGTATCGCCACGCCGTGGTTCCCCATCGATCCCGAGGCGATCAGCACATCGCCCTCACCCACGGCGGAATCGTTCGGCCAGTTCCACTTGAACTTCCTGTGCTTCCTAACCTCGCGGATGTTGTGGTCAAGGTGCTTGGACCTCTTCCCCACCCCGCTCGTATTGATGAACAGGCCATCCAACGCGCCCTTCTCAACGACCTTTGTATCACCAGTCACGATCTTGACCTCGGCCTTCTTTGCCGTCGCGCTTATGCTCTTCATGATCTTGTGGAGCTCCTCGCCGGAGAACCCCTCCTGAATTATCATAGCGCACGAAAGCGCGAACGGTGTCGCGCCCATGACCGATAGGTCATTCACGGTCCCCGCGACGGACAGAACTCCTATGTCCCCGCCCGGGAAGAATAGTGGTTTGACCGTGTACGAGTCAGTGGTGAACGCGATCCCATCTATGATTGCAGCGTCGTCCAAGGCGGCTAGAGGTATCTCCCCGAAATCGTGATCCAACTCCTTCAGCACGAACTCGCGGATGAACTCCTGCATCCGCTCTCCGCCCGCACCTTGAGTCATCGTGATCTTGGACATTGGACCATACCAGCTGACTTGCGAAGATGATGGCCGATAATAACCTTTTTGGCTGGCATCGCCGAGATACCTTGATTACCATTGATTCGCTTCACACCTACCGATGCTTTCAGGGGCCATCCTGTCCGGTGGATTGAGCACTCGCATGGGAGAGGAGAAAGGACTTGCTGTGCTCGGTGGGAAGCCGCTGATCTCCTATGTCGCGCGGACTCTGGAGAGCGTGGCAGACGAGATCGTGATAGCCGTCGCGAAGGGCATGTCAGGAAAGTACTCAGAAGTCCTTGGCAACGAATACCTGATAGTTGAGGACGAGAGAACCGGATTTGGTCCCCTTGAAGGGCTCGTCACCGCCCTGAGAGCCTCCAAATGGGATTCCGTTCTAGTCAGCCCATGCGACACCCCGTTCTTGAAGGTGGATTTGTGCAAGTCGATCGTATCCCTCGCCAGGAAGAGGGATGGGGCAGTGCCCAAGATACGAGGCAACTTCGAGCCCCTTCACGGCGCCTACGCAAGAATCAGGTGCCTTGCCGCGTTCGAAGAGGCGATAGAAGAGGGCGGACAAAGGCCTATCGATGCTTACGAAATGCTGGATTTGGAGTATGTTGACGAGGACATCGTCCGCGTCATGGACCCTCGGCTGGAGAGCTTCTGGAACCTGAATAGCAGAGAGGATCTGGAACTGGCTGAGGAACGACTACGAAAGAATTCCGACTACTGACTAGGGTGGCCGATCCTATAGTTGCCGGCGGGAACGAGCATCTCGAATCTTGCTCCGTTGCCCGGCACGCCAGTCTCTCTTATCCGCATGCCGGTTATCCCGAGCACCTCTCTGACCATGTAGAGTCCAAATCCTGTGTTCTTCCCGAAGCCTCGCAAGAACACTTTCTCTTTATCGTCTGCAGGAATGCCGACACCGTCATCTTCGCAGATTACTGTCAAACCTTCTTCCGTTTCCAAGGCGCTTATCGAGATTCTCTTGACCTTCTCTCCGTACCTCAAAGCGTTTTCCACGAGGTTATGGAAGACCTTCTCAAGCATGGAATCAGCAAACACCTGGACGCCTGCCAGGTCAATGTTCAAAGACACCTTTCCTTTGTCGAACCCCTCGATACCTCTGTTCACTGCGTCCGCCAAGTTTATCCATTCTGGCTGCTTCACCCCTACTTCTTGATAATCGGCGGTGAACTCAAGTTGCCTCTGAATGATCTTGGCCGCCTCACCGACTCGGGCTAGATGCTCTTGTATCGGTTCGTCTCTGGCGACCTCCTTGGCGATCTCCAGCCATGCGAAGAGCACTGATAACTGGTTGACTGCGTCGTGCCGTGTGACGTCCCCAAGCAGATTGAGCTTTTTGTTAGCCTGCATGAGCGCCTTCTCAACTCGTCTCTGCTCGGTGATGTCGATTGAGACCCCGCCAAGTACCTTCGATGTCCCTCGCGCATCGGGAACCGGAAACTTGAATGTCAAGAATTCGCGAGGGCCGCCCTCGTGTGGGACGACCTCAATGAGCTCGATCCCTTCATTGGAGGCAAGGATCTGCTGGTCAGTCTTCCTGAAGGCCGCAGCCGTCGCCGCGGGCCAGACCTCCTCGACAGTCTTGCCCACGACATCTGATCCTTTCATGCCGAACGCATCCTCGTAGGTCTTGTTTATGTACAGATATCTGTCCGAGGCGTCAATCATGTATGCAACAGCTGGTATGTGGCTCATGAATGATTGGAAACGAGCCTCCGAAGCGCGGAGAGCCTCCTCAGCACGCTTCCTGTCGGTGACGTCCGAGATGATGACGAGCATGCAAGGCTCATCCTCAATGGAGATCGCTGCCGCTGAGACGAGCGTGATTCGTTCCGCGCCACTCTTCGTGCGATCGCGGACCTCCAAGCCCTGAACGCTCCCTTTCTCCTCCACAGCGCTTCGAATCCTATCCCGCTCTGCTTCGCCAATCATGCCGATTTCAGTGACAGTCCGGCCGATGACAGCTTCGCGGGAGTGACCCGTGCGCTCGAGGAAGGCGCTGTTCACGTCTACCAAGCGACCCTCTTTCAGGGAGCCTATCACCATCATTTCAGGGCTGGAATTGAACGCGATGGCAAACTTGGCCTCCGATTTCTTGAGCGCCTCCTCAGCTCGCTTGCGCTCGGTAATGTCTGCCACGACAGCCAGGGCACCCGTGTAGTCTCCAGCATCATCCATCATTGGCGAGGTTTCCAGGCTGGCATAGAGCCGCTTCCCATCCTTTCGGAGGAACTCGAAATCGTGCCGTTCTTTGATTCCTTGTTTTCGACGGTCGAGTTCTATTTGGGCGATTTCCTTGCCATGCTCATCCATGAAGGAGAAGAGATGGCGTCCGATCATTTCTTCTGGTGTGTAGCCCAACATTTCCCCCATTCGAGGATTAACATAAGTGGTTATTGCACCCACATCGATGGTCCAGATGCCCTCTTGAGCGAGCTCGGCTAATTGACGATACTTCATTTCGCTCTCTCGCAGCTCCTCCGTCTCTCGCATGCGGTCCGTGACATCGTTGTAGATGGCGACGATCTCGCCGCTGGGCAGGCGGAAGACGGTGTTCTCGTACCAGTTGGAGTAGTGCTCGTCGACATACACTTTGGACGGGTAGAAGGAAGGCTCTCCGGTCTTCCACACCTGGCGGAATACGGGTATCAGCCCGTAGCTGTCTATCGTGGGGCGCAAATCGAGGAGGCTACGTCCGACTACATCCGCCCTGCTCTTGCCCTCGATCTCCAGCGCCTTGCTGTTGAAATCCTGGATGATATAGTCACCACCGCTCTCGCCGTCATTGCGCACGGCGTAGATGGCCACGCCGCTCTTCATGGTGTTGAAAAGGGTCTTGAAGCGCCGCTCACTCTCCTGCAGCGATGCCTCGGCCCGCTCGTGCTCGGTGACATCAGTCCCCGAGCTCAAAGTGCCCACTATCTCACCCTTCTCGTTCTTCAAGTGAGCGTTGGTGAAGGCGATGCGTCTCTCCGCACCGCCCTTGCACAGGACCGGGAATGGGGGCTGATACTCCAACGGTCCGAGTTCTCCACGCATTAGCCCATTGAAGATGACCTTGACTTCATCTCGGCACCTCTCCGGCAGGAAATTTTCGAACCAGGACTTCCCGAGAATCTGGCCTTCCTCATATCCCAGAATCTCGCAACCCTTCTTGTTGACCAGTTTCACTTTCCCGTGCTTGTCAAGAGCTAGCAACATGACTCCGGCGAGGTCGAGATATTGCCGCGCCCTGTCCTTCTCCTCTCGCAGTGTATTCGCCGCCCGAGCTTCACGTGTTGAAGTTCTTATCATATTGACGAGTTCCGCAAACTGCGATTTCGGATCCCCACCCTTTAGGAGATAGAATGACGCGCCGCTATTCAACGCGTCAATTGCCACATCCTCCCTTCCTCTACCAGTGAACAGTATGTAAGGAGTCGTGTCTTCCGCAGACTTAAGCTTCTTAAGTAACTCGATTCCGTTCATCCCGGGCATATGATAGTCCGAGACTATCACGTCGAATCGATCTCTCTTGAGTCTGTCGAGCGCCTCTTGCGCGGAGAGTGCGGTATCGACCTCGAATCCCTGTTCCTGCTCCAAGAAGATCTCGGCAAGCTCCAACAGGGCTTCCTCGTCGTCTATGAGCAGGATCCTTGTGGCCATCGGTTCCTCCATGCACTGGCTGACGCGAATGCTCTCTTATCATGGCCTACTGTGTTATTTATTGTTTCTGCGACACAGAAGAGAGGCGCTCGACAGACGCACTCCCCATCGATTCATCCACCCACAAGCAGCGACATATGCGGTGTCATCGTTTTTGATTCTCGGCGCCTTCCCTTACTCTGAATCCATTTGAAGGGACATGCATCTCGAATCGAACACCATGGCCTGGTATTCCATTCTCCTCGATTTCTATGCTTGTAATTCCCAGGATAGCTCTGACCATGAAGAGACCAAAGCCAGTATGAGCGCCAGATCCCCGTAGGAAGAGCTTGTCCTTCTTATCGGCGGGTATGCCATCACCATCGTCCTCGTAGACCAACGACAAACCACTCCCTTTCTTTCTGTAATGGACTCGAATTTCGGTGACCTTCTTGCCATGTCGGATTGAGTTGTCGACCAGGTTGTGGAAGACTTTCTCGAACATCATGTCAGCGTAGACCTCAAGCCCGTCGACATGAACTGACTTGGCGATCTTACTTGGGCTGAACCCTGCGGTGCCGTTCAAGAAAGCGGTCTTGACATCGATCCACTCGGGCTTTGCGACCCCCATCTTCTGATAGTCTCCAGTGAAATCGAGCTGCCTGATGACCGTCTCTGCCGCATTTCTCATGTTCTTGAAGTATTCTTGTGCAGGTGGTTCTGCGACAGACTCTTGAGCAATCTGCAGCCATCCCATCAAGACCGCAAGTTGGTTCAAGGCGTCGTGTCTGGTCACTTGGCCCAACAGGTTCAGTTTCTCATTGGCGAGTTGCAAGGCCTCCTCGTATTTTTTGCGATCCGTTATGTCAACGACAACCGCAAGAGAACCCGTATAACCACCGTCTTTGTTCTTGATCGGGGTCACTGCTATGTTCGTGCGCAACAAGGTCCCATCCTTTCTGAGGATATCGAGCTCGTACCTACCGACGAACCCCCGTTTTCTTTCTTCGATTTCGCGCCTTGTCACCTCGGCAGCATGTTCATTCATCAACTGGAAGACTGGCTTGCCGACTACCTCGTCGATACCATACCCTGTCATAATGGCCAACCTCGGATTCACAAACCGGACAACCGCATCCGCGTCAATCATCAATATGCCGTCCTGGGCTAGATCGACAAGCTGCCGGTACTTCTCCTCGCTCGTCCTCAGCATCTCCTCCGCCAGTTTGCGCTCGGTGATGTCAGCATTGAAGCCATGCCAGACTATACTGCCGTCAGCCGACTTTTCGGGTGTAGATTGGCCAAACACCCATCGGACTGGATGGCCTGGTATCTGTACTCGATATTCACATTGCCAGAGCGTCATGTGTTCCCCTGAATACTCAATGGAACCAACTACTTTATCGAAATCCTCGGGCAATATCACTTTGGCTATTGGAGAGAAATCCTCGCGTACATCTTGCGGCGAACAACCGAATATTTCTTTGATGGCTTCTGAGGTGAACGGAACGCAATAGGTTCCATCTGGCCTCTTAACGAACTGGTAAATCATTCCTGGCACGTGGAAAGACAATTTCTTGAACTGGATGTCGCGCTCCCGCAGCGCATCCTCCGCCCGGCTACGCTCGGTAATGTCCTTGGTTATGACCGATACTCCGTCCTCGGTTGGATATGCAGCGACATCAAAGAGGCGAGCCTTCCCGCCAAGATTGTATTCATTAGGGAAGTTCGCTGCTTTCTTAGTTCTGTAAACTTCAAGATACATCTTTCTTGCCTTCTCGCCCAGCGGGCCTGGGAATAACTCCGTGAGAGACTTGCCGATCGCATCCCTGGCCGGAATCCCCGATAGCACTTCGGAAGCTTTGTTCCAGTAAGTGTATCTCATATCCTTGTCAAGCGCGAAGAAGACGTCCGTAATGCTGTCTGCAAGCTGTCTGTACTCAGACTCGCTCGCCCGAAGCGTTTCCTCAGTTCGTCTTCTCGCGGTGATGTTACGCACTACAATGATGATCTGATCTTTCGCGATAGGAGCAAGCCTTGCCTCAAAGTGCCGATCCTCGCCCTCGATCTCGAGGGAGTACTCCCTAGCCACGATTCGACCTGTCTTCAGGACTTCGTCAAATGCGACCTCGTACATCTTCCCGACGTCAGGAGGAAGGACTTCCTGCACCTTCCTTCCCAGGAACTTCTGAGGAGGAACGTACAAATCAGCGATGCGCCCGGCATTGAAGTCTAGGATAGTCCCATGGGCATCGACGTGGAAGTACAGATCGGGGAAGGCCTCGACGATGGCCTGCAATCTTGATGTGAGTCCCTCAGATTCCTGTTGAGCTGTCTTTCGAGCAGTCACGTCGATGACTATGCCTTCATAGACTACTGGGTTGCCGTCGGAGTCTCTTCGTACGTAGGTGTGGTCCTCGACAAATCGCACCTCCCCAGACTTTGTGACAATTCGATATTCTTGGACGAAATCATTAGCTCCCTTCCGAACGAAATCCCTGAATTCCTCCTTCTCACGCTCGACGTCCTCCTTGTGGATGATGTCATCGTACACAAATGTGGAGACAAAATCATCACTTTTGTAGCCCCACTGCGCGACATTGTCAGATATGTATGAAACCGGCGAACCCGGACCCGGACGCCAGATGACCAGGATGGCAGGACCTTTGTCTATGATCCCCTGAAGTTGCTTGTATCTTTCAAGCGCATTGTGAAGCTCCAGCTCCGCCTTCCTGCGGTCGGTTATGTCTCGGATGTATTCTATTACTCCAGACAGTTCGCCCGTCTTGCTGTCTCTCATTGGATAGCTGAAGAGGTCTTGCCATCCTACGACATCGCCTTTTGGACCGGTCTTCGGAACAAATTCGTGCGCCGACTTCCCACTTTCCATTGTCCTTATGCTCGGACATGAATCGCATTGTTCCTGTCGGCCGTGATATGCGTCGTAGCACTTCTTGCCGACCAGTGGCATCTTGTGCGAATACCAGTCCTCCATCGTCTGGTTCACACGAAGGATGTTCAGGTCCTTGTCTAGGACGCTAATCCCATCCTGGATGCTTGAGAATACGCTTGAAAGGAACCTCTCCCCCTCGCGAGCGGCCGCTTCCGAGCGATTGCCCTGGACAGACCTCCTCAACATGTTCGCAAGCTCTGTGAATTGAAGCTGAGGGGCTCCGCCCTTCTGGAGGTAGAAATCCGCACCACAGTTCAGGGCCTGGATGGCTGTCTCCTCCTTCCCCCTGCCTGTGAAGAGGACAATAGGAATCTGCAGACCCTTTGCCCTGAGGATCTTGAGAAGCTCAATGCCATCCATCCCTGGAAGGCTGTAGTCCACTACGACCGCGTCGTAGTTCTCAAGTTGCATCTTCTCGAGGGCAGACTCGGCAGTAGTTGCAGTGTCGAGTTCGAAATCTCCTTCTCTTTTCAAAAAGAAACCGACCAGGTCCAGGAAGCCAGCTTCATCATCGACGTGCAGGACTCTTATCATTCATTTCTCCGCCAGAATCCTCCGAAATTCTACAAGAAATAGACTGCGTGGTATTTAGCTAGTGTGTCGCCAGTGGCGCTGAGGGGGAGATTTGAACTCCCGAGGCGCAGAGCGCCACGAGCTTGCTGGCATAAGGACAGCAGATTCCAGGCTCGCGCCTTACCGAGCTGGGCCACCTCAGCTTGACTACCTTCAAAAGGGTGTTTCTATTTAAGAATATCCGCGTGTCGATTTGCCCTCGATAAGACGCGCCAGCATGCCAAGTTCAGTCGGTCCTGCCGCTTCTGAGGACCGAGCCGATCTGATCCAGTAACTCTGGCCGCGAATCCCTCACAACCGGACGGAATCGCCTCGCGATATCAATGTCAGCGAGGTCGATCTCGGCTTCTACAATGTCTGGCTCAAGATCCTTCGCCCTCACAATCTCCTCCCCGCGAGGACCGTACAATACGCTGCCCCCTCCGAAAACGAGGCTGCCGTGGACTCCAACCATATTGCTGTAGGCAACGAAGATGGCGTTCTCCACGGCCCTACCAGGCATCACTCTTCTGAAGAACGGTCTCGATGTTGTAGGGGCGGCGGATATGTTGACAAGTATCTGCGCTCCTAGCAATGTCTCAAGCTTGGCGATTTCAGGGAAGAACATGTCGTAGCAAATCATCAGACCGATCTGGGCATGGCGCCCATCGCCTACAACAACCCCCTTACCCTCGGCGAAGAAGACCTTCTCCTCGAACGGGCCGAATGTTGGGAGGTACATCTTGTCATATCTGAAAAGCTTGCCAGTACCAGCCGCGAGCAGACAGGAGTTGTAGACGATGCCCGGCGATCGTTCGCCCTTCATCGGAGCTCCGAACACAATGTCTTTCTTCGTGTCCTTGGCGAGCCGGACTATCGCCTTGATCATGGGGCTTGAGGCTGTCTCCGCCTGCCCGAACAGATCGTCTCGAGGCATGTAGCCTGTGAGGTTGAGCTCAGGAAAGATGACGATGTTCCCTTTCGTCTTACGCACGATGTCCTTCATGCGCTTCATGTTTGCTTCCTTGTCGTGGAGCTGACAAGTGAGCTGGACGAGTGTGACAACGATTTTCGCCATCAAGCGACGAATGGTTCTGCAGATAGATTACGGTTCTCCCTTGAATATCAGGCCAGACCGACCATAAGCGATATATCCAGACGGGGGTATTCCAGCACGATGATACTCCCGAAGCTCAAAGAAGGGACGGAGCAGATAATCGAGAAATTCCTCTCTGAGAAGTTGAGGAAGACAGGTGCCAAAGGCTACGTCCTTGGAGTGAGCGGAGGCTTAGACTCTGCCGTCGTTATGAGGCTCTGTGCACGGGCTGTTGGGAAGAAGATGGTGCTGGCGCTCCTGATGCCTGAGAAGGATTCCCCGAAGGAAGACCTCTTGGATTCCATGGAGATCTGCAAGCGCGAGGGTGTGGATTACAAGGTCGTCGACATCACCGGTCCTGTTGAAGCCTACAGGAAAGCGATCAAGGAGAAGATCGACAGGAAGTCACTGGCAAACATCAAAGCCAGAAGCAGAATGATCGTTCTTTACCACTACGCCAACACCGATTGGAGGCTGGTCGTCGGGACCAGCAACAAGAGCGAGCTACTCGTCGGATACTTCACGAAGTTCGGCGACGGCGCAGCGGATCTGGAGCCCATCGGAGACCTTTACAAAACAGAGGTTCGGCAACTCGCGAAGGATATCGGAATCCCAGACAAGATCATCAAAAAGGCGCCTTCAGCTGGCTTGTGGAAAGGGCAGACGGACGAAGGAGAAATGGGAATCACATACGAGAGGCTTGACGCGATCCTGTTCGGCATAGAACTTGGCCTGGTTGAGAAGGAGATTGCCGAGCGAGCCGCGACCACAGTCAAGGAGGTAGCTAGGATTGCGAGGACCGTGAGAATGACATCTCACAAGCGCAAGGTCCAGCCAGCTCCGAAACTGGGCTTGAGGACTCCTGGACTGGACTGGCGTGACGGCGACGAGGACGTCTAGACGCTTCTTCCAAACGTTTATGTAAGGCCATCCTTTTTGGAGCGATACACTGAGCTCCCGTAGTGTAGTCCGGCCAATCATTCGAGCCTCTCGTGGCTGCTTTCGCGGCAGGCCGGCGAAAGTTCGATACCCGGGTTCAAATCCCGGCGGGAGCACCACCTAACCTAGTCGATGAGTTCTGCTGTTTCGCGAGTCTGTCGATGAGTACGGGTGAGACTGCCAGAGAGCCTTTCAATTCCCCCAATTGTCCTCTTTCTGATAGTGCTTGGCGCAAAGGGGCGCCCCCCTGATTCATCCAGGTGGCGTAGGTGGAGTCTTGTCGGCCAGCACTCTGATTGTGGACACAAACTCCTTCAACTCAAAGGGCTTGCGCAGGAAACCGGCGGCGCCATTCGCAATGGCAGAGGAGCGCGCGCTCATATCCGCGCTCACGAACAAGACTCTTGCATGGGGATCAATCTGCAGTATTTCCTGAGTGGTCTCCACGCCGTTCTTCATTGGGAGTCTGTGGTCCATGATAATCACATCAGGACGGGGATTCAGATTTCTATACTTCTTGATCGCTTCCTCTCCGTTGTAGGACCAGCCAACGACATCGAACCCATATATCCTCAAAATCTCGCGATAGGTTTCGATGACCATTCGGTCGTCCTCGACAATAAAAACACTTGCGACCAGACTACTCACCCCTTGGCAGCGTCATCATTATCTTGGTGCCTTTCGTGAAGTCTCCAGGCAACCTGTCCTCAACCCATATTCTACCTCCGAAGTGCTTCACGACCGAGGAGTAGATCAAGAGACTCGACGCCACTCCGCGAGACAGGCCTTTTCTCAATCGTTCAGGTTGGTGCGACGAATCATGGAAACAGCTCTTGAGGTCATCCGGCATCCCAGGACCGTTGTCCACAATTTCGATCTTCCAAAACCTCTTCTCATCAACCTCTTCTGCGGGCGCCACTTTGATGTTGATTGAGACAGTGTCATTGTCAGCATAGTTCGCTGCATTCTCCAGTATCCCCTCAAAGATACTCTGGATGTGATTCCCGCCAACGACCCGCAATGACGTCCCCGAAGGCAGTTCATAACCAATTGTAAGGTGCTTATCGAGGTACTCTTGGCGGACGCGAGCCTCAACAGACGGGAAAACTTGAGCCAAATCAATGGTCTCGAATCGATCTAGTGGCGTCCTCTCCGCCTCTTCAAGTCCTTTGAGGCTGAGAATGAATGATGCTGCGCGCCGGACCTGTTCAACTATTTTGGCGGCCTTGTTCTTGATCTCAGGTGATGTCGTACCATCTGCAGAGATCAACTCAGCGTAGGCCATGATAGGGGAGACGATATTCGCCATGTCATGAGCGAGGAAATCGAAGTATGTCTCAGCTCTGAACTGAGACGATTCGGCCTCCATGGTCCTGCCACGGAGGGTTGCTTCGGCCTGCTTCCGCTCGATGGAGTACAAGATGCCTCGCGTGAGAATGCCACTCTCTATCTTCCCCTTTATGAGACAGTCTTGCGCGCCGCCTCTAACGACCTCGTTTGCGACTTCCTCGTCTTGGAGTGGGGATATCACGATTATGGGAAGTTGGGGTGCCGCTGAATGGAGAGCGTAGAAGGTGTTCAGGCCTTTGCTGTCCAGTAGATCAATGTCAACTAGCGCGGCATCGTATCTCTCGCTCCTGACTTTCTCAAGACCCGTTGCCAACTTGTCAATTGGTTCGATTTCGAATACAATCTTCTTGTTGCCTTCATCGAGCATCTCCTTGATCTTTCGAACATCCCCCGGGTCGTCCTCGAGCAGAAGGACTCTCAACTTGGCAACACGCGATGCTGATGGCTTTCCTGAGGAGACGCTTCCAGTGACGTCGCTCAATTCGCTCGCGCTCCCATTGCTGATAGCATCGGCAAGAATAGCCAGCGATTCCTAATTGACGAAGCGATTTTGATGAGCCGGTCCAAATCGATAGGGTTCGCGTTGCAGCACCTAGCGTGCAGGTCGCACTGCTTAGTGACTTCTTCCTGCGATTTCAATGTCCGCTCACAATAGGCAATGGTCGGCAATGGCTGACATTCATCTGAGACGACGTAGACTGCTAGGAGGCTCTCGATACACGGTTTCAGGTTCTCGCCACGGGCTGAGGAAGGTCATTCGGAAGGTCTCGCGCATCTCTCCAGCAATCAGATTGCATGGAATTCTGGTGTATTATAATCTTCCTTTGCCATTTCATAAGCGAAGGAGTCATTCGCCATTATGTTGTCCTGAATGCACTTTTGCCACGTTGGGCGGTGAGTTTATTATCAAAGCGTCTAATGAGATTCCTTCCACCACGGTCTGTCGAGGTCTTTGAAAATGATTCGCGCATTGATATTCGACTGGGGCGACACCGTAATGCGTGTGTTCCCAGAATTCTCCGGACCAATGGCCCATTGGCCCAGGTTGGAGGCTATGCCCGGAATCGAAAACGCGCTGAGAGCGGCAAAGTCGAGCTACGTAATTGCTCTCGCCTCAAACGCTTCCGACTCGGGATCCGGTCTCGTCAGGGACGCTCTCGAACGAGCAGGCCTGGAGAAGTATTTCGACGAAGTCTTCACGGCACGAGATCTCAAAGCTACGAAACCGGACTCGGCCTTCTACCGCGGTATCTTGCGTAAGCTAGAATTGGCTCCAGACGAGGTCGTGATGGTCGGAGATCAGTTCGAGACGGACATCGCTGGGGCTAAGAAGACTGGCCTTTGGACCATCTGGTACAATTCATCGGGCAAGGAGACTCCGATTGGCCTTGAGGGAATGGCCGATGCAGTGATTCAGAGATACTCCGATATGGAGAATGCGTTGATGATGATCTCCGGCAGGGCCTCTAGGATCAGGTCCTAGTCAGCTGAGCGCGAAGTTGATATGAATCTGATCGATCTGACGCCTTTGACCTTCCGAATCTTGCCGAGTATCTCTCGCAACCTGCCGTTGGGTCCCCTAGCGATGAAGACCTCCATACACTGTCCCTTCTCAAGGTGCAGGTGAAGCATCATCTGAATCTCCTCGTACCTGTGCTGCAACACGGAAAGCTCACCCCTGGGCCCTATTTCGTCGTAGATCATCGTAATGACGATCTGATTCTCACCTTCGGTGCTGTCCCACTCAGCCTCATCAACGAAGGAGCGCATCGACTCCCGCATCGCGTCCGACCGCGACCTGAAGCCCTTCGAAGCTAGTATCTCATCGAACCGGCTCAACAGTTCGCTTGGCACGGAAATGCTCACTATCGTCATCTTCTCTCCTAGGGCCATGAGCAGTCGAGCTATTTTAGTCTTATTAAGAATCTATGATGTAATGAATAATAGAGCAAGCTGGCTTACAGTCTTCCCAGCCTCTTCAGTATCGCCTCAGGCGTGGAGACGAGAGCCTCTCGAATCTCTTCCGGCATCATTCCAGCTCCGCGCGCGACCGTGTTCGCAAACGCCATTGAGCTCAGCTCGTCTGGAGAATGAGCATCGGTGTTCACTACAAGCTTCGCTTTCAGATCCTTCGCAAGAGACGCGACATGGCCGTTCGCGAGTGAATGACCTCGCCGGCAAGAAATCTCCAAGAAGACATCGTTCTTCGCCGCAAGCTCAACCTCGTCGATAGAGATCATGCCTGGGTGGGCCAATATATCCACCTCGGGGTTTGAGACCGCCTTGCGGTTCGTACCTTTCTCAACTGGTTCGACGGGCGTCTCCCCATGGATTATGATCAGCTCGGCACCCGCTTTCCGCGACTTCCTTATGGCATCATCCAAGTACTTGACCGGGACGTGAGTGAGCTCCACTCCGGGGATAGCTTCTATTCCCCAAGCGTCGGACCGCTTGCAGTCTTTGGTGAGCGCCCTCACGACTTCCTCAAGATTTGAAAAGGAAGCGTGGTCGGTCAGAGCGATCGCTCTGTGATCTGCGGCTGCTGCCCTCCTAATCAATTCCATCGGCAAAAGCTCGCCGTCGCTCAAGATCGTGTGCATGTGGAAATCGCATCGCCTAGCTCTCATTTCCTTCTACCCTCCAATTCGGCATGTATCTCGTCCATCGATATACTCTCATCGTAGAGGAGGACCATAAGATGATACATCAGGTCACCCGCTTCGTAGATGAGTTCCTTCCGCGATTTGTCCTTCGCAGCGATAATGACCTCCGAGCTCTCCTCTGCGATCTTCTTGAGCAGTAGATTCCGGTTCTTGAAGAGCTTGCATGTATAGGATGTGTCGGATGGGTTGGCTTTCCGCTCGTCGAAAACCCTCCACAGTGCCGTGATGATGTCCTGCTGACGGATCGGATCCTTGGAGAAGCAGGAGTAGGTTCCTGTGTGACAAGCCACGCCGGTCTGCTCGACACGTGCAAGCATCGCGTCGCCGTCGCAATCGGTCATCAGTTCGATGCACTTCTGGACGTACCCGGAGGTCCCTCCCTTCTTCCAGATCGCGTTCCTGGATCGGCTCCAATAGTGCATATAGCCAGTCTTCTTTGTCAATTCGAGCGCCTCATCGTTCATGTACGCGAGCATCAGAACGTTATTGTTCTTGACATCCTGCACGACAACTGGGACAAGTTTCTCTTTCTCAATCACATTCCCACTCCCTTTCTGACAGGAATCCCTTCTCTCTCGAGCGCTTTCTTCACTT
>JBGQAM010000004.1:0-42862 GCA_041494275.1 Thermoplasmata archaeon | reverse complement strand
CTCTGAGACCGGAGTGGCGTTCGGTTCTGAGTTCAGAGTCAACACCCACACTTCCAGCAATCAGTCGCAACCTTCCGTTGCGATGAGCTCAGCGGGGGAGTTCATAGTCGTTTGGTCTTCGAGTGGCCAGGACGGAAGCGAAGAAGCCGTGGTTGGTCAGAGGTATTACAGCGACGGGACCGCGCTCGGGAGCGAGTTCTTGATTAATTCGTACGTAACTGGAAGCCAGACAGAACCTTTCACGTCAATGAACGGGATGGGCGATTTCATCGTCGTCTGGCAGTCGGACGGGCAGGACGGCAGCGGCTGGGGAGTCTACGGACAACTCTACAACCGGGAATCAATACCAGAGTTCTCCTCGATTGTAGTTACTGCAGTATGCACCATGTTGCTTTTGGTCGTGCACAAACGGAGGAAGCACCCGTAGAGTGCAACGGTGCTATGCGCAGAGTTGGACGAGTTCTCAGGATTGATAACGAGTCAAAAAGGTTTAATAGACATCATGCCATTGAAAAACCCAAGTTCCCCTAAGGAGGCCTGACTCGTGTTCAAGGATTCCATACCAGGCTTAGAAAAGGTCTTCAAGAGCGATGTCGACAGGCCGAAGGTCATACTAGTCACCGGTCCTCCGGGCTCGATGAAGACCACGTTCTGCTACTCGCTGATGTCCAACTATCTCAAGGACAAGAACGAGTTCGGGCTCTACACCACGCTTGAGGAGACGGTGGACAGCCACCTGAAGAACATGGAGAGCATCGGCGCCAAGCTCTCGATGAAGATGCAGATCTCCGACCTCACCGACCTGAGGGAGATTGACCAGATCGACGAGGTCATCGGCCAGGAGGCGCAGACGGACTACGTGCTATTCATCGAGAAGATGATACAGCGCTTCAGGAAGACACACGGCGACAAGTTCTCCATATTCGTGCTCGATTCGCTGGGAGCTTTGTACTCGCTGATGGAGAACGTATCGGACATGCGCAAGAAGATGTTCTACTTCTTCAAGATGCTCAGGGACAACAATCTCACTTGTTACATCATAATGGAACGATCCCTGTCAGGAGAGTCACAGCTCCTCGGGAACGAGGGATTCCTAGCTGATGGAATACTCATGCTCGGCCTCGACAGACAGCGCGGGAAGCTCATGAGGTTCCTGCAGGTCGAGAAGATGAGGGCCGTGGAACACAGCATGGAAAGGCACGCGATCGAAGTGGGCAAGAACGGCATCCAGGTGCTCGGGCCGCTGCTCACCGCCCCATGAGCAAAACTTTGTAGTAGTCCGCAGACTATATGTGTGCCCAGACAATCCCGTGCTCGCGCTAGCCGAGCAACAAACCCCCGAAAAGGGATGAATGATGGCGGAAGACCAATCAATCGAAGCGATAATCGAGCAGGCCGTCAAGCGGCTCAAGACGCAAGAGGCCGAAGCGAGGAAGAAGGAGCTCGAGCTGAAGGTCGAGCGCGAGGCGGTCCAGAAGCAGAAGTCCGAGCTTGACGTGCTCGAGCAGAGGCTTCGCGAGAAAGAGGATGCGATCAGGGTCAAGGAATCAACATACGATCAGCGTGCCGCAGAACTCAAGACGCGCGAAGCGTCCATACAGGAGCGTGCGAGCCAGGTCGAGGCCAAGGTCGCGGAGGTATCGAAGATCGAAGCGGGCGCCAAGGCCGCGATGAACAGCGCCGAGGCGAGAGAGAAGGACGCATCCGACCGTCTCAGAGAAGTCGACGGTTACCAGGCTGAGGTCGCGGAGAAGCGCAAGAAGCTCGTCGACAGGGAAGAGATGCTGAAACGATCCGAAGAGGAGATCCAGAGGATCCTCGAGCAGATGACATCGAGGAGGGATGCGCTTGTCGCGAGGGAACGCGCGCTGACGGAGGAAGAAGCATCTCTAAGGCACGACAGGGACAAGCTTTCCGAGGACGCCCGAAAGCTCTTGGACAAGCAGAAGGACATGATCTCGAAGGGCGTGGCCATGCCGAGGACCGAAGCTGAGGGCGAATCGGCATCTTCCTTGAGCGAGGATGAGATGCTCTGCCCCGGTTGCCGGACTGTCATAAGCAAAGATGCTATCATGTGCTACGCCTGCGGTCAGAAGATCAGAGACGAGGACATGGGAGAATCGGAGAAGGCAGAAGAGGAGGCAGCGTCCGACGAGGAGATCCCGTGCCCCAACTGCAAGACGATGGTGAGCAGGGATGCCCTGATGTGCTACGCGTGCGGCGTGAACATCAAGGACGCTTTGGCGAAGTTAGAGACGAAGATCGAATCAGGGGACGCGGAGAAGCAGGGCGGATTTCGAAGACCGCAGATTTTTGTCAAGAAGATTGTGAAGAAGAAAACTACATAGCCAGATGGCGGAAAAACCCCTTCCTCCAAATGAGAATGCGGTAAATACATTTTTATATGGATGAACTGCTTACTTCTTCCGCAGTACCCAGATACACTGGGTGGGTGAAATTATGAAAGGCAAAGCTGACAAGCTCGTTGCCAATAGAACTCTGAGTGCATTGGTCGTGTTGTGTGTTGTGATGTCCGCATTCGCGGGCTTCATGTTCTTGGTCAAGCCGAGCTCGACCAAGGCCGCATCCCTTGGCGACCTGGACATCAATGGAACGACATACACAATAGAGAACATCTACCAACCGGTGGACGGCAACGTCACGGTCAGGAACGGCGGAGAGCTACTCATCAAGGACGCTACCCTCGCAACGGTCAGCACCAATGATCCTTATCACAAGCATTTCATCACAGTCTCAACTGGCGGGAAACTCACACTGGAGCATGCCACGATCACAACATATCTCGACCAGCTCGCATCATGGCCATTCCTCACCCTTACTGTAACCGGCGCTGGCTCGGTGATGACTGCAACTGCAGGCTCGGTTCTTATGTTCCCCGGCGATCTTATCATCAGCACCCAGGCGCTGGTGTCACTCCATGAGACGATTATCACGGCTCATCCGGATAGCGTAATCAGCCAGTATTATGCGAGCACCAGTACCGCCGCGGGAGACAGGGCCAATGACGGCCCCAGCATTGCCTTGAGCGGAAGTGCTCGACTTTCCATATTCGATTCGTCGATTGAACACCTGCCCGAGTACCCCGTAGCTGGCGATTTGGCAGACAACCTAGCGCTGAGCGGCAACTCCAACTTCCTATCTGTCAACAGTTACGTTGGAGTTGACTATGTTCCTGCTAGCCCGAGCACCCACAACGTTTTGTCGCTTACCGATTCCCACGCTTTTCTTTATGGGACCGTTTTCGAACCGTATGCGGGTTCACCTGCTGACAGAATTGACCCAATTGTGGTTCTGACCTCCTCATCCAACGCAACAGTGTACAGATGGGTGAACGTCACCGTAGGAGACGAATACGGCGTGCCAATCTCGAACGCAAAGATAAAAGCGGTATACACAGGGTCTACGAGTCTTCAGGGACAGGTCGCGAAGTACTACACTGCCAGCGGCGTTGCTAACGTCCCGCCTGCAGAGGTACTCGACTATCTTGGGGTTACTGGGGCCAACTTCAACGTGACGAAATCTGACGGAAAGGCGGTTGTACCGTACATGAGCGACATAATTACGTTTGATGGCGCGGGAACGGTTTCTCAATTTGTCGGCTCGTACTTGATGAACGGCAGCGCGACGATTGGAACGACTGCCAGCTCTGAATCCACTTTCTCATTCCCTGCGCCATATCCTGCGATGAGTGCGCTCGACCGATACTATTCCCAGACTGTGAGGATCGATGGGTTGTCCGCTCAGAGCCCGGATTCATCTAGATGGCTTGTGGTTCCTCTGTCACCTGGGAATCCATATCTCGAAATCAGCAACATGACCTTCTACCACTCTGGCGATGTGATTGTCGCCGCGGGCGGGACGCTTGTATTTTACAATGCTGAATTCCAGATGATTCAGACTTCGCCATATCAGAGAACAATCTACGTAGACACCACAACCGGAACCCCAGCGATGCTTGTCTTCGAGAAGTCAAAGATGGTCAGCGCACTCTGGATCAACATCACTGTCCAGGGACACGCTGTCCTCAAGGTCATGAACAGCTCTCTCGAAGGGGTAAACATCGTCGCCCAAGAGGAATCCAAGGTCATACTCATCAACGCGACCATGAACGGCAAGATATCCACGGCATGGGATTCCGCAGCCGAGGTGATAGTCAAGGATTCCACTCTGATTCAGGCTCCGCTCCTATCGGGCGACAGCACTGGGCATTTCACCAACTCGAGCATCCCATCGGTGGCAGTTGAGGGAAACGCGCTGGCCTACATCTACAGGTGGATACATGTGACGGTTCTCGACGCTGCAGGGAAGCCGCTTCCGGGCGCCACTGTGACCGCCCACTCGTATCCAGTTTGGATCCCGGGGATTCAAAACGGGTCAGCTGTATCCAGCGAAGCGCCCGACTCCTTGGGCGTCGCCAAGGTGAACTCGCTCGCTTCGATCCTCACCTCCGCCGGTCCGCCATATCGTTATGTGGGCAACTACATGGTGAGCGCGAGCTACCTGACCTATTGGTCTGACAACATCACCGTGGGAGTTCTGCCGTACTCGGAGCCGCTCGAGAAGAACGCCACTTACGCGACCATGTCGATAACAGGTACGTCTCCGGATCTAGTGCTTCCGGAACTGACCGTGCATCAGACTTGGGGGCCAACGTACCCTGTCTGGGCGACTCTGACAACTCCGAGGCTCGGCGATCAGAACCCGTTGCCCGGAGAGAATGTCACTGTGCACGCTACGATATACAACGACGGTGTCTCGTACGCATACAATGTTGCAGTGAACTTCTATGACCAGGAGGTCAACGCGAGCACTCCTGACGAGTCGCGACTCTTCGGGACCGCTGTCATCCCCATGCTCAGACCAGGGCAGAGTGCTGAGGTTCGGGTATACTGGACCGCAGGTGGCATAGTCTCTCCGAGTGAACACACGCTGATGGTCAAAGTAGATCCGGATAACACGGTAATGGAGCTCGACGACCCAGCCGTTACGCTTGGCTACGGCTTCGTGACAGTCCAGAGCCTTCCGGACCTCTATGTGTTCGCGGGACCAGAGGGTGCTCGCGAGATAACCTGTTCGGCAACTAGCATTGTGGTCAACTCTACGGTCACCCTTTCTGCCAGGGTCCACAACCTCGGCACTCTATCGGTGTCCAATGTCCCGATCTTCTTCTACGATGGCAATGAAGAGATCGCCAATACGACGATTTCCGTGTCTCCAGGAGGCCAGGAACAGGCATCGGTTTCCTGGACGCCTACAATGCCTGCACCGGTCCATACGATTCGAGTCGAGGTGAATCCATTGCCTCGGAGCGTTGTTGAGTTGAACTACGACAACAACAACGCTTCTGTACCGTTCGAGGTCCTCGACTACCCTGACCTCGACCTGTCCGCGCTGTCGGTTACGCCTTTTGGAGCTGCTCCTGGTGGCGACACCGTTATCGTCACAGCCACTCTGAAGAATCTGGAAAAGGCACCTGTATCGAGCCCGTCAGGAGTGCTCTATGTCGACTACGCCTCCGAGAGGATAACCGTTCCTTGGAGCCTTGCAGGGGCGACATTGACTGATCTCAGCGGCAGTGTTCAGATCAGCGCGATGTTCACGGCCCCGATTCTCACTGCCAGGACTGATGCTACGCTGACTTTGATAGCCAACCCAGATCACACTCCGGTCGAGAAGACATATGCAAACAACCTGCTATCGACGACGATAGCCTTCTTGGACGTGAGGCCGGACCTGTCGGTTGTAGTGTCGGATACCGTCAAGGACATCTATGTTCAGAAGGGCACTCAGAACGTGACTGGCGAGATGTTCGGTCGTGTGTTGACTGTCAACGTCATCGTCCACAACCTGGGCGGCAGCAATGCGACCAGCGTGCAAGTGGATGTAGGCGTGCGGAACCTTGCGAACACCTACAACATCACTCTGCTGAGCGGTTCGGACTACAATGTTTCGGCCAGTGCAACCAACAATACGCTGAAGATATCCTTCTCGTGGACGCTGAACCTGAGTGCTCAAGGTGGTGCGTTTCAGATATGGGCACTGGTCGACGGATCGAAGGTGATTGCGGAACCGGACGAGACCAACAACTTCGCCTACCTGAACTTCACAGTGCTGCCGCTTGATGCTACGGCGACCTTCATCACCGATGCGACCGAGTACAAGGCCGGCGACCTGATGATCATAACCGCCACTGTAATGTACAGTGGGACTGGCGACCCAGTCAAGAACCTTCCCGGCGTAGTGTTCTGGCTCGTAGACTCTTCCACGAAGGAAGTGATTGCGAACTCAAATAGCACGGTGTGGACGACTGACCCATACGGCTCGATCACCGCCCCACTGAGGATACCCACTAATCTTCCCACGGGCTCGTACCAAGTGCGCGCCGTTGTAGGTGCGCAGAACCTCGACAGCGAATCCACAATACATGTGAGCGCTGCCGTCGAGGGCGGCCTGTTCCCGCTTTGGGTCTGGTTGTTGATAATCGTTGCCGTCGTGGGCGTGGTCGCGGGCTTCTTCGCGTACACGTACATCTACGGATTGGGCAAGCTTGTCGAGTGCGGCGAGTGCGGCGCATTCATACCCGCTGCTAGCAAGAGATGTCCGAAATGTGGAGTCGAGTTCGAGGCAGGAACCATGAAGTGCTCGGAGTGCGGCGCATGGATCCCCGCCGAGTCGGCGGAATGCCCGAACTGCGGTGTGAAGTTCGTCGGCGAGGCCGAGGAGGAAGCGGACTACATGGAGCGCATGAGGAAGGAATACGACGATATGGTCTCCAAGTACCGCGAGCTCGCCAAGCCGGAGCTGGGCAAGAAGTACAGCGAGAAGGCGTTCGATGCCTGGTGGATGGCGCAGCCTGGATACATATCCTTCGAGGACTGGCTCGCCAAGGAAGAGGAGAAGAAGAAGGAAGGCCCGGTCCCGTGCCCGGTCTGTGGCACTCTGAACCCGAAGGAGGCCACTGTATGCCACAAGTGCGGCACAGTGTTCGGCGCCGCGAAAGCAGCCCCGGCCGAGAAGAAGGGTCCGCCGCCTGCAGCGCCGCCAGCGGAGGGAGAAGCCCAGCCAGCGGAGGAGAAGCCAGCTCAGGCAGGTGCGGCTCCCCCGGTCGTAGCCCCGAGGATGGTCATCAGAAGGCCAATCGACCGCAAGGTCGTGCCGAAGAAGATCATCAAGACGCCTTTGGGCACCGAGGAGAAGGGCAGCGAAGAGAAGGAAGAAGACAACCAGTAGAGCTTCTGCCCTCAAACCCCAGAAAACCATTTTCCCTGTTTTCCATTTCTCTCTTTGAGTGGCAATGCCTGGCTTCACCCGGAGAGTAGAATATGAAGGATTGCCATGCGTGAACCTCGTGGGGATACGCATGCAAAGAAACCAAGTTATCCGAACCATGCTCGATCACAGGTCAGTGAGGAAGTACCTGCGGAAGGCGCCGTCCGACGAAGTCATTGGAACGGTCGTACGGGCAGGCCAGCAGGCACCGTTTGCATCGCAGATGTACAGCATCCTGTTATCGAGGAAGGCTGCGCGGAACCCTTTCAGAGCTCCTCTGCTCTTCACGATATGCGTCGACTCGCACAAGTTCGAGGCGATCATGGCCAGGAGAGGTTGGAAGATGGTCACGAACGACCTCACGCTCTTGTTCTTCGGGATCGAAGATGCTTCTTTGATGGCCGAGAACATGGTCGTGGCCGGGAGGAGCCTGGGCATGGGGAGTTGCTTCCTCGGATTCGCAATGTACCAGGCGGACAAGATCGCAAAGCAGTACGAGCTGCCAAAGCGGGTCTTCCCGCTCGTGCAACTGGCGATGGGCTACCCCGCCGAGGACCCGCCCACCAGGCCGCGCTATCCGATGGAATTCACCCTGTTCGAGGACAAATACCCCGAGCTGAGTGATGATGTGGTCACGAGGGCCATGAACCAGATGGATGAAGGCTACCTTTCCCAAGACTACTACCGCAGGAACAAGGCGAAGATCAGTCTGGAGAAAGGTCGCAAGGAGACATACGGCTACGGCTCCTACAGCTGGACGGAACACATCTGCAGGAAGTGGGGCCAGTGGCACCCAACATCGACGGAGCTGGTGAAGCAGCTAGAGCGTCGAGGCTTCAATATCAAGTGATATCGGTTCAGATCAGGAAGCTGCGTCCTAACGATGGAAGACGATACAAGGGGTCAGCTAGCTCAGATCTTCTCCGCGCCTTCGGCCAGTTTCGCCCGGACCTCTCTCATGACCTTCTCGGGGTCCTTGTAGTAGGCAGAGATGATCGTGGCGACCTTGCGATGGCTGTCCATGCCGATCTTCTTCATGTACTCGAGGATGTCCACGCGCCTCTTGATCTCCCTCTCCATCTCCCTGGGAGACCAGTTCCTGGCCATCCTGACCTTCTCGTACACATAGCTGTGGCCGCTGTAGTTGAAAGTGTCATCCGCTGGGTTCCAGGTGTACACCGAGTTGGTGATTAGCTCGTTCGTCTCCGGGTCGATCCCGACGATCTCCGTGAGCGACTTCACGCGTCTGGTCATCTTCGTGCCCACCTTGACCTGCGCCTGGAGCATCACCACGTTGAGCGCTGTTATCAGCGCCCTGGGCAGGTTGATCGGGTCGTTCTCCATCCTGTGGACCATTGCCTGGACGTCCTCTGCGTGGAACGTGGAGTAGCATGTCTTGCCCGTGGCCATGGCCTGGAAGACGACATACGCTTCCTTGCCTCTGACCTCACCCACCATCAGATACTGGGGTCTCTGCCTCATGGCAGATGTGAGCAGGTCGAACATGTCTATCTCACCCGCGGCCCGGCCCGTGTAGGCGTTCTTCCCGCCGAACCCCTCCCTTGTGAGGCCCGGGACCCAGTTCTCGTGTGGCAGGTTCAACTCTCTGGTATCTTCTATCGAGACGATCTTCATTTGCGGCGGGATGAAAAGAAGTACCGCGTTGAGCGTTGTGGTCTTGCCGCTAGCCGTGCCACCGCACACTAGCATGGACTGACCGTGTTCGATCGAGAGCCACAGGTAGGCCATCATCTCCGTGCTCATCGTCTTGAATTTGAGCAGGTCCAGAGGCGTGAAGGGGTTCTCCTTGAACCGCCTGATCGTGAATGACGAACCCCTCTTGGTCACGTGCTTGCCGAGAGTGGCCTGCAACCTCGAACCGTCAGGGATGGTCGCGTCGAGCATGGGGCTCGCGACGGAGATGTGCTTGCCGCACTTCTGCGCCAGCCACACGACGTATCCATCCAGCTCATGCTCCTTGTCGAACCTGAGGTTTGACCTGATCGAGCCGTACTTCCTGTGATAGATGTAGAATGGCACTCCTACGCCATCGCAGGAGCAGTCCTCGACGTTCGGGTCTATCATCATCACGTTGATGACGCCATAGCCCACGAAATCCCTGAGGACATAGTACAGGACCTTCTCCTTCGATATCGGGTGCAAGGTGATTCCCAGCTGGACCATCAGCCGCTCGACAATGTGTCTCAGTGTCTTCTCCTTCTCATCAGCCTTGCTCTCGGTCATTCTCTCAACAGAGGCGACTAGCGTCTCTTTGAGGAGCGCAAGCACGTCCTTCTCATCTTCCCCGAGCTTCGGCTCGATCACCTCGTAGAGGTACTCGTTGGTCTTGTTGTCGTACTTGATCCGGACATACGTGTAGTTCTGCTTTATCGGCAGCAGCTCGACTTCATCGATGTTGGGTTCGGATATCTTCGGGATGTCAGTGATCCTCGACATGTCCATGCTGGACTCGCTCTTCGAGAGCGTGACGAGCATCGGCTTTGGCTTCAGCTTGAGAAGGAAGTTGTAGTATGCGGACATGAATCCTGGCCCTTTCTTCTTCTCCTCCTTCTCGGGCTCCTCCACACCGGCCTCGACCGGCATCTTAGGTTGTTCAGTCTCTGTCATCTTGATCACCCTATCAGCCTGAGCGAGACGAAGCCCGCCACCAGCATGATGAAGCTGTGCCTCATCCCTATCGGTATGCTTCCGTTCGAGATAACTCCTGCAAGTATTCCGTCACCGATTGCGTGAACGATGACCGAAAGCAGGAATATGAACGAGATAGTTGGTATGATGCCGACCTGGATGCTGACACCAGGTATCTCGCCGACTCCTTGCTTCGCCGCTGCCTCGCTGACCTGCTTGCCTGCCATCTCCATCTTCGGCAGGAACTGTCCCTGCAGAATCAGGATGGTGGCGATGAACACGAAGAACGAGATGTACACGACCAGGACATAGGTCTGCATGGTGACGGCCCTCTCCTCCTGCGTAAGGATGGTCTCCTTGGCGTCGTGCGAGACCATGCTCAGCACGTCCGCGACGTTTCCTCCGGCATCGTTTGCCTTCATGATGATCAAGGCCATTCTGTTGACTAGAGGGGTCTTGACCCTCTCGGAGAAGAGCTTGATCGCCTCGGATGCGGGAACGCCCCATTCGATCTGCGCGGACATCTTCTTGATCTCTGGAGTCAGCCTGCCATATCTGCCTGACGAAGCGATCACTATCGCGTCTGCCAGTGTCATGCCGAACCTTCCAGCTTCAGCGACATCTCTCAGGAAATCGGGCAGTCTGGTCTCGATCTCCCTCACGTGCTTCTGCTTCGTGCTGACGTAGAATCCGTACGGGCCGATCATGGCCAGTGTTGCGAAGATCGCATAGTCGACTGGCTCCAAAGGCAGGTTGACGCTTCCGATACCGTCTATGACTCCCATGAATATGAACACGGCCGCGATACCTAATGACGCGCCTATCAGCCTTTTCGTCAGGTCGATCTTCTCGGTTGCGAGTATCCTCTTGAGCGCCCTCTCCCTTTCCTGGTCGCTCTTCGGTTTCGGGGGCATCTACATCGCACTCTCCTTTGACATGTTCCAGATGACGAATATGAACCCGAATTGGGAGATTGGAATCATCCCCAGAACGACCACGTAGAGCATGAGCACCATGAACTGTGGGTCGCCGCCACCGACTATCGCCATGATGGCCATGATGAGCACAAGGAACAGGGGGAATGCCACAACGACCGTGACGAATGACTCTGCTAGCATACCCAGAGTCTCCATCTGGGACTTGAGCTCAAGCTTGTTCTCCTTCTGGTACTCAGCCGCCTTCAGCAGGAAGTATGGCTTCAGCTGACCGCCTGATGTGGATGTCGTTATGACCCCTTGAAGGAAGTCTTGGAACTTCGAGGACGGTGATCTCTTCGCCGCTTTCTTGATTGCCGTCAGGATATCCGACCCCAGGAGCTCCGTGTCCCTCGTTATCCACGCCGCCTCCTGGGATATCTCCCCGTAGACCTTTTGTCTGGAGAGCTCCTTGAATATGACATCTATGTTGACATCCGCTGAGGCCATCGCCGATATGAAGCTCATGGCTGCGGCGATCCTCTTGTCAATGTCCCTGCCACGTCCCTTCGCCCTGGAGCCGGGCGTGCCCAATAGCAGGAAGTAAGCCATGACGGGCAGCAGGCCGATGGAGGCACCAGCCACGATTATTCTGAGCATAAGTGAGACGCCCATCAAACCGAATATGACAACGCCAACCACGATGCCGACAACGACGCCCACGATGGCAGCGACCAGCGTTGCCATGTACACATAGGCGAGGTATTCTTCCGGCCTTATCTTCATGTGCGCCTTCAGGAGCGAATCGTCGAGTTGCTGCAGGACTGCCGTTTTGGTCTTGGCTTTCCTGCCCATCATCCTCCACGCCAGGTCTTGGAACGGTGAGAGCTTGATGTATTCAGGCACTGCACCCTTGAGAAGCCTGACCGCATGGGGCCCGAGGGTCTCGCCCGGGGCAGTGACCTTCGTCTTGAGGTACTGCGCCCTCTTCCCCTCGACTCGTTTGAAGTCGTCTGCTACTTCAGGCAGCGACCTCACCTCCTGGTGTTACTGTCTGGCCGGGTCTCCCGGTGGCGCCGTAGAGCTCCTTCCTGACCATTTCGGATGCGACCTTCGGATCCTTGTAGTAGTCCCTTATGAGTCCCCATATCTCCCTGTGGTCTGCTATGTCCTTGGAGACCATGTACTTCACAATGTCGACCCTCCTCTCGAACTCCTGCAGGAGTTCTTCGTGGGTCATGTTCTTCATCTCCATGATCTTGTCGAACAGGAAGCTGTGGCCCTTGTAGATGAACTTGTCAGTGGCCTGGTCCCACTCGTACACGGTGTTGCTGATGAGTTCGTTCGTCTCTGGTTCGAACCCGACGATCTCTATCAGCTGCTTGATCCTTCGGACCATGTCCATCCCGACCCTGGCGTGCGTCTGGATGATGACGTTCCTCAGCGCTGTGAGCAGTATTCTCGGGCAGTTGATGGGCGGATTCTCGAGTCTGTTGACCATGCCCTTGACGCTGTCTGCGTGCATAGTCGAGAATGTTGTGTGGCCAGTAGCCATTGCCTGGAACATCGTGTAGGTCTCCTTGCCTCTGACCTCACCGACGATGATGTAGTTTGGCCTCTGTCTCAAGGCAGCCCTGACGAGGTCGTACATGTCTATCTCGCCCGCGGCCTTGCCATCTGCCCCTCGCTCACCGACACCTGATCTAGTGGTGCCTGGTATCCAGTTCTCGTGTGGCAGGTTGATCTCTCTTGTGTCCTCCATCGTGACCACTTTGGCACCCGGAGGAATGAACAGAGACATCGCGTTCAGCGTGGCGGTCTTGCCACTCGCCGTTCCTCCGCATATGATCGCGGACTCACCGTGCTCCACGCTCAGCCACAGATAAGCCACGATCTCCGGGGAGGCCGTGCCGTACTTGATGAGTTCTACTGGCGTGAACGGCTTCTCCTTGAACCGCCTGACGGTGAATGAAGCTCCTCTCGTCGTGACTTCTCTTGCATATGTCGCTTGAACTCTGTGTCCTTCAGGCGTGGTGCCGTCGAGTATCGGGTTTGACACCGACAGCTGCTTGCCGCATCTCTGGCCCAGGTTAATGACGAATGAGTTCAGTATGTTCTCGTCCGGGAAACTGATGTTCGTCTTGATGGACTCGAACTTGCCGTGGAAAACGAATAGGGGAATGCCCACACCGTCGCAAGATACGTCTTCGATGTGCTTGTCGTTCATCAGAGTGTCGATCACGCCGTACCCGACGAAGTCCCTCGAAATGTAGTAAGTGACCTTGTCCTTCGAGACTGGCTCTATGCTGATGCCCCTGGACTTGATGAAGCTGTCGACACTCTTCTCAAGGTATGTCTTCTTGTCCATGACGTTCAGCTTGTCCCATTCGTATTCGAGTGTCTTCTCGAGCGTTTCCTTGATGAGGGTCAGGAGCTCCTCTTCGTCCTCTGTCAGAGTGGGCTCGATGACATTGAGAATGTACTCGCTGGTGGCGCCGTTGTAGGTGGCCCTGATGTAGCTGAAAGGCTCGAGGACGCCATAGAACCCCATCTCCTGGATGTTCGGGTCTGTAATCGGCGGAATCGCTGTGTAGATGGACCCGCGTCCGTGGCTCCAGTCACGCTTCCTAGCAGCGGCTCCCCTGGGCGATTTCACTTCCAGAGGGCTGGACTTGAGCCTGCTGATTGCGCCTACCCATCCATGGTACAGTCTCGTTCCGATCGGCCTCTTGGGAGCTTTGATCTCGACTTCGTGCTTCACTTTAGTCTCAGCTTCAGCCATTCTGATACCTCCTAGAGTCCGAGCTCCCCGATCGTAAGGGCGACAGTCGCCCTCGTGTAGTCGACGGTCATAACGCCATCTATCGTCACTGTGACGGTGTAGTAGTTGAGCGTCTTGTCAGCGAATGAGTGCAGTACTGCGTGAATTGTGTACCCGTGTCCGAAGGTCATCCCAGCGGTGCCGTTCAGGGTGCTGTTGAAGAACCGCTCCCATGCCTTGCCATGATTCGAAGTGAATGTCATGCTGAAGGAAGGCCCGGCAGAGTTCTGATAGGTCTTCGTGTCAGCGAATTGCAGCTTTGCAGACACTCCCTTGGAGCCAATACCTCCGATTGTCACATTCGAACCCTGCAGGGATACCTGAGTGATTTGCAGGACCCTGTTCGGAGTCCCTGTCGTACCCAGGTTCTTGACGAGGAACTGCGGTCCAGCGATGATGAACTCCCCGTCTGTCTGGTTGAGGATGACTGCGCCGTTCTCGTAGACAATGCGCTGTTCGACAAAGTATCGGTTCGGGCACCAGAGTTCCAGGCTTCCTCCGGTCTTGCCGTCGTTGGTTGGACCAAGCGGATTCGAACCACCGCCTGTCGCAACGCCGGCATACGTGACATTGAACGTAGGACGAGTGCTGATTCCGTCGGGCAGGAACTGCAGTATCCCAGCAGTGGCTGCAGCGAAAACGGGAATACTGTCAGAGCTCAGAGTGATTGGCACGAACACCGGCGTCGGAGCGATTCTGCTGTTCGCGCTGTTGGATATCGTTATGTCGATCGATGATTTGATTGTCGTGAACTGTTGAATAACCTGCGACATGTGCGTGCTTTCGTTGTCGCTCATCCAAACCGGTACGAACTGATTCGTGAACATCCCAAAGGCAGTGAGGAAGACTAGCAACGACATGATCGTTCCAATCGTCGCCGCAACGCCCTCTTCGTCGTCCCACCGCGGTGATTTTCTGATTCGGCTGACGGTCGAGTGTGCACAATAGCTCACGTGCTGGGGGGACAAATTCATCCTACCACCAAATGGGGTTTTCGAAGTAACCTAATCAGCGTCTGGAACATATTTAATACTGTCGTTTCTGGTATCGTGGAAAAAATGGCGGTGGATTGAGGAAAAATCGCAGTCGGAAACTCGCGCCGAAAAGAGATTCTCTCAGCCTGTCCTGATTCATCCGCAAATCCTACTCACTCATTCCGGTGAGTTCGAGGAGTCCTGCTCGCCAAGGTTTAATATAGGATTGTGCGTAACTGCCCATCTGCTCCGTCACGCCGTGGTAACTCAGCTGGGAGAGTGCAAGACTGAAGATCTTGAAGTCGCCGGTTCAAGTCCGGCCCGCGGCACCATTCTCAATTCCTTGAGCGGTTCACTCGTCTGTCGACGGCCCAAATCCGTCGGAGGGATAGTTTAAATCGGCAGGATGCTTCTAGAGGCAATCGGAGAGGCGTCAGCAAGTGCCAATAAAAACATTCGAGCTCATCTCCACAGAGGCGAAGCGATTCTCGAAACTCGGCGAGCGATTCCCTCAGCTGAGGGTCGATCAGAACACGACCATCACAAGCCTCACCGCCGTCTCGGATGCTGAAGCCCGTATCGATTTTAGATACACTGTCAACTACTCCGGAATGGGAATGATCAACATCGAGGGAAGGATCACTTGGGAGGGCGAGGCAAAACCCTTGGCCGATCAGTTTTCCCAAAAGAAAGGCATTCCGAACGATGTCTTCAACCCGATCCTGGGAGCAATCTTCACGAATTGCCTGCCGACGGCAGTGATTCTTGCTCGTGACCTGCAACTGCCTCCGCCGATACCTCCACCGCCTCAGATGCAGCAGCAGGGAGCGAAGTCGCCACCCGCGCCAGGCTCAAAAGACAAACACAGATCCATGGAAGTCGCCTGAGACAACCCCCTTCTTCCATTCTCACCTGATATGGTCGAGCGAGAAGGAACCTATCGTAACGCCAACCTTGGTCGATGAATACCTGATGTAGGCTCTCGACTGAACGTCGCAGATGCCTCTGATGGCCAGGAAGGTGTTCAGGTTTTCGACCTTGAACTCTATCATGCCATCCATCAGCGAGCCGATCATCTGGATCTCTTGTTCGCCATGGACTCCCTTCTCGATGGTGTACATCGCGACCGCCTTGTCTCTCTTTCTTCTGCCGACGACAGGGCTAAGGAATCTGAACGCGGTGCCCGGGTCAAGGTACGCGATGAGTGTCGAGATGGATCTGAAGCCAACCCTGTAGTATTCGTGCTTCTCCTTGAACTTCTTCGCGGAGACCTCGATCGCCTTCTGGATCGATTCGTAGTCCGTCGGCGACTCGATGTAGTCAGTGTACGGGTCTTGGGATTCGTCGCCCATGCTTCTCGAGTATGCGTCTACGTACCGCACCAGACCCAGTTTCTCGTACTCGTCATATCCCGAGACGACGAACTGCATCTCCTCTCTGATTTCCTTGGGGGACTTCTCGGTCAGTATCCACATTGCAGGGATGCCCTTCTTGAGCCCCTCGGCCATGAACACGTTGAGCAGGATCTCTTTGCCGGTGAAAGGGGGTCCATAGACGAGTACGTTCGAGCCGAACGGCATGCCTCCTAGGAGCAAATCGTCGAGCCTGGCAGTTCCCGTCTTGATTCTCTCCTGCTTCACCTCGAGCATCCTGTCCTGCTCGCGCTTCTCGATCTCGTCGGTGATGACGCCTTGTTCCCTGAGCCTGAGGTCCTCTTCCTTCATGTTGAGGAACTTTTCCTTGTTTCTGATCTCCTCCTCCTTGGCGTTCACCTCCGCCTGGAGTTCTTCAAGGCGTCTCTTGAGCGTGAGCTCGTCCTGAGATCCAAGCTCTGCTTGCGATCTCGAGACCTTCTTCTGCTCTTCCTGAAGCAGGCGTTCGCGGAACATCAGGTCCTCTTCGCGCCTGAGCATTTCCTCCTCTTTGTACTTCATCGGCTCTTTGAGCTTCTGCAGCTCCTCGTCGCGTATCTTCAGCTCTTCTTTCAGCCTCTGATTTTGCTGCTCTCTGACTGCGATTGTTCTCTCGATCCGCTGGGCTTCCTCGAGCTTCTTCATGATGTCCTTGTCGACCACCTTCGCGGTGCCAGTGGTGATCTTCACCATCTCTTCCTTCTGCTTGAGCGCCATCTGCGCCTCTGAGAGCTTCGTCTGCAGGTCGAGGACCAGCGAATTCGCCTCCTGCTCCCTCTTGGAGGATTCGGCGACTCTCTGGGCCATCTCAGGGTCCACGATCGGAGCACCAGCAATCGCTCCGGAGAGGACTCCACGGCTGAGCGCTTCTTCCTTGGAGAGCAGTTGTTTCTTCATTGCGTGCAGCTGGGCATCCTTCTCTGCGAGAGCCATCTGCTGCCTCTTGAGCTCCTGAGCGTCTGGCGGGAGCTCCATAATCGAGGATTCTATCTTATCCCTGAGGACTGAAGCAACTTCTTCGAGTTGCATGATCTTGAGCTCGAGGTTCTCTCTGTTGGCCATCTCGGACGCGAGTTTGTCCGTGATGGTTCTTTGGTCGGTTTCCGACCCCTGTTGGCTCTTGATGAACTTGATTACTGCGATGCTTCCCCGCTTCACATTCTCCAGCTCTTCCTCTAGCTGTCTGGTATTCGTTCGCTCGAGCTCGAGATTCGCTCTTGCTTTCGCGAGTTCCTCGATGGTCGCCTCGGGGTCAAACTCACCCGACTCGAACGCCCTCAGTTTCTCTCGAATGGTCTCTCTCAGTTGGATGAGTTCGGCCTCTCTTGCCAGAAGTTCGTTCGGGCCTATCTGATCCTGTGAGACAGGCTCGACGGGTCTCGTCTCCTCTAGCCAGGTGTTCACGTCCTCTTCTTGTCCGGATAGCCAACGGGCGAGCGATTCGTCCCGAGGCATTTCCTTCCTGGCAGCGGCGGCCATCGGCTGCGTTCGCTCCTCCCCTGACAACCACTCGTTCAACCCCTCGTCCTCACCTGACAGCCAATCAGCAAGAGGAGAGCCTCCGGTGTTGGTCGCCAATTGGGTCGCGCCATCGATGATCTTGGCGGCGAGCTTTTCGCCTATGCCTTTCACGGATGAGAGTTCCTCCACGGTTGCCTTCTGGAGTTCCTTTATGGATCGGTAACCCGCTTGTCGGAGAATCTCAGACTTCGCTTCCCCGACACCTGGCACGAGCCTGAGGTCTTCGAGATCCTTGTCCTCTGCCACCTCTTCTCTCGGCTTCTCCTCTGCCTTGTCAGGCTGGAGGCTGCTGTAGCAGTGGTTGCACTTGGTCGAACCTTTCGGTGATTCGTACCCGCAAATGGGGCAGGTGATGGTGTCCGGAGACTCCTCTTCGCTTGGCATTAGCTCTCCTGAATAGGACTCAGCGGGGGAGCACAGGATATGAATAAGCCGATTGCGCGGAATCCATCGCTTACTGTCTACGTCCCGTCCTGTTCTAAATAGACGGATTGGAATATTTATACTTACCCGCAAGGGAATCGGTCCTGGACACCATGCCTCTGCATAGCTTCTTATTGGGCTAGAATCCGATGAATCCGCAGCAGGCGTTTGACGGGCTGTCCCGATGATATTGCCGCCGCATGTCCGAATTCATCAAAAGGAACAACTACTCTGTCAAGCATTCTCTACCCCAACGCACATGACTGACAAGGGTGAGCCCAGGAAGGACAAAACGAAGCGGAAGGAAGAGCGCATCGGCGTGTACGTGTGCCACTGCGGCACGAACATCGCCGGCACAGTCGACTGCAAGTCCGTCTCAGAGTACGCTCAGGGCTTGGAGGGAGTTGTCGTCAGCAGGGACAACACATACACATGTTCTGAACCCGGTCAGAACCAGATCGTTGAGGACATCAAGAAGTACAATCTGACCAAGGTCGTCGTCGCCTCCTGTTCTCCGAAGATGCATGAGAAGACTTTCAGGAAGGCCATTGAGGACGCGGGCCTGAACCCGTATTCTCTGGAAATGATCAACCTCAGGGAACAGTGCTCCTGGGTGCATAAGGACAAAATCGAGGGCACGAAGAAGGCAAAGGACCTGGTCAAAGGCGGCGTGTTCAGGGCCGCACGCCTCGAGGCTCTCTACCCGCAGGAGATGACGATGTCGAAGGATGTCCTCGTCATAGGAGGAGGGATCGCCGGCATCTCAGCTGCCTTGCAGCTCGCGAACTCCGGGTACAAGGTCTACATGGTTGAGAGGCAGCCAAGCATAGGCGGCAGGATGGCCCAGCTGAGCAAGACGTTCCCTACGCTCGACTGCGCGCCGTGTATCTTGAGCCCTCGCATGGTCGACGTTGCCGCCAACCCGAATATCGCGCTCTACACAGGCGCTGAGGTTGTCAGTCTGACCGGAACCCCAGGGAATTACAGGGTCAAGGTCAGGATCGGTCCAAGAGGAGTCGATCCCAAGAAGTGCATAGGTTGTGCGAAGTGCGAGAAGGTCTGCCCCGTGAAGACGCTCAACGAGTTCGAGGAGTGTCTGTACGAGCGCAAAGCGATCTACAAACCGTTCCCTCAGGCTGTCCCTGCATCCTATGTCGTGGATTTCGAGAACTGCAAGAAGTGCGGTGCATGCCTTAAGGTCTGCTCTGCGCACGCGATCGACATGGAAGAGAAGGAACGCTTCCAGGAGTTCGATGTGGGCGCTGTCATAATGGCCACTGGTTTCGACATGTTCGATGTGAAGAAGCTAGGAGAGTACGACACGTCGCTCCCCGATGTGATCACGGCCACGCAGATGGAGCGCCTCATGATCAACGAGTGTGGCGCCGGCATGGTCCTCAAGCGCAAGGCAGACGGGAACAGGGTGAAGAAGGTCGCCTATGTGCTTTGCGCCGGCTCGAGGACCCGCAAGGTCGGAGTCCCCTACTGTAGCAAGATCTGCTGCAACTACGCCATCAAGCAGTCAGTGATACTCAGGAAGACCTTCCCGTATATGCAGGTCTACATCTACTACATAGATGTCCGCGCGGCCGGTCGAGGATTCGAAGAGTTCTACGTCCGTTCCCAGGAGGAATACGGAGTCAAGTTCATCCACGGCAAGGTCTCGGACATACAGAAGGGCAACAACGGCATCCTCGTCCGTGCAGAGGATGTCACGCTCGGGGAGATCATCGAGAACGAGTTCGACATGGTGGTCCTATGCACGGCGATGCTCCCGTCAAAAGGGACTGCGGAGCTGGCGAAGCTCCTTAAGGTCCCGCTGGGTGAAGACGGTTTCATATCGGAGAAGCACCCGAAGCTCGATCCTGTCTCGACACACAGATCCGGCATATTCGCGGCAGGAGTGACTCTCGGGCCGAAGGACGTGAGGGACACCGTCCTGGACGGCCGGAGCACGGCGGCGCAAACCATCGAGTTCCTCGGGACGGGGAAGATGTTGATCGATCCAGTCAAAGCCATCGTGACAGACGGGATGAAATGCACCAAATGGAAAGCATGCGAGTCGATCTGCCCCGTCAGAGCCATCAGCGTGGATGAGTTCCCGAGGGTCGATACCATAGCCTGCATAGGCTGTGGAGCGTGCGTCTCTGAATGTCCTGAGAAGGTCTTCGAGCTCGCAAATTACACGGACTCTCAGGTCGATGCCGAGATCAAAGGTCTTCTCGACGAAACCTCGGCTGACCCGAGAATCATTGGCTTCTTCGGTGATGTACTGGCCTATGTTGCGGCTGACACAGCTGGAACTGCTAGACTCGAGTATCCGTCTTCGATCAGGATAATGCGTGTCCCCTCAGCGGCGAGAATCGGGAGGAGGGAGATCCTTGAGGCCTTTGCGCACGGAGCTGACGGCGTTTTGCTCTCGGATGAGGAAGGGGGCGAGATCGCACACATCGTCGAAGCGAGGCTGAAAGTCCTTGCTCCAGAGCTGGACGCGCTAGGTCTCGGCAAGGATAGGGTGACATTCGTCCCCATGCTCCTACCGGTCTACAAGGTCCTTCCCAAGTACGTCGACACCTTCGACAAGAAAATCAAGCAGCTAGGTAAGGTCTCAAAGGAAGTTCGTAAGAAGGCGCTCGAAGCCTCCAAGCAGAAGGTGGATCCCGTCTTCGGCCCGAAGGGCTCTCTTGGAGAAGACCGATCCTCACACGCGAGTCACTGACGCGCGCGCTCGCGCATTTCTTTCGCAGGACGCCTTTGTAAAGATATTTATATCGAGAGGGTCAATTAGAATCGGTACCTTGCGCCTGGCATCACAAGGGATTCAAGATGGAAAAACGCGTACTCGTGAAGATAAACAAGGACAAGACTGAACTGACTCTACGCGAAGTTCTGGAGAAGATCAAGGAGCTGCAGGAGAAGAATCCCGACATGGATGTTTTCTTCGACGGGGACCAGTACGCCATCTGCGGCCGCGCGCGGAAGGCCCCTGAATAGGGATAATTCTTAGCCAACCTACGCTGATAGGACTTCGAAGTCATCATGCCAGGACGAGTGACGATCGGATTGTTCAACTCCTACGACCCTGTGAAGTTCCACGAATCACACCGACGGGCACTGGCGAGAGCTGGGCCGTTGGCACTCGCTTTCGACTGCAACCTGGCCACTTTCGGCTTTCCCTATGACAAGGATCTCGCAACGCCAGTCGAGATAGCGAATTGGGTGGCGACCACGACGAGCATCGGCGAGAGCGGCAGCTACCTGATAGAGCTCGCGCAAAAAGGACGGTTCTCGTTCTTCGATTTCCCAAAGAAAGGTTTCCCGCCGCAGCTCGGCGAGGTAGTGATCACCACGAGGAAACCCATGCCGGCGAAAAGGGTGTCAGCGCCAGATGTCAGAGCACTTTTCAGATCGGGAAGATCGGTACTTCTCGTATTCGGACTTGGTCCCCGCGGCCTTCCCAAGGAGGTGTTCGATATCAGCCATAAGCATCTGGACATAACTGGTCGAGGCTTGTCACTCGAGACATGCACTGCTCTCGGGGCGGTAGTTGCCTCTCTGCTCAGCAAGTGATCCTCGGGCACGGGCCGATGCGAATCAGTATTTCGAATATCTCAGGCCCAGTCTGGGAACGGTTATGCTGTCGTATCTCACAGCGTGACCAACAACCTTTGCGCCCTTGCCGGCTGCCCTGACAACGGCGGCCGCCTCTTCTTGCGGCGCCACGAGGCAGTAACCCATACCCATGTTGAAGGTCTGGTACATCTCCTCATCGGTGACATTGCCAAGCTCCTGCATCACCCTGAATATCGGGTTTGGCTTCAATGGGTTCTCGATCTCGAAGCCGACGCCTTTCTTCAGCCTGATTAGGTTCCTCAGACCTCCGCCAGTGATATTCGCCATCCCGCGAATCTCGAACCTTTCAACCAGCCTCAGAACTTGCCTAACATATATGGTCGTGGGCTCAAGCAACACCAGACCGACGGATCTGCCGAGGCCTTTGACATTCTCCTTGTAGCCGATGCTGTTCTGCTCGAAGATCTTCCTCGCGAGTGTCAGCCCGTTGGAGTGTATGCCTGAGCTGGGGAGGCCGATGAGTGCATCTCCAGGCGAAATGTCATCGCCCGTTATGATTTCCTTCTTCTTCACCATCCCGAGGCAAGTCCCCGCCAGGTCGAACCCCTTGACGAGCTCAGGGAGCACTGCGATCTCCCCGCCAACGATGGTCATGTTGGACAACGCCGCACCCGCCTCGAGGCCCTTGCCAACTTCAGAAGTCACCCTCTCGTTAGGTTTGTCGATGGCTATGTAGTCCACGAACGCGATTGGCTCCGAACCCACGCAGATGGTGTCGTTCACGTTCATCGCGATGCAGTCGATGCCGACGGTATCCCATTTCTCCATCGCGTCGGCAACGAGCAGCTTCGTCCCGACGCCGTCGGTGCACAGGGTCAGGGCGTAATCGCCAAAGTCGACCAATCCCGTGAAATGACCCGGCAGGTCGATTGGCTTGCCGAACCCCTTCCGTCTGAACTTAAGGTGTTCTACAAGTGCCGCGATGCTGCGGGACTTCTTGTCTATGTCGACTCCAGCTTTCGCGTAGGTCAACCTTCTCGGCATGATCATCACTGCGATTGGGCGATTGCGTCTTCCGCCTAAACCTTTTTCCTCGACTCGTAGCAAACAATATCTCGGAGCAGGAGATTCACAGTTGATGTGAACAAGCAGTGGCGGGTCCAGAGGCGCCGGGACAAATACTACCGAAAGGCCAAGCAGGAGCACTACCGCAGCCGAGCGGTCTACAAGTTGAAGCAGATCGACTTCAAGTTCGACCTCATCATCCCGGGTAACACGGTAGTCGACCTGGGCGCATCGCCAGGGGGCTGGTCGCAGGTCGCGGCTGAACTGGTCGGGCCCGAGGGTAAGGTCATCGCGATGGATATCGAAAGGATGAATCCAATCGAACGCGTCACATTCATCCGAGGCGACATAAGGAAGGATTCTGTCGTGGCGCGTCTTCTGGAAGTCATCCCTGACGGTGCGAATGTGGTGATATCGGACATGTCACCCGACATAAGCGGCAACTATCCGTACGATCACGCGCGCTCGATCGAGCTTTGCGAGCACGCCTTGAACTTCGCAACGAAGGTTCTCAAAGAAGGAGGCAATTTGGTAGTGAAGATGTTCTACGGCGACATGAGCAAGGGTTACGTGGACCAGGTCAAGAATTACTTCGACGAAGTGCACGTACACCATCCGAAAGCTTCCAGGTCGACTAGTTCGGAACTCTACGTCGTCGGGCTCGATTTCCTCGGAAGACGTGACTAGTCCCAGAACCTCTTCGTCCTGGCGTACATTATCTCGGCGGCCAGGATGTCCCTCAGAAATTCGTCGTCCTCGATCTGATACCTTGCCAGTATTCTCGCGGCTGTGTCTGGACCGACTCCTCTACCCACGAGAGCAAGCACAGCCTTCTTCCCATGCGCCATGACGAGGTTCGCGTTCTTGTAGATCCTTTTGAGCTCCTTCCGCTGCTCTTCGTTCGAAGCGCCCTTCTTGAGGACGTCGATCTGCGATTTGGCGTACGGCTGTATTGCGGCCATCAACACACCACCGCACTTGGCGCACTTGATCTTCTCCGGAAGCTGCGCCACCGCGGCCCTCCTCTGCGTCCGGCAGTTCATGCATACCATTACGACATCTTCCTTCAGCAGCCGCTCCTTGAGCGCGTTGAGCACCGCTCTGTCCGCTCTCTGAGGCTGCATCAACTCCTTCCTCGTGCCGATTGCTTCCTTGCCGATGTGAGACAGTGGGCCGGTCTTTAGCTCGATACTCCCGTCCTGCATCCGTTTCAGGACGTGACTCGCGGTGTCGACGTCCATGTTCTCCCAGAGCGTCTTCGCCAGCGCTTCCTCGAATATGGGGCTGTGCTCGAAGACATCTACCAGCTTCGATAGGTTGAGCATCTTGTAGTCCGCGCCCTTGCTGATCGCCCCGAACTTCTTCGCCACATGGACGAACTGCCATCTCAGGTAGGATGAGTTGCGTATCAGAAGCCGCATCAGCTGGCCTAGAGACGACGTATCGGTCTCCTTGAGGACCTTCACGACATCGGCTGCCCTGACGTTGCGAGGAGTCTCCAGTACGATGGAGTAGACATCGGTCTGTACCCCGAAGCTCTCTCCGAACCTCGCGGTCAAAAGCCCTGCGACGAGCTTCGCGATGGTTTCATTGACCTTCGACCCGAAGCAGCAGTTGATGACGATGACACCGTCTCCCTGCTCGATCGTCACAAGCTTGTCGGTGGGCAGAGGGTGGTCTCCCTGCGTCTTGATCCAGTGTGCGAGTTCATTCTTGGCGTTCTCGTCCCCAGGATAGAGTTCAAGAGCCAGGAGCCTCCGCATCGCCCCGACCTCTTGGGCGACTTCGTACGGGACTGGTATCTCCTCTCCTACCCACGAAGGCGTGGCCGCGAGTTCCCGTATCTGTTCGACCATAACCTCGTCCTCGCCGACCTCCACAACGCGCCAGGTCCGGCCTCTGGTCACGAATGTCGAATATGGCTCTGCGTAGGTCGCGACGAAGCTCTCGTCAAGAGTGCCGATTATGCTTCTTGAGGAGACGTCTCGGATCTTGTAAGTCTTCTCGTCCGGGATCATCGAGATGTTGTCATAGAAATGCTTCATTCCAGTGGTCTTCTTCCTGAATCCGGTCTCGTCGTTCCACAGGATGTGCAACTCGGCCAGCAGCCTGAGCACATCCTCGAAGTCCGCTCTGATCAGGTTCCGAAAAGGATACGCTCGCTTGACCGTAGCATACGCCCATTCCTTGTCCACTCGTCCCTCCGTGAGCGTCATCGCCACGAGTTGGTTTGCGAGGACGCTCAGAGGATTTTCGCGGATGTTGAACCTCTCGAGCTCCTCGATCATGGCCCTTCTGGCAATCACAAGGCTCTCCGCTGTCTCGCCAGGTGTGGTCGTGATGATCTTTCCGTATGATACCTCGCCGATCCTATGACCAGACCTGCCCACCCTTTGTATCAGTCTCGTCACTTGCCTCGGCGAGTTGAACTGGATTGCGAAATCCGCAGAGCCCACGTCAATCCCCAGCTCCAGCGATGAAGTGCATATCAATGCCTTCAGCTTCTCAGCTTTGAAATCATCCTCCATCTGGACTCGGATCTCCTTCGAGAGCGATCCGTGGTGGACGCCCACCTTGAACGATTCGTCCCAGTGATGGTATCTCACGCCCAGGGCTTCTGCGGAGTCCCTTGTGTTGACGAAGAAGAGTGTCGACCTGTGCGCTTCTATCAGCTCTCTGCACCTTTTCATGCAAGCGACGTGTTTCATATCAGTCTGCAGTTTGCCAGCCAGATCTTTGTCAGACTCGGTCTGCGCAGGGCTCTCTACCGAGATCCTCATGTCCTTGACCGCGGACACAGTAAGCATGGACACAGTGCGCCCGACACCTGCAAGGAAGTTCGATACTTCCGCGATTGACCCGACCGTCGCGGATAGGCCAATTCGCTGAAACTCACCAGCGATACCGACGAGCCTTTCCAACGCCACCGAGAGCTGTGCGCCCCTTTCATCCTCAGCGAGCTCGTGGATTTCATCCACGATCACGAACTTCACATGTGTGAGATGTTGCCGCAGAATCCTCCCGGTGAACATTATCTGGAGCGTTTCCGGGGTGGTTATCAGGATGTCCGGAGGACTCTTGGATTGTGCAGTTCTCTCCGATTGAGAGGTGTCGCCATGTCTTACTGCCACCTTGAGATCGACAGCCTTTCCGAATTCGTTCAGCCTCCTCAGAAGGTCTCGGTTCAGCGCTCTGAGTGGGGTGATGTAGACGCATCTGATGCCCCCTCTCTTCGAGCCGGCAAGCTTGTGCAGGACGGGCAGCATCGCAGCCTCCGTCTTCCCGATGCCCGTTGGAGCGACAAGTAGCACGTTCTCCCCGGAGAGGATTGCCGGAATCGCCTTTGTCTGCGGTTCCGTGGGCTCAGCGATGCCCCTTTTCGCGAGTTCCTCTCGAAGCCGCGTGTCCAGCAACTCGAACTGGTTCATTGCGGTTTCGCAGAGCCTGGCCAGCGTATAAAACCTTTCCAGTGGGACGCGGGTCTGCAACGATGCGCAATTGCTTTTATCCTCCCGAGCGCTTCGGCTCACTGATAGGATGGCCAAGATTAAGGCGGTCAAGGCGAGGGAGATACTCGACTCGAGAGGGAACCCGACAGTCGAGGTCGATGTTGTGCTGAACACCGGCAAGATCGGGCGCGCATCCGTCCCATCTGGCGCTTCGACTGGGCTCAGGGAATGCGTCGAGCTTAGAGACGGGGACAAACGCAGATTCTTCGGAAAGGGGGTCCAGAAGGCCGTTTCGAACGTCAACAGGATCATAGCCCCAAAGGTTGTCGGCATGGACCCCGAGGATCAGAATGCAATCGACAACTTGATGATTAAGCTTGATGGGACAGAAAACAAATCTAAGCTTGGCGCGAACGCCATCCTCGGCACATCTCTTGCCGTCGCTCATGCCGCCGCACTGAATGCAAATCTACCATTGTATCGTTATCTCGGGGGCGCCAAGGCACAAGTGCTCCCGGTCCCGATGATGAACATCCTCAATGGCGGCGCCCATGCGGACAACAACCTCGATTTTCAGGAATTCATGGTTGTGCCAGTCGGGAGGGACTTCAGGGAGTCGCTCAGGCGTGGCACCGAGGTCTTCCACGCGCTGAAAGCCAATCTGAAGAAGGAGGGCCTCAGCACGGCGGTAGGTGATGAAGGCGGATTCGCCCCCAGGCTCGGTTCTCACGAGCACGCACTCGAACTCATGGTCAAGTCCGCTGAGGATGCTAGTCTGAAGCCGGGAAAAGACGTTTTCTTCGCAATGGACCCGGCGGCGAGCGAGTTCTATGACGATGGTAAGTACGTCTTCAAGAAGAGCACAATGGAGTCTCTGAGCGCTGACGAGATGGTCGACCTCTATGTCGACCTGTGCAGGCGATTCCCGATTGTGTCCATCGAGGACGCCATGTCCGAAGAGGATTGGATTGGATGGAAAGGCATCACGGCCAGACTGGGCCAGAAGATCCAGCTTGTTGGCGATGACTTGTTCGTCACGAACAAGAAGATGCTCGCCAAGGGCGTGAAGCAAGGCATTGCGAACGCGATTCTCATCAAGGTGAACCAGATTGGAACGCTGACTGAAACCATGGAGACGGTGAAGCTCGCCGCGAGATCGCACTACAGATGCGTTCTCTCGCACAGATCAGGCGAGACCGAGGACACTTCCATCAGCGACATCAGCGTCGCGACGAACGCGGGGCAGATCAAGACAGGTGCGCCTTCGAGGGGCGAGCGGACAGCGAAGTACAACCGGCTCCTGCGGATAGAGGAGGAACTGGGCAGTAAGGCTAGGTTCCCCGGGAAGAGAGCCTTCGAGCGGCCTTGATCCGCGTGGTTTTCATTGAGGCGACTCTCGGAGAAGGTGTTCTGATGCAAGATATAGCTCGCCTCGCCGTGCCCAAGAGCATATGGACGTTGGAGTTCGCTCGAGAGTTGCCCGCCCGGCTAGTATGAATTCTCTACTGCCATCCTGGCCCTGAGCCTCTCTCTGTTCCTCTGGTCAATCCTCTTCTCTGTAAGATAACTGAGCACCGATGCAAGGATGGTGGTCCCGAGAATGACTATCAGAACGATGTTGACGATCATCTGATCGTATTTAGCTAACCAGATGCTAGTCCCAGCTAGGAGCGTCGCAGGCATCGTTGCCAGGACTGCGGCTGCCAACCCTCGAGGCATCATAGCGAAAAGCGCATCAGCATCCTCTCTCTCAAGGTCTCCGATCTTCCATGCGATGAGGGATGTGATCCGCCTGACGATCACGATGACAGCGATAATGCCGAGTCCCACAGCGAGGTGAATCGGCTGGAATGTGTCGAACTCGAATATCAGACCGAGGTAGACATAGAAGAATGTCCTGACGAAGAACGAGATCTCGGAGTGGAATTCATGGATGTGCTCATCGGAGGAGAGTTTCAGCGTGACGGACGTTAGCCATCTCTTCACGTACCGTCTGTTGCCGATTGCGAGGCCGAACATCAGCGCGGCCACAGCTGAGGAGCTGCTTATCGGAGACAACTCCACAGCCCCCGCAACGACGAACAGCGCTCCGACAGTGATCATGTAGGATAGCGGTTGGTTCTGTAGCTTCTGGAGAACGAATAGCCATGCGATGCCTGCACCGAAGCCAACCACTCCTCCGATCACGAACTTGACAGCAAGTTCTCTTATGATGCCGAGGACACTGAAATCTCCGACAACGATCACGGACATGAGGGAGATCGCGATGACGATGACGAGCACGTCCGTCACGACGCTCTCCATTATCAGCATCGCCTTCGTCTGCTGACCTATCCTCATCTTGTTCGCGATCGGAATCACAACAGCCTCACTCGTCCCGCCAACAATCGCGCCGACCACGAGTCCCAGCAGGAAATCCACGTCCAGGAACACTTTCAGGAGGACTGCCACCAAGAAGATCTCCGATACAAGGGTCAGGACCGTGATGAATGTAGACAGCCTCATCGATTGGACAACTGAACGCACGTCTAGGCACAGGCCCCCGTCGAAGAGGATGAGAACCAGCGCGGCTGACAGGAGGAAATCCCTGAACTGCAGTATGTTGTCAAGCGTCTGATGCGTGAGGAAATGCAGCATCCCCCCCAGCGCATACGGTCCCAAGATCATCCCGAGGGCAACCAATAGGAGCACATCAGGGATCCGGAACCTCGTGAAGATGAGATTGCCGAAAAATCCGATGAATATGATCGCCCCTATCGCAAGAAAGGCTTTGACAGTCCCCGGATCCATCAATCTCGGTCGGTGGAGAGCCGAGGATTGTATTTTATGCTATTGGGCCAGATGTCCCATTCCGCAATAGATACTTGTGTGAAGCTCCTAGATGAGCGGATTTAATACGGTCTTTGAGGATTCAGTTGTTGGATGACGATAGAGGGGATCGCGGCAGACCCAGCAGAGGCATTGCTGGGAGATTACGATGTCATCATTCTAGGCGCGGGGCCCGCGGGCCTTTCTGCTGGCATATATGCGAGCAGGGCGGGGCTGGACTGCGTCATCCTCGAAAAGGGGGTGCCCGGCGGACAGGTGCTGACGAGTCCGACGATCGAGAACTATCCAGGTTTCCCAGAGATAGCTGGCATGAAGCTCATGGAGAGCATGGCCGAGCACGCCAAGAGATATGTCGATATCCATGAAGGCGAGGAGGTTCTCAGAGTCAGAGGTGGAGACAAGTTCGAGGTCTTCACGACTTCAGGGAGGTACACTTCCAGGGCTCTCATCCTGGCAACCGGGTCCTATCACCGAAAGCTCGATGTTGCAGGCGAGGAAGGAATGACTGGCAAGGGAGTCAGCTACTGTGCCACATGCGACGGGTTCTTCTACAAGGGCAAGGAGGTCATAGTCGTCGGCGGAGGGAACACCGCTTTGACAGACGCCCTCCATCTCTCGTCGCTCGGGTGCAAAGTCACGATAGTCCACCGCCGCAACCAGCTCAGGGCGGACAAGCACCTCCAGGACAGCGTCATCCAGCGCAACATACCGATCCTATGGGACACCGTGCTGGACGAGATCGTCGAGGGGGACGAAGTGACCGCGGTCCGGCTCAGGGACCTGAAGACGGGCAAGGTCCACACAAAGCCCGTCAGCGGAGTGTTCGTTGCCGTGGGCGAGGTTCCCAGCAGCCAACTCGCAACGGAGCTGGGACTGGACATGGATCCAGGTGGATTCGTCACGGTAGATCGTTCATTCAGGACCAACGTCGCCTTCGTATATGCTGCCGGGGACGTGTCAGGCGGCATCCGGCAGATAGTGGCAGCAGTGCATGGCGGTGCTGCGGCTGCGCTGTCCTGTTTCGAGGACCTGATGAACCCGTACTACCGAAGATGAAATCCTATCTTACTCCGGTATGTGCTCATCCAGGAACCTGGCCGACCTGGTGTAGAGATCGATCAGGTTCTTTCTCTTCCTCGGCCAATGCCCTTCGTCAGGATACTCGTGATACTCGAACTCCTTGCCCATGTCCTTCAGTCTCTTGGCGACAGCCCTCGACTCAGTGGGCGGACAGCGCACGTCCTTGGCAGAAGCTGTCATAAGGATGGGGGCTTGGAGGTTCTGGAGGAAGTTGATCGGCGAGCGGTCGTGGAAGAAGTCCGGATCCTTCTTTGGATCTCCCATCTTGCTCTCATCGTACGCTTTCAGGTAGCCTCGCTCCGTCTCATGTTCGGTCGCCCAGTCGAAGAAGCCAACGATGGATACTCCAGCAGCCCACATGTCTGGGTACTTGGTCAGAGCGAGCATGCACGTGAAACCGCTGTAGCTCGCGCCCCAGTATCCCAGGCGATCCTTTGCTGCATACCCTTGGTCTAGGAGGTACTTGCCGGCCCACACGGTATCCTTGTAGTCCCCTCCTCCGAGGTCCTTGTCGTGAAGATGTAGAAACCTGCGGCCGTATCCGAGCGAACCTCTGTAGTTCGGCTTCATTACAGTGAAGCCTTTGTCGACCAGCAAGGTTGTCAGTTGGTCCCAGAAGTCAGTGTCCATCATCTCCGGGCCCCCGTGTGGATATACGATGGCAGCTTTGCGGGACCTATCCTTTGGCACTAGTATTTGGGCCGTAATTCTCTGTCCGTCGAAGGACTTGTACTTGATGAGCCGTGGACGCACCAGAGCGTTGAGTCTCAACTGCTTTTTCATGAACTTCGTGACCCTCTTTGGCACGAGGTTCCTCGCCACGAACACTTCTTCTGGTCGGGAATGTGATCCGTTGACGAACACGACGCCACTTCCGTCCGACAGCCAGTGAAGCGCTCTCGATGTGCCATCCAGAGATGAGACAATTCTTGCTCTTCCCTTGGATTTGACCTTCACGATCACATTTGGATCATCTACCTCAAGATAGGCGATCTGCGTCCCATCACGCGACCACTGTGGCTGCTGCTTGTCGTTCTTCGACTCTACAAGCCATCGCATCTTCTTGCTCGACAGATCCAATTGTCCTATGTCCGCCCAGTCGTGCTCGTTCGATAGGAACAGGAAGCTCTCTCCATCCGGAGACCATAGCGCATGGCCCCCGGAATCGCCCGCCAGACCGTACTCGACGTTCCTCTTCTGAAGCAGCTTCTTCGGTCTTGGCTTGTGCAAATCGACAATGGAGATGTAGTCCTCATCCCCCACACCTGTCAGATAGACTATCTTCGTCCCGTCGGGAGACCACGCGAATTGCCTCACTGGCAATGGCTCGTCTGTCAGCCTCTTCAGCCTACCTCCATTCGAGCCGATGACGTAAAGGTTGTCCAGATCTCTGACGCGGTTCGAGATGAAAGCTATCGATTCGCCGTCCGGGGAGAATCGTGGATCGTAGTTGTCCTCGACGCCGTCTGTGACCTTCTTAGAGCCCCTGCCATTTGCCCCGACGACGACTATGTCGTGTTTCTCGTTCCCCTCAAAGTCTACTTGGTAGGCGATTCGTTTGCCGTCCGGAGAGAACGTTGGGCTCATCAGAGATTGCTGGCCGCTCTTGAACTTCTTCAGGCCGCCATTTGTCAGGTTGAGGATCGCCAGCTCCCAGTTGAGCCCGTTGTTGACAGAACATACGGCCTTTCGCTCATCCGGATGGATGTCCAAGTCTTGGATGTCAGTAGCTGAGAACAGTGCTGCAATATCGGTGTCTTTCACGCATTCCCCTCCTTCACCCGATATCCTCGAACGATTTCATTCTTTTGACCGATCGCGTGGTATGCGGTCTGTCGCTCGCAGACGAGTCTCTAGGTAGAGGATATCCGCGTTGTGCATCCCCTCAGTCGTCCATTGCGGGTCGAGTCAGGGAGGGCCTACCCAACACCGAACAGCTGGTAAATGCCATTGTCTTAATATACAAGTCACTTGTATTGCAGGTTTACCATTCGGCTCCGCAAGGGGTAGAGTGAGATTTGGAAGGAGGTAGTCCTCATTAACGACAGACCACGCAGAGACGACCGCGGTTTCGGCTCCCGCCCAAGGGAGATGCATACCGTGAAATGTTCTGACTGCGGAGCTGAGGCACAGGTCCCGTTCAAGCCGACTGAAGGGAGACCCGTGTACTGCAAGGATTGTTATCAGAAGCACAGGCCGCCACGAAGGTTCTAGTTGCTTCTAGCCGGTACATCTGGTATCAGTTTCTTAAGCGCAAATCCTTTTGCTTTTATCGCATTTTTCATTCTTCTCATTCGAGCTGAGGCCATCGTCAGTCGATCAGAAAAAAGGCATCAGAGTGGGCCCGATCGGATTTGAACCGATGACCAACTGGTTATGAGCCAATCGCTCCGCCGGACTAAGCTACGGGCCCGTGTAATCCATCATAAAGACAAGTCGTCTTATTAGTGTTTCTGTGCGGAGGCCGCTCAGTACTTGTATGTCCTGGCCTTCCCCTCTTCGAGTTCGACGCCGAGCCCAAGAGCGATCCTGTTCGAGAAATTGAAGTAGCTGGCAATCAGGTTCGCACGCAAGATCTCCTTGTCGGTCAATCCCGCATCCTTCAGGTCTTTGATGTCATCCTTCGTGACATCTTTCGGGTCTAGGGTCAGCTTCGCCGCGTATGCAAGAAGCGCTTTTGCCCGCGGGCTTTCGTGCTTCGTCGCGAACTCCTTCAAGAGGTTGTACAAGGCGTTCGGATCCTTCTCAACGGTCTCAAGTGCCTCTGAATGGTGGATTGCGCCATATGCGGAACGATTCGCAGCCGAGACCACTACGGCGACCATCTCGCGCTCTTCTCTCGAGAGCGGACCCGGACCGATCATCAGGTGAACGTAGAGATTCAAGTGGTCCTCGAGCACTTCGGGTTCGAGACCCTGGGCGATGAAGATATTTGCAAGGTGCCTTCGCTCCTTCAATATCTTGTCATAGACCTTCTTCGTCTTGCCAGAAGCGCTATCCTGGTCCATTGTCTTGATCCAAGCCATCTCCGGTCACCTTTTGGGAGCCAACCTACGCTGGTCTTCGGCCGGATACTAGTCCAGGGTGTCTAATAAACATTGTCGTCTGAGCCGGGAGTCATCACTTGAGCTTCTTGAGCAGGTCCAAGGCTTCGTTTATGTCTGGTTGCGTGCCAGGCTCGTATTCTCTCTTGTACGCCACCTTGCCCTTCTTGTCGATGACGAATATGGTCCTCTTTGCGAAGCCTTTGTCCTCGTAGAGAGCGCCATAGAGTGGAACTACCTGTTTCCTAAAATCTCCGAGTATCGGGAACTTCACCCCAAGCTCCTTCGCGAAGGCCTTCTCAGACCAGGTACTGTCTACGCTCGACGCGAGGATCTGCGTGTCGAGCCTGAGAATGACTTCTTCCTTCTCCTTCAGCTCGCCCAGTTCGTTCGTGCAGACAGGGCTGAACGCGAATGGGAAGAACGCCAGCAAGACGTTCTTCTTGCCTCTGTACTGGCTGAGCCGGACCTTCTTTCCATTCTGATCCTCAAGCTCGAAATCGGGTGCTAAGTCCCCCACTCTGATATCAGACAAACGTACGCCTCCTTGGTCGCCTTCCCTTTTCAATCGTTGGCACGGTATTTGTTAATGTCCCCTAACTTCCTGGGCTCTCCTCGCTCCGGATTGCGTGCCCTTGAGGGATGGGCGGACCGATCCAGAACGATCGGTCTGGATATCTGATCTGATAGCTTCATGGTCGTCTTCATATACCAATCAGAAGGATTTTCGCATGCATGACAGAGAAAGGCAAGGCCCTCTGGATCCTGGCGTTTCTCTCTCCGATGATTGCCGAGATGTTCTCAGGCTCCTCCCCACCATTCGAGTTCTTCTCCCCCCTGTCGTTGGCCTTGTTGGTCGGACTCTATGGCGCAGGCGTCCTCATCGTCAGGGAGCTGTCAGTAATCTGGGGAAGAGGCTGGGCCAGCATAGTCATCATGGGCGCGGCCTACGGTATTCTGGAGGAAGGCGTGGCCGTCAAGAGCTTCTTCGACCCAGACTGGATGGACCTGGGCGGACTCGGGGTCTACGGGCGATACTTCGGGACGAATTGGGTTTGGGCAGTCTGGCTGACCGTGTTCCACGCAGCAGTCAGCATCACCCTTGCGATCTTCATCCTCCACATGCTCTACCCCCATCTGAGAGAAGCGCGGCTTCTCACTCGAAAGAGGTTCGAGATCGTGCTGGTGATCCTCTTCCTGGACGTTCTGGTGTGCACTACGCTTTTGAACCCTTACGTGCCCCTCATGCCAATGTACATTCTGGCAATCATATCGGTGTTCGCGCTCACGTTCTACGCGAAGCACTTCCCGAGGAACTTCATGATGCCCACCAACCCACAGCCGAGCTGGTCTCCAAGGAGGTTTGCGATGCTCGGATTCGTCTTCCTGTTCTCCAGTTTCCTATTCGCAGGGGCGTTCTCGGATACAACGATACCTTTCCTCGTTCCTATCTTCATGCTGTTAGTAATCTCGGGTGCGACGCTCTTGCTGATCAAGGAGAAGATGGGCACAGTCGGAAACCTTCCTCAGAAGGCCTACTTCGTGGCGGGCATCCTCTGTTTCTTCATTTTCCTAGGCATCGTGGTGGCGTTGGGCGGCGTTATCGACATGTTCATATCCGCCGCGCTCGCAACCATGTTCGCTATCGACCTGACGAGATGGTCCAAGGGAAAGAAGGTCCTGTTCTTTAGAGTAGGGCGCTTCATCTACGGGGATTCGAAGCCGAAGCCAGACCGCGTGGCAGCTGTAGTAAAATGATGGCGCCGTCGAACGGTTTCGAACCGTTGACCTTCCGCTTAACAGGCGGACGCTCTACCAGGCTGAGCTACGACGGCATGTGTGGCTTCGCAGGCGCAGTTAAAGTGACCATTTAGATAAGCCTTTTGTAACGGCGCTGCCAGGCTTCCGGACAAAACGATTGGGGCGGGAGCTCGAGTTTACTCTATCGACTCCCGCAGCTCATTGACCGTATTGCTCATTGTCTCAAGGATGTCCTTCAGATGGTCCAGGAAATCTTGGATCTTCTCTGTGGTTACAGCTCCATCCGGAGAAGGGTCGATCAGTCCTTCTTGCTCGAGTATGCGCAAGGAATACCTGACCTTGTGCTGCGGGTACTTCAACATCTCAGAGAGCCTGATGATGCCGATCGGCTCGTTGTCCATGATCGCCTTCAGCATCGCTACGTGCCTCTGCAATAGGTCGATCTCTGTCTCTATCTTGCTCGTGAGCACAGACCTGCCCATCTTACCTTTCATCTTGATTCCTTCTGCGATGTGATAGGAGCTGCCCTTGTCGTGCTACATGATAGCACGAGGAAATATAAGAAGGAGAAAGAGGGAACAAGTGAGTTGGTAGATTGAGTTGTCAACTAAGTTTGATATAACTTCTGACGAATAGCGTAGCTCGCCATGGCAGTGATCGAGGGCCGCAGCGTTGTCAAGCAGTACGGGAGTATGAAGGCGCTCGACAGTGTCAACATATCCGTTGATCAGGGCGATTTCTTCGGATTCTTCGGCCCAAATGGGGCCGGCAAGACGACACTCATCAGGATACTCACCGGGCAGCTCGAGCCTACATCCGGCTCGATCAACGTCATGGGAGTGGATGTGGTCAAGGACCCTCTCGGCGTGAAGAGGCTCATAGGGATAGTCCCTGAAGTGGAGAGCCCTCCGACGTATCTGACTGCCTACGAGTACCTGTATTTCGTCGGGAAGATCAGAGGCCTCGATGGCCTCGAGGAAAGGATCGATAAATGGCTTTCATTTTTCGACCTCGAGGAGAAGAAGGGCACGATATGCAAGGACATGTCCAAGGGCATGAGGCAGAAGCTGATGCTCGCGTCGGCCTTCATCCACGAACCGAGGCTGCTGTTCCTCGATGAGCCGTTCATCAACCTGGACCCGATCTATCAGCGACTGCTGAGAGAGTATCTCGAGGGCTACGTCGCAAAGGGCGGGACGGTCTTCATGGCCTCCCATATATTGGAGATCTCCGAGAGGCTGTGCAACAAGCTGGCTATCGTCAACCTCGGAAGGGTCGTCGCGCAGGGCAGGATCAACGATTTGATTAAAGAGGGCGAGAATCTGGAGAAGCTGTTCCTTCGATCCGTGGGCGTTCGCGGTGACGGAGGTGGCGAGAAACGAAAGACCTCCTGAGGCTCATGCTCAAAGAGGAGTTCAGGACGCACACGAGCTACTCCGGCAAGAACAGGTTCTTGACTTTCCCGTTCTTCGTTTTCGTGCTCTCGCTCGGCAGCGGCCTGACTATCGACAAGATGCTCGAGACCATTTCGTTCACGCAGATGGGCACGTTCACGAACCTGTCCGCGTTCCTCTATGGCCTGAGCGTTGGCGCGTTCGGTCTCATGGGCAGAGAATACCTTGAGAGGAGATATGGAACGAGCAACTACCTGGTCGCGATGCCATATCTCCTGCCGATATCGTTCAGGACGACGTTCCTCGGGATATTCCTCAGAGATGCGATATTCTACGTCCTCCTACTTGTCCTTCCCGCGACGATGGGCCTCCTCGCAGCCGCACCATTCATGGGCTTTCACCTCACGAGCATAGCCCTGCTGTTCGTATCCATGCTGCTTGCGTTTATGTTTGGGATGTCCCTCAGCTTCATGGCATCCGTTGTCTACATTAGGAACGTGAAGGTCTTCACTTTGCTCACCGCATCCATCGCAGCCATTTTCGTGTCGCACGGCGTGTTTGGTGTTCCCTCGCTCAACGCGATCATCCCGTCTCTGGGCTTCCAGATGAATGTGAGGCCCTTCGGGTCCGACGCGTCTGATGCCTTGCTCTACGCTTGCGTTTGTGGCCTGGCGATAGTTACGTTCACCGCACTCGCATATATGCTGGTCCAGGTCAGGATCAACATCGCCTCCCAATCCCACAAGGATCTTCTGCCCTCCTACTACAAGAGGGTCAGGATGCTCGAGGGGCTGAATCGAACCCTCCTGGCGAAGGAGCTCCTGGATCTTCGGAGGAGCGGGATAATCGCCAAGATGTTCTTCGCCTTCGTTCTGCCTCTGCTCTTCCTGTCGTTCACGACATGGTACGTCAACAATGGCCTCGCCATCCCCGTTGGCTTCAACGCGGTCTTCTACGCGGCGATGGTGGGCTTCATCGGCGTGATGATGTACAACTGGCTCAACAACATCGACCTCGCGGAATACTACTCTCTCATGCCGGTGACTGTTCCGCAGCTGATCCGGACCAGGATACTCGTGTTCCTCCTCCTGACACTCGGCATATCCGCGTTCTTCGTTGTTGCGATTTCTATCCTGAACGGCGAGACAGAACTACTGTGGCTCGCACTCATCGTGATGTTCGTTACGTCGCTCTACATGGTGGTTATGACGGCATACCTGACAGGGCTCAAGACCAATTCCTTCCTGTTCGACACAGGCGTGCTCATGAAGTTCAGCATACTCTCGTTCTTCCCAGATCTCTGCCTGACGATACTGTCTTTCAGCCTCATGGCGGACTGGGCGATTGCGCTTGCTGGGATTCTGCTCGTGTTGATATCTATGGGCATCATCACGAGGGTGCTGTACAACGGAATCGAGGGAAAGTGGGGCAGAGCTTCCTTCTCGGCTTGAGGAAAAGGGTTATCTTACCGGCAAGTGGTTGGATTCCCGAGGATTGGCACACATATGAAGAAGGATGTAGTCTTGAGGAGGGGAGCGCACGCGTCTATGGCCCTTGCCCCTCTCTACTATGCCCTCCCGGTGAACCTGCCATTTTTCGGGATCCACAGATGGTCCGTGGTGGTGGCCTTCTTCAGCGTGATAGTTGTTTTCGAGGCGTTCCGGCTATGGAAGGGCATCACATTCATGGGTCTCCGGCCGCACGAGAAGGATCAGATCGCGTCCTTTGCTTGGGCGGCCGCAGGCATCACCGCGGTCCTTTGGCTCTGTCCACACGACATCGCGACTGCAGCTCTGGTTGGGATGGCGCTCGTTGATCCGCTTGCGGGCGAACTGCGACTAGCGCGTGTGCGCGACGGAATGACAGTCTCCTCGACGCTCCTCATCTACTTCGGACTCTGCATCGCGAGTCTGCTGGCGTGGGACGTGCGGTCAGCCCTGGCATCTCTCCTGCTGTCCGCGGTCGCGGCACCCTTGGCGATCGCATCGGAACGTATCAAGACTCGATATGTCGACGACGACTTCCTGATGTCCGTTGTCCCCGCTGCCGCGATGACAGGGCTCGCGCTGTTGTTGTGAAGAAATCCAGTAGAAAGCTGAAGCGCACTGAATCAGAGCACTTCGAGCTTGCCGTATTTCCCGGCGCTGACCTGCAGCTTCTCCTTGTAGGCGGAGGCCCAGCCGTTCGTTATTCGGATCTTCGAGCCGACCTCGACCTTCTCTATGTCGTCGTTCCAGATTGTCAAGGCTACCGAGTCGCTGTTCTCGTCCTGCCCGACAGCATCGCATACCCTGCCTGAAGAACCGCTCCACTTGGATTGGAACTCCCTCGGTTCCTTCTTCTCGGTTATTGTGAGGACTAATTCGTCGACTTTCGTTTTGTCCTTCAGATCCTTCGCCATCATTGTTGCACGCTCTGTTTTTCGCGATAGAGCGTTTCCGTACTTAAAGGTCTCCCCCTTCGGAAGAGGTCCGTTTCTATTGGAGTCACACCTTTGAAAACACCGAAAATCCGGACAAGCCAGTAGGTCAAGAATGTACATTGGCGATTCCAATTAGGCTTTTATATCCCACAAAAGGATAGGGTCAATCCATGACTAGGATCAAGGTCATCACCGAACCGGCTGAACTGGTTCCGATGTTCCGGGCGGTTGATACCAAGGTCAAGCGAGAGGTTTTGAAGTTAGTGACCCTTGAGTGGCACACTGTCCGGGATATCGAGAAGCAGTTCGGGCCCGCCGGCAAGGAGGCTCTTCTCTTCTTCGAGAAGATGAAGCTCGTCGAGACTAGGTGGCAGACCTCCCCCGAGCAGCAGCCGGAGAAGGCGTACCACACCTACTACACATCCTTCCACATCAATGCCTCATGGCCAGTCTACGAGATCAGCGATGTGTTGGCAGCCGCCGTCATGGAGGAGAAGGAGTTCCTGAAGATCGAGAAGCAGATCTTCGACATGGTTGGTGCACAGGGCAAGTTCGCGGGCGATGTCGCTGAGGTGCTCGGGGTGACTTTCACAATGCTCAAGAGCCTCGTCAAGAGGAGCACGAAGCTAGACTACAGGGGTCACAGAATCGAGCGGGTGAAGGAGTAACCGGCTCTCCCCAGAGGATCCAGATGCTAGTAGTTCTAAGGCTCGGCCATCGCCCTTCGAGGGATCAGCGAGTAACGACGCATGTCGCACTGACGGCACGCGCGCTCGGCGCGGACGCAGTGTGGGTATCGACAGAGGACGAATCGCTCGAGAAGACCATCAGCGGGGTCGTCGAGCGCTTCGGCGGGAAGTTCAAGATCAAAACAGGAGTGAACTGGCGCAACGCGATCAAGACATGGAAGGGCGAGGTCGTTCACCTTACCATGTACGGCGAGAGCCTGTCGAAGGCGTTGCCGACTATCAAGTCCAAGGACCTAATGATCGTCGTCGGTGCGGAGAAGGTCCCGAGAGAGGTCTACGACCTAGCAGGCAGGAACATATCCGTTGGAAACCAGCCGCATTCGGAAGTCGCCGCTCTAGCCATCTTCCTCGACAGGTATATGCGCGGTAAGTCCCTGGAGAAGAACATCAAAGGCCGGCTGACCATCGTCCCGAACCCAAGGGGGAAGACTGTAATTGACAGGAGCAAAGGGAAAGCCCGGTGATCTTCCGAACAGGGCAGAATGCCTCCGGATTCTCAGGGAGCACGGGTGCGATGACGAGGTTGTCGCTCACTGCGAGGCCGTCTCCGCCCTAGCGGTCAAGATTGCGAAGAAGTGCAGAGCGAATGTTCATCTGGTCGAGATCGGGGGCTTGCTACACGACCTCGGAAGATGCAGGAGCCACACGATTTCTCACGCCGTCGAGGGGGCGAAGCTTGCCGCTACGCTCAAGCTTCCTGAGGATATCGTCAAGATAATCGAGAGGCACATCGGAGCTGGCATCACATCCAAGGGGGCAGAGAGACTGGGGCTGCCGAGGAAGGACTACACTCCCAAGACCCTCGAGGAGAAGATTGTCGCACACGCGGACAACCTGATGTCTGGTTCCACGCGAACCGGCATCGAAGATGCCGTCGCATACATCGCCAGGAAGGGAGAGCACGAGGCGGCGCTGAAGGTTCTGAGGCTTCACGAGGAGTTGTCGAAGGCATGCGGGACAAACATCGACAACATCGTGTAGAAGTCACCACTTCCCGTAGTGCACGATTTCCTTGAGATCCTTCCTGTTTGCAGAACCGACCACCTTCTTGAGGAGTCGGTTCCCGATGGTCTCCTTGTCCGCGGGATAGCCAACTGGGATGAGCGCAACCACCTTGATGTTGGCTGGGATCCCAAGTGCCTTTCTGATCTTCTCCTCCTTGAAACCGCCAACCCACACGGTCCCGAGACCTTGTTCCATTGCCTCCAGGACAATGTGCTCAACTGCGATTGCCACGTCCACCATGTAGTACGGCTTCCCGTCGATGCTGCCACTCCTGTCGGGATCACCACACGCTACTATCAGGGCAGGCGCGTTCTTGATGTTCACCGGCATAATTCCGAGGTCGTCGACTGATTGTCTACCATTCACTACAACGAACTGCCAGCACTGCTTGTTCGCCCAGGAGGGCGCCAACCTTGCTGCCTCCAGACACCGGGTCAACTTCTGCTCCTCGACGGGCCTGTCCTCGAATGTTCGGACGCTCTTTCTAGATGCTATCGTGTCCCAAACGGTACTGCTGCGTTCTTCGGTCACGAGGCTGAGGAGTACGTAGTGGTTATTCTACTCTTTCCCGATGAAAATGTCACTTTCTGTACCTGACGAATTCCCCACGCTTGTGAGCGTCACGAAGTTTGTGGTACTCCTCTGCGTTCTTCTTCGCAGCAGCCATGAGCGATGGGTCTCCCTGTCTCACAACCTTGGCGGGGACTCCAACGACTAAACTTCCCTCCGGGACCTTCATGCCCTCCTTGACAAGCGCATTGGCACCGACTATCGACCCACTCCCGATTTCGGCGCCGTCGAGGATCGTCGAGTTCATCCCAACGATGACATAGTCGCCGACTTTAGCAGCGTGGATGATCGCGCCATGGCCTACAGAGACGTTCTTGCCGATGATTATCGGCTTTCCCGGATTGCCATGTATCTGACAGTGCTCTTGGATGCTGGAGCCCTCTCCGATCCTCACCTCGGAGAAATCAGCCCTTATCACTGCATATGGCCAGATGCTGCATCCTTTTTCGATAACCACGTCACCGATTATGATCGCCTCTGGAGCAACGTAGCAAGAAGGATCGACTTTGGGTCCAGACACAAACGCGACACCGCCGGGGAACGATAAATGCTTTATTCCTCAGCCGGCGGCCTCTCGGCCTTCTGCTTCGAACCTCTCTTCAAGGCCACTCTCTTCGGGAAGTACTTCAATATCACGATGTCCCCGATGGACGAGATCCACCTGTACGGCACGTTCACGGCCTTGGAACCCTCGACCAACAACGGGTTCGTGTTGTTCACGAACAATCCTTGGACCTTGTTCTCGTCAACCTCGACCACGAGGTTGCCGACGGTCCCGAGGAACATTCCTTGGCTGGTATAAACCTGCAATCCGATGAGTTCTGAAGCTTCTTCGAGCATCCCTAATCCCGGCGACTGTATCGCTCTCCACTCCTTAAAAAGTTTGTCTTGTCCAGTAAGTCTGGGTTCAAGACTGCGTCTTGAGGGGTGGAGACGTGCCGTTTCGCCTCAATGTTTAACTACTGCGGTTCTGTACGATATTGCGTGAACAGCGCACATGCGTGTACAAACGGTGAACAAGATGCCATCTGAGGTCGAGGAAATCAAGAAGCGCAAGATGGAGGAGATGATGAAGGGAGCGGGAGCTGGAGGAAACGGATGGCCAGAAGCGCCAGTCGTTCTGACAGACTCCAATTTCCAGGAGTTCGTCAGCAAGTACCCTAAGGTTGTCGTAGACTGCTGGGCCCCTTGGTGCGGACCGTGCAGGATGCTTTCGCCGACAATAGACGCTCTCTCAAAAGACCTCAAAGGGAAGGTGGCGTTCGCAAAGCTGAACACGGATGACAACTTCAACGTGGCGGGCAAGTTCAAGATCATGAGCATTCCCACTCTCTTGTTCTTCAAGAACGGACAGCTGGTTGACAAGATGGTCGGCGCTGCTCCGAGGGCCGTCGTGGAGCAGAACATGAACAAAGCTCTGGCCTGAGACTCAAGATAGCCACAATGACTCACCCATCCCCCTTTTTCTTTTTCTGATCATCTGGACAGCGACAGCACCGAGTGTGCGCTACAAAGTATAAATCGAGATAGCGCAGTGGCCTCCGCGAAGAGAGATGAACTTCGAAACGACGGTAGTCTGGAACGAGAAGTTTCCAGGAAGACTCCACTGCCAGAACGGGCAGGTCATCGACTACTCAGCGCCTGCTGAGCTCGAGGGCATGCGAGGCCCGCTCACGCCAGAGGACGCATTTGTCGGCGCGGCCAACATGTGTTTTCAGATAGTCTTCGAATATGTTTCCAGGGATCTCGGAATGAAGCTAGTGGAGTACAGATGCAGGGCGGTTGGCGATCTTGAGGTCGTGGAGGGCCTCAAGAAGTTCGTGAAGATCGTGCTATACCCGGAGATACGCTTCGAACCAGGTTCTAAGATCTCCAACCTCGACAAGGCCATTTCCACCACCAAGCGCAAGTGCCTTG
>JBGQAM010000025.1:0-21879 GCA_041494275.1 Thermoplasmata archaeon | reverse complement strand
GCACAACGATGAGGTGACCGAGCTGCCTCCGGACTTCGTAGCGCTCGCACATTCCGATAACTGCCTGATACAGGCGATGAAGCACACATCGAAGCCTCTGTTCGGTCTTCAGTTCCATCCCGAGGTCGAGCACACAGACAACGGTTACGAGATGTTCCAGGCGTTCATCGATATCTGCCAGGCACACAAGAAGGAGTAGGCCATGGAGCCAGCGCTCCTGGACATCCTCAGGGAAGCCTTGGCGAGCAAGCAGCGGAAGGAGACCCTGGAAAGAGCCATCGGCAAGGCCGTGAGAAGGAACAACCTTGATTTTGGAGTCTACATCAAGATCACGAGCGAGCTCAGGGAGCTAGCCGAGAAAGGGCAGTTGGATCCCGAAGACATCGCAAAGAGCCTAGTATCAGAGAACAAGAAGAGCTCCTAGGAATACCACCGCCAGCGCGATGCCGATAATCAGCATGAAGATAGCCATGTTCTTGCTCGACGCAAACACAATCGGTATCGGTCCGACTAGAACAACGCCTCCAAAGGTTGTCTTTCTCCGAGTGGTTGCTGGAGAAGGATGCTCCACGCTTCCGGGCTGAAATCGGTCAGCCTCCGTTCCTCCTGTGGCAATCATCGCGAAGCTTACGAAGAAGCTGAGGACGATGAGCAAGGTGCCGAGGATGAACAGCCAGCTGGAACCGCTGAAAACAGGGAATATCAGGAACAGGCGGACGTCCGCCTCGCCACCCGCAACGGCAGCCGCGACGCACGCTATGCCAGACACGAACACGGCAATCGGAAACCAGATGATTGGCCTCAGGCGCAAGACCTCCTTCGAGATGCGATTTCATTAACAGTCTGCCTTGCCATATTAACCTTGCGACGGCGAGCCAGTCAGTTGAGAAGTCTTTTATGGGCCGCTCACATTCTGGTGTAGGGGCTCGCTTGTCCACTCTAAAGGACTACATGGTCCAGATCCTCGAATCGCGCGACTTCTCTGTGCAAGAGAGGGATGGATACCTCTATGGGAAGCGCGACGACACCTCCGTCGTTATAATGGCTGCTAGCGACATGCTCATCGACGACGTCCAGGATTTCGTCAAGAACGTGTCAGAATTCTCAGGCAGGAAGGTAGTGGCATCGCTCGGCAAGATCGACGAGAGTGTTCAGTCATATCTTCAGCAGAGCGACATACACTACTGGGGTAGGGAGGAGATAGAGCACGAGATCGGCAACCTGCAACTCGAGACCGTTGGCAACAGCAGGGGCAGGAGTCTGATTGACGAGATAGTGTCGGATGATGTCCCTGAGAGGATGTCAGAGCCCCCTGACCAGGCTATCCCAATCATAGTCGAGAGCTCCGAGGAGCGCACAGAAAGGATAGTAAGACCTATCATCACACTCGAAGACGTGAAGTACCTGGCCAGGCACGAGGTCCAGGGCTACAAGTTCGACCTCGAGCTGGTCCCACACTATCTGTTTCATTTCGTCTTGAACCTCGAAGGCGGAAAGCAGAAAGCGGGAATCGCGGCCGTTAACGCGCTCACGAGTCGTGTCGAGACTTGGAGATGGGGATTCGAACTCGTGGATTCCATCGACCTGCCGCATTCGAAGCGTGAGCCGAAGATCGACTACGAAACCGCGAAGCAGATTGCACAGGACCTAATCGAACGCGAACACAAATCCCATGTGGAGACCGTCCAGGATTTCGGGCACTCAGAGATAATCGAACGGAAGAAGACCCAGAAGGACTCGATGCTCATCGAGTCGAAGGGGCTCGTGTACCTGCCGGTCTGGTGCGTCGAAGGCAGGGGAGGTGCGATGATAGTCAACTCTTCCAGTGGCAAGATAATAAGCGAGCATCTTCACGGGGTCAAGCAGGCTCCCGAGACTAAACTAGGCTGAGCCTGCGGAACCTGTCCATTATGCCGTGCCAGTGCGTGCCCTTCCAGTATACCTTCCCGCACTTCGAGCATTTCCAGAATCTCTCGTTGTTCTCGAACGCGCCCTCTGGTACGGACTCCTTCGCCAGCGCTTTGTCCAGGTCTGCCAATTCTCCGTTACAGGCCGAGCATCTGATCAGATCGTCATGGAACTTCAGTCCGTACTTCTCAGCTATTGCCTTGAGCTGCAAATCGAGGTCATCCGCCTCGATCATAAGTGCGCCAGGTTCCTTGGCAAGCTCCCTGTCCCTTGTCAGGATAAACCTGCTCTCGGCTCTCGCCAGGTTGGCAATCCCAGGGTCGTCCAGACTCTTGTCGTAGACTGTGTCATATCCCATGATTCTGAGCCACCGCGCCAGCGATCCCAGCATGTGATCCGCGACGAACCTGGGGGTGCCCCCTTCCTCGGTCACTTGACCACCTCGTAGGTGAGCAGGACGCCGTTTCCAACGGTCTTCATCCTCTTGAGCTCCAGCGCGACGATCGCCTTCTCGGTCTCAGCCCCGGCTCCTCCAGCCGGTGTGGGCGATGTCTCCCCTCCGATCACCATGCTGCCAACGAAGATGTTGACCTCATCCGCAATCCTGGATCGCAAGAACGACCATATCACCTTTGAGCCACCCTCGACCAAGAGAATCCCGGTCCCCCTCTTCTCGAGGATTCTCATCAGCTTCTTCAGATCTACCTCTTGGTTCCCGCATCTCGCCGTCGTCGCATTGGGGAAGACCTTCTTGCACTTCTCGTTCGTGACTATCAGAGTCTTTGAGGTTCCATCCAGGACAAGCGCGTTCTTGGGGGTCCTTCCCTTCGAATCGAGCACGATCCGCAAAGGATGCCGCGGCCTTTTTACGTACTTCGGATTGACTGTCAGCTTCGGATTGTCAGCGATCACAGTCTCCACCCCAACCAGAATGGCATCCGAGGAATTCCTAAGTCTGTGGACCCTTCTCTTGTCCTCCTCGTTGGAGATTTGGGTCTGTCGCCTGGTTCTGAGCGCGATCTTCCCGTCCGCTGACATCGCGCAATTCACAACTACTTTCAATGTGACCGAAGGTTAGCATGTTGCGCTCAGGTAAGAAACTTTCGGGACATCCGAGTCAGTACGAGCGCGAGTCTTCCATGCAGCCTATCCAGTAATTTTCGTTTCCTAAGACTTATATGCGGAGCATCTCATTTGGGCAACGATGGACAGGAACGACGTAGTAATACACGAGTTCAAGCGTGTGGATCTCAAGGGAGCCACGATAATAGACGGATTTCCGAGCGTGGGTCTTGTGAGTTCCATCGCTGCCAACTACCTGATCAAAATTCTGGACATGGAAAACATAGGAATCATGGATTCCATTCACTTCCCGACGGTCTCGCTGGTCCGTGACGCGACACCACTAAGTCCAGTGAGGATCTACGCGGGCAAGAAAGGCAAGACGGGAGATCAGATAGTCACCTTCATATCGGAGTTCCAGGCGCCACCGAACCTCATAAGGCCTATAGCCTATACGCTCGTCGACTGGGCCGAGGAGCAGAAATGCAAGATGATAGTATCTCCTGAAGGGCTCGTTGTGGACCCAGAGTTGAGGGACAGCGCTGAGATTTCCGATGTGGTTTTCGGAATCGCGAGCACGCAGAGGGCCAGGGAATTGTTGAAGCAGCATGGGATACAATCGTTCGAAGAGGGAGTCATCTCAGGCATCGCGGGCGTTCTCCTCAATGAGGGCAGGAAGCGCGATTTCGACGTGATGACTCTCCTAGCTGAGGCCCATCCAGACTTCCCAGATGCGAAGGCGGCAGCGCTCGTCCTCGAAGCTATCGACGATATCCTGCTCGGAATCGATTTCGACGCGAAACCTCTGTTCGAGGAGGCTCAGCGGATAGAGACGCACATAAAAGAGATACAGAAACAAGCCGTGGTCAAGAAGGATGACAAGGGAGCGCCCAGGCCGGCCATGTACGGCTAGGCGATGGAGATTTCTGTCAGACCTTTCTTCTCTTTGACTGAGAATCTCTTCCCGACGAACTTCTCAATTACCCAGATATTCGTCTCCGCATGGCTTGTCAACTCCTCGGCCAGTACCCGGGACTTGCCTTCCGCCAAAGCCATGTACGGCAGTATTTGATCCAGCATGTGTTGGTCCACCGATGCTCCGGAGAGAAGCGTTTCTTTGAGGTCGGATGAGCAATCATCTCCGAGAACCTCCGACTTGACGCCCTTCGCTCCCAGGGCGGATTCTCCAATTATGGAGTTCTCGCATGTCGCAGCCAGCACAATTCCCGCACCTGTGCTGCGACCCTGTCTGATGTCCGAGTCAATCCTGATATTCCTGAAATCGAGCATGTTCTTCTGAACGGAGTGTCTCATCCGGGACGTTACGTGCTCAGGAAGATTCTGAGCGTATGCACAGCCATCGATCGACAGGACATCGCCTCGTTCGCCAAGGTCCAGACCAGAGAGTCTGGTCACAGGCGATACCTCTACGGACACCTCTCCTCCGCCTTCTGGATAGAATCCACGCGAGTCAATCTCGAGATTGCATAGCGGACCGAATCTTGTTAGAATCGGAAGGTGCACGAGTCTCATGAAATCGATTGGAGGTGACCATTTGACGTCAGTGCCTCCCTTGACGACAAGGTTCACCCGAGACTTGGACATGGCAGCTGGCAATAGACAGCTCTGCACGACAAGTGATATGCTTCCTGCTGTTCCGACATCGAAATCGAATGCCCCGCCTGTAAGCTGGTCCGGCTTGAACACGATCTTCGTTGAGCCAGCGAACAGGCCGTCCACCTCGGCGTCGCACAGTTCCGCGACCGCCTCGATGCTCGTCACGTGTGAGGGCGAAATGCCGGGGTTCGGCCGTCCTGCGCGTATGTTGCTTATCTGGACCTCTTTCCCCGTGACTGCGGAAAGCGAGATCGCTGTGCGGAGTATCTGTCCCCCGCCCTCACCGTGAGACCCGTCTATCTCTATCATGAGCGGTCGGCCCGTCCCTTGTTCAGGCGTCTAGTCAGCATTGCGGACAGGAAGAAGACTATCATCATCACAACGGCCAGAGCTACAAGCGCGGCCGCGAAGTAAAGTATCCATCCAGGTGCACTGTCACTCCCGGTTATGACTATTATCGCGAGCCCAAGGGATTCAGCTACAAAGGCGCCGAAGCCCAATGCGAACGAGTAGAGCCCCATCGTCGCGCCGTAGCTTTCGGCATCGGAGGAATCCGCCATTAGCGCAAGTGCGGACGGAACGAAGGCACCGGCTCCGAGCCCGAGAATCCCAAGTGGGATCATTCCTATCCAGTTGAAGTGGATGCCAGTGTCGTTCTGGTAGAACGCCGCGTTGGGGAAGAACACCAGCATGACCGCGATTCCAGCGATGCTGAAGACCCCATATGCCATTACCGGGATCCTTCCTACAATATCCGAGACCTTTCCCCAGAAAGGCTGGAGGAGCCCGAGTGCGATCCCTGCAGCTGCGAACATCATGCCTATGGTCGCCCCGGGAGTCCCCTTATTCAGCAGGATGATGGGCAGATAGGTTATCGCAAGGCCGAGAAGCGTGGCGATTATGAGCCAGATCGGGAACATGAGCCTGATTTCTCTGACCTTAAAGACACGTCTGAGATCCGCCAGGCTCGCGTAGCGTTCGGTCTTCCTCTTGACCGGTTCCTTCTTGACCATAGCGTAGAGCATTGTCGCAGAGACTGCCAGCATGCCTGCAACTATGAGGAACCCCACGCGCGGGTCCACAAGATCCACCATGAACCCGCCCACCACTGCCCCGATTATGTAGCCGATGAACGTAGAGTAGTCGAACCATCCCATCTGCCTGCCACGGTCCCGGCTGTCAGCATGATCTGCTATCATTGCAATCGCAGGGGCGACCGTCGCCGCTGCGCCAATACCGTGAATCCCGTGCATGGTCGCCAGATACCATCTGTTGTCAGATAGGGCGTACATCGCGACAACGATCGCGGCAAGAGCGGTTCCGAAGACAATGATCGATTTCCTTCCGATTCGATCTGAGACTATCCCGAAATAGTTCGCGGTCGCCATTTCAGCCAGCGGATACGGAACCGCTATTATCGCGACGTTCAGGAGACCATGGTCGCCAGCGACATATGCGGAGATCAGAAGCAGGAGGGCCCCGAAAGCAGTCCGCAGGAGAAAAGTTGAGACATACAGCACTCTGAGATGCCAAGGAGTCCGCACGCCCTTGCTCTTGAATATCCCGGACATTCTTTCGAAGTCAGCAATTGTCGCTACTTAAATATTTCCGGCCCAAAATCCGGCATCCAGGCAAGACTCCGCGATGGGATTGCCTCGGAATCCTTTAAGTATGTTGCAGCAATTGGCGGTGGACGGTGCTCTACCTTTGGTCACTCTGGTAGTCGTTCTTGCCCTCATCATTTCACTATTCATCATCCTGATTGGCTGCGAGGTCTTCACCAACGGGATCGAATGGCTCGGCATGAGGCTCGGTCTGGCCGAGACTGCCACTGGAAGCATACTGGCGGCCGTTGGCACTGCTATGCCAGAGACCATTGTACCTCTCATTGCGATCTTCTTCGGCTCTGCCGAGCAAGGCGAGGAGATGGGCGAGGGCGCGATCCTCGGGGCACCGTTCATGTTGGGCACTCTGGCGATGTTCATCGGTGGTGTGACGGTCTGGTGGGCTTCGAGCAAAGGACGTCGGCAACCCCGCCTGCAGCTTCGAAAAGACCACGCGGAGCGCGACATGAAATACTTCATGGCGATGTACTGCGTAGCCTTTCTTGCTGGCGTGCTCGGGCAACAGCACTCTTTTGACACGAAGTACTTGAACTATGGATTCGCGGGGCTTCTAATGGTCACGTATGGAGTCTATCTCCTCCGAACCTTGAAGGATGAGAGGACAGAAAAGGAAAACACCTGCAACGCTCTCTACCTGTGCCGCGCCTTCGGAGGAGACGCTGGCAAAGGTCATCTCGGTTTCACGATGATCCTCCTACAAGTGATCGGGGCGCTCATCGGCATCATCATTGGTGCGAAATTCTTTGTCGATTCGGTCTCGGATGTCGCGACCACCGTGGGGATCCCTCCGATCATTCTGATGTTTCTGATCGCTCCTATCGCGACTGAACTTCCCGAGAAGTTCAACAGCGTGATCTGGTATTTGCGGAAAAAGGACACGCTTGGATTCGGCAACATAACCGGAGCGATGGTTTTCCAGAGCAGCTTCCCAGTCAGCGTGGGTCTGCTGTTCACAGAGTGGAGACTAGAACCGATAAACATCGCGAGCATCTTGATAGCCCTCGTTAGCTCTGCATGGCTCTACTACTCGATCCGGCGCAAGAACGGGATAGATTATCGGGTGATGCTTGCTTCCGGCTCCTTGTACATGGTGTACATCGTTCTTCTCGTGCTTTGGGGACCACACGTCTCCGCCTAGTAGCGGAGCTACTAGTCGTCGAGACATCTGGCTAGATGCTCGTTCTGACAAATTATAAGTACAGACAAAGCCAATTAGCGACCGGATGGGATGCAGACCGATTCTCCTCTGGTCAGAGGATATCATCCACCGCCCACGGAAGGTGAGGCATAGATGATGTCAGATGCGCAGCTGCTCTTCCAGCTCGGTTCCATCATGCTTCTTGCGTTCATTGCCGCGAGTCTCGCCGGCAAGATGAACCAGTCAGTCATGATCGGCTACATCATCATCGGTGCCTTCATCGGGCCGAAGATGAGCTTCGAGATCTTCGGAGTGCAGTACCACGGCCTGATCAGGGACACTACCTTCATCGAGGTCCTCTCCAGCATCGGCCTTGTCATGCTCATGTTCTTCGTCGGTCTCGAGTTCTCATTCACGAAACTAAAGAAGACACGCACACCTGCGATTGTGCTCGCTGTGATTGACACGGGCGTCGGCCTGTTCGTCGGGTTCCTTCTTGCGTCCTACCTTGGCTGGCCGCTCATCGACTCAGTCTTCCTGGCAGGGGTGATAGCAATGAGCAGCACGAGCATAGCCATGAAGGTTCTTTTTGACCTGAAGCGGATGTCCAGCCCAGAGGTCGAGTTTCTTATCGGGCTCGTGGTCGTTGAGACGTTCATCGCGATGGTGATACTGGCAGTCGCCAGCGGCATGATCGTTCAGCCCAATTCGAACCCCGTTGGCTACGGCCAGTTGTTGATCGGCATCGCAGCATTCTACGGGTTCTTCGTCTGGATGGCGATGTATGCGATCCCTCGAGTTGTCAAATTCTTCAACAGCATCGAGAATGATGAGCTATTCATCCTGTTCGCCCTCGGTATAGTCTTCCTGACGTCTGGTGTTGCTGCGGTCATGAATGTTCCGCCTATCATCGGTGCCTTCTTCATCGGCATGATACTGGCCGAGAGCAAAGTGACATCGAGGATCCAGATGAAGCTGGATTCTTTCAAGGACGCTTTTGTGGCGATATTCTTCACATCTTTCGGGATGATGATCGACCCCGCAATGTTTCACGATGTCATTTGGATGATAGTGCTCGCTGTCCCGATTGTCCTGCTCTATGAAGCATTCGTGATTTCATCTGTCGCATACTTCCTCGGATTCTCAGCGAAGGCATCAACGACAATCGGAACGGGCATGAGCGGAAGAGGGATCGAGTCGATACTATACGCTAGTGTTGGAAGCCGGGTCCAAGGAACTACCATGGGTGCGCAGCTGAACCCGTTCGCGGGAGCGTTCTGCTTTGTCATGAGTGCGATTACTCCGCCTCTCGTGAAGCATTCGGCAGGTTTCGCCAACGCTTTGGCGAAGGTCGTCCCGAGACCATTCAAGTTCTCGGGGGCGGTGATATCGAGGACTCTGGGGAAGGCCATTATGCCGTCCAACATCCGAATCGTGAAGGGAGCAAAGATGACGGGTGTTCTCCTTGCCTCTTTCGTAATTGTCTGCGCATTGACGCTTCTCACCCAATCGTACCTGCACCTTGTGATGACCTTGGGCGGCCTAATCATGGTCGGTCTCTTGTACTACATCATGAGATCTGAGATGACCGATATTGCTGGGATTGTGAACTACTCGAGCATCGGCGCGAAGTCGGGGAACAACGCTAAGGTGGTCGATCTGGTATCTGGCGTAGCAGTCGGAGCGGTTCTAGCAGTTCTCATGATAGTCTTCAGCTGGACATACACGTGGCAATTCTCGCTTGTAATCGCTCTCGCATATGTGATGTTCGTCATGTCGCTCATGCTATGGGCTTACAGGGGTCTGTACTTGCACGACTCGGATGTTCCGCAGAAGGTGTATCATCTCCAAAAGGCTATGACGGAGCCGGTCGAGACAATGTCGGACATCCCAACGCCAATCTACGGCGTTGTGCGAGCATCGAAGCATTCGCGCTTGTGATGCCTTCCTCCAGTTCCCAATCATTATCCCCACCGAAGTCCATGGAGAATTCGTGACCAGCCAACGAACTCAAAAGGCGGCTGTTCTGTGCGGCCTTGGTGCCGTTGTGGCATTCCTCGTTCTGTACGTGATAGCGATGTCATTGGATTCCACGTATGTATTCGGAAGGGACTACCTGAGCGACCTAGGCGTCAGTGATGGCGCGTGGGCTTTCAACACTGCCCTCATTCTATGCGGACTCCTCCTGATGCCATTCTCCATCCTTGGCCTCAGTCCAGCGCTCGGTGACACGATTTGGGCCATGATTAGCAAGATCACGCTGGTTATTGCGGCGCTTTTCCTGGCCAGCATAGGAGTATTCACAGAAGACGCAGGTGATATCCATGGCGTCGTGTCCTACGGCTTCTTCTTGACGATGCTGGTCGCTTTCGTTTTCGTTGCAGTGGCTCTCTACAAATCGAGGTACCTGGGCAAGTCCGGGTACGGCTCCACACTCTTGGTTTTCGTCTTCGGCGTGGGCCTTCTTCCGATGGGCGGCGATCCGTTCTCCGAGACGCTCGCTGTGCTTGGAATAATCGTCTGGGGACTCGTCATGGTAAGTCTTCTTTCGCTGAAGATGTCCGGCAGATCCGTCCCTTGAGCCATACTACCGCCCTAGTCCCAGAGAAGCGTTTTAAGAGTGGAGTGCTTTCCGAGAATCGACTCCAACAGTCAGAGGGTTTGGACTTGAAAGCAAAGGATTACATCGAGCTCGAGGAAACCTATGGCGCACACAACTACCATCCATTGCCCGTCGTGATATCGAAGGCAAAAGGCGTCTGGGTCTGGGATGTCGAAGGCAAGAAGTACATCGACATGCTCAGTTCGTATTCCGCTATAAATCAGGGGCACCTCAACGACAGGATCGTGAAAGCTGCGATCGACCAGATGAAAAGGGTCTCCCTGACATCGAGAGCGTTCTCCAACGACAGGATGGGTCCGTTCCTGAAGAAGCTGTGCGAGGTATCTGGGATGGAGATGGCACTGCCGATGAACACGGGCGCGGAGGCTGTCGAGACTTCGATCAAGCTCGCGCGGAGACATGCTCACATGAAGAGAGGCATCTCCGAGAACGAAGGCGAGATCATCGTTTGCGAGAACAACTTCCACGGTCGGACCACGACCATCATCAGCTTCTCCAGCGACCCCGACTCGAAGAAAGGGTTCGGACCGTTCACACCCGGTTTCGTCACGATTCCCTACAATGATATCCCAGCGTTCAAGAAGGCTATCAACTCCAAGACCATTGGCATTCTGGTTGAGCCGATCCAGGGAGAAGCCGGCATAAACGTACCATCTGAGGGCTACCTCAGGGATCTGAGGAGGATATGCACCGAGAAGGGCATCCTCTTGATTCTGGACGAGATTCAAACGGGCTTTGCCAGGACGGGCAAGATGTTCGCATTCCAGCATGAGAACATCAAGCCGGACATACTCTGCGTTGGCAAGGCGCTTGGAGGAGGCCTGTACCCTGTGTCCGCATCTTTGTCGACCAGGGAAATCATGAGCGTCTTCTCGCCGGGCAGCCACGGAAGCACATTCGGAGGCAACCCATTAGCATGTGCAATCGCCGAGGAATCGCTCGATGTGCTACTCGATGAGAAGCTGGCTGAAAGGTCCACCGAAATGGGGGCCTACTTCGTGAAGCGCATCAAGGAGATCAAGTCGAAGAAGATCAAGGCGATAAGATCGAAAGGCCTACTGATCGGGGTGGAGTTCCATCTAGGTCCGAAGGAGACCGTCAGACCCCTCTGCGAAAAGCTGATGGCAAAGGGAGTTCTTGCGAAAGACACGCACGAGAAGACCATCAGGTTCGCGCCGCCCTTGGTCATCACCAAGGATGAGATCGATTGGGCGATGGAGAGGATCCGCGAGGTATTTGACGCCGCTTGAGATTCTACCCTATCAGAGCCTGGACGACCCTTCCGAAAAGGAATCCTATGCCACATGGCAATCCGTCGATCACCAAGGTCTCGACGCCGCTCCGTACGATTCGAGCTCAAGGAAGCACCATCTCAACAGGTCATCTTCGTTTCGGCAGTACGGGGCAAGTCTAATTGCCGTCCCCTGCGATACTTGTCTTGGTGATTCGGATGGAGATCTCACGGAAGGGCTCCGTAATGATGTTGCGACTTGATCAAGACGAAGACATACTGGGTTCGATACAAAAGGCAGTCAAGAACGAAAGGTACACACTCCTTGTTACGACTGGCTTGGGCATGATACACGATTTCGAACTCGGCTACTTCGATAAAGGGAAATATCTGAAGAAGGCCTTCTCAGAACCTCACGAGTTGCTCGCTCTCCAAGGTTCAGTCGCCTCCGAAGGGGAGCCGCGAATCCATGTTCATGCTACGGTCGCTGACACCAAGCACAGAGCGTTTGGCGGCCACCTTATGCGCGGCAAGGTCTGGATGAGCAACGAGATTGGTCTGCTGAGGCTCGATGGAGGATTCTCGAAGAGGGTCATGGATCCAGACAAGAAGGTCGGCATACTCCATATCGAATGATCTGCATAGATAGCGCGATTTGAAGTCCAGCTGCCGGAATCCGGACTCGGCAGGAGCCAGACTCCCTTTTTCTGATTTCAATATAGGGGGATTCCACGAAGGACATCAATTTCGTACATGTGCGGCCCAATGGTTATGTCAGCGAGAGACATGTGTTGCCGAGGTTGATAGTATGTCTGGAAAAGTAGCGCATTTCGAGATACCGGCTGATGATGTGGAGAGAGCCAAGAAGTTCTACACGGACGCCTTCGGGTGGACTATGGACCCCGTGCCCAACATGGAATACACTCTTGTTCGCACGACAGAGGTCGACGAAAAGGGAGTGCCAAAGGAGCTCGCAGCAATCAATGGCGGGTTGATGAAGAGACAGGCCCCCATCGAGCATCCGGTCATTACAATCGTCGTCGAGGACATGGACGCGTCTCTCAAGACGATAAAGAAGCTGGGAGGAAAGGTGGCCCAGAAGAAGATGCCCGTTCCGGGTATGGGATTCTCAGCCTACTTCATAGACTCAGAAGGCAACCTGATGGGCCTGTTCGAGCCGACGATGGAGATGCAGCGAAGGGCTAGTGGTTCTTCTTAGTCGGCCCGAGAATCTGGCTACGCATCAGAGTGCGGCTGCCGGGATTCGTACTCGGCAGGAGCCAGGCATCCTTCTTCTGATTTCAATTATGATGGAATATGCACGGCGAGATGATGCGGCGCTTTGCACTTGTGTCATCGATGCCTGTGTCGCCAATCTCTCTTCAGAAGGGAGAAGAGGAAATCGTCGGTGAATTTGCCATTGTAGAAATCGTGCTCGCGGAGAGTCCCTTCCTTGCGGAACCCCAGCCTCCGGACAAGCCCTAGAGAACCTTTGTTCCGCGTGGAAACCAGAGCCTCTATCCTGTTGACCTTCATAACCTCGAACGCGTACTGAATGATGGCCGTCATCGCTTCTGTCATTATCCCCTGGCCCGAGTACTTGGGATCAAGGTCGTATGCGGTCTCGACCTGGGATGTCTTCTTGGTCCACTTGTACAACCCTGCGGAGCCTATGAGATCGTCGCTGCCCTTCAGCGTGATGCCCCACCGGATACCGGTATCATTCCTGAAGTTGTCCGTGAAGTAGAGCTTGAGCTCCCGTCGCGCGACCTTCATGTCCTTTGGCCCAGGATACTCCTGCCCGTCTACAATCTCCCAGGTGTTGAAGTGCTTGAAGTACCACGGGGTGTCCTTCGCTGTGACCTCACGAAGGACGAGTTTCCTGGTTCTTAGAACGGGAAATCTCCTCGCCATGGTCCATCCCCAACTGGACTAGACAATATAACTCTTTCAGATGCTCGGTCCGCTGACAGACCATTGATGTTGGGACTCCGACGATCCTGCACTTCGCTACACAGACGGATCTTGCTGATTATGAACAAGAGTGCGGCTGCCGGGATTTGAACCCGAGTTTGAAGCTTGGGAAGCTCCAGTCCTAACCGCTAGACTACAGCCGCTCGCCGGCCAAATAGCGGAGAATCCCATTTAAATCTATCCGGCTCTGGTCATTGTCGGCCAGACCCCCCTGAAGAGACAATCACTTGACAGTCTCTAGCTGACTGATGATGTTCCAGATCAGGGTCCTTCCGTGGAGGGGGATGTTCGGGTCGTTGGCCAGTTCGTCCAAAATCATTATCGCGCTTGCGCTTCTGACGTCCAGCGCCTCGTTCTTCCTCATAAGCCTCTCTTTGGCGTCAGTCGCCCCTCTTCGTATGTTCCTGGGCACAGAGGTGTCCTCAGCCAGCTGATCCATGACCTCCATGATCTGCCTCAACCTTGATTCCATATCCGCCATAGCAACCACCCATTTCGACCGTGATCGAGCCTATCGTTCCAGGCCTCCTACTTCTTGGGCTCTTCCTCTTCCTGGGCGATCTTGCCCCTCTCCTTGAAGGTCGTCACGACCATGAAGGTCTTCGTCTCCTTCACGCCGTCTATGCCCGCGACATCGTCTACTATGAACTTCTTCAGTGCCGCGTAGCTCGGGAATCTCGCCTTGGCAATGATGTCCGTGTCGCCTGTCACCAGGAAGACGTCTTCGATGTGATCGAAGGTCGCTATCTTCCGTGCCACCGAGTCAGAGCCCTTAGTGTCGATCTTGAATGTGACAATGGCCGCGACCTGCTCGTCGCCGTAGTACGTCGATATTACTTCCTCGTACTCCTTCTTGTCTTTCTCTTCCATGTAAACGCCCCCTGTGCGTGGCGTCCAACTCCGCGGTTACCACTAGTGTGGTGTCAAAAGCTAGGGGTTGAACATGGGTGTCGTGGGCACCGATGCTGTCGGGTTTCCTGTTCTAGGACGGATGTGATCAGAGTCTAGCCCCTTCGAACTCCTCTTGCAGATCTATGATGACCTGCTCGAGAATCTCTTCGAGGGAACCGCTGCGGTACTCCCGCATGCCCCCTAGATCACTCTGTACTCTGGCCAAATATGTCGAGTTGCTCTTCAGAAACTCTACGTTGCACAAGGGCTCTTCCATCTGTGTTCACCTTTCTAGGCCTCAGGCACCACCCCAGGCCATGGGTTGCACGGCCGCGCTATGCGCGGTCTAATATATAGAAGTTTCTTAAGTCATTTTCAAAGCGGCAGACCAGGCCAGGCATTCCATTTTGCATCCATTGATGCCTCATGCCGTGTCACGACGAGACAAGGGTTTAATATCGCGGTCGTCACTCAGTCTTCTGCCATGAACTCGGCTCGGCTCACAATCATAATTAGCTGATTCTTGCTACCATTGCCGAGTTTGTGATAGAATCCTTCTGGAGGAGTCTGTTGCATGACGAAATACTACAAGGAGCCTGAAGGGGCGACCTTTCCGCAGCTGGAGGAGGAGATCCTCCGCGGGTGGAAGGACCAGGACATCCTCCGGAAGATCAAGGAGAGGATGCGCGACGGCGAGCCGCTGGTCTTTTGCGAAGGTCCTCCTACTGCCAACAGCCGCCCCCACATAGGGGATGCGCTCACGCGCGCGGTCAAGGATTCTTTCCTTCGATACTATGTGATGAACGGGCGCAAAGTCGTCCCGTATATCGGCGGGTGGGACTGTCACGGACTGCCAGTCGAGCTCGAGATCGAGCGTTCTTTGGGGCTCCGGTCGAAGAAGGATATCGAATCCTTGGGCGTCGAGAAGTTCAACCAGCTCTGCCGTGAGAGCGTTGTGAAGTTCAAGGCGGAATGGGAGCAGATGAGCCGGAGGGTCGGCTACTGGATCGATTACGAAAACGCCTACCTGACGATGTCTCGTGAGTACATCGAGAGCGTCTGGTGGTCGCTCAAGCAGCTCCACTCCAAAGGTATGCTATCCAAGGACCACAAGGTCGTTCCTTATTGTCCCAGGTGCGGCACCACGTTGAGCACTCACGAGGTCGCTCTCGGTTTCAAAGAAACCGAGGATCGGTTCATCGTCGTCAAGTTCCCCCTGAAGGGTACGGACATGAAGCTGCTAGCTTGGACCGCAACGCCTTGGGCGTTAGTCGCCAATGCCTTGCTCGCAGTCGATGCGGACCAGGATTATGTCGTCTTTGAGCACGCGGGGGAGAAGCTAGTAGTCTCAGATGCTAGGCGGGACCTCATCGTCAGTCCAGACAAGGACTTGACGAAGATACGTGGCAGGGAGTTGGTAGGCAAGGAGTACGAGCCTCCCTTCAGATACCACGCCTTCTCAGGGAGAGGGTTCAGGATAGTCCACTCTGCGGAGGTCTCCCACGAAGAAGGTACCGGTGTAATGAGCGTGTCGCCTCCATATGGTTCCACCGATTTTGAGCTGGGTGGTGCCGCGGGGGTGGAAATGTTCGACCCCATCGACCCTTCGGGAAGATTCACGGAGGCAGTCCCCGAACTCGCGGGAAAGCTTGCGCGTGATTCCGATTCTGAGATCATGCGCATGCTCGAATCGAAAGGTTTGCTGTTCCGGTGGGGGCTGATCAAGCACTCATACCCTTTCTGCTGGAGATGCGATTCCGCCTTGATCTACAAGGCTCTCGATTCATGGTTCGTCCGGACCTCCGATTCGAAGCACAGAATCATGGAACTCAACGAGGAGATCAAGTGGGTTCCAGAAACGTTCAAACATGGCAGGTTCGGCAACTTCCTCGCTGACGTCAAAGACTGGGCCATAAGCAGGAGCAGGTACTGGGGCACCCCTCTCCCGATCTGGCGCTGCCCCAATGGCCACGAGGTCTGCGTCGGCAGCTACGGAGAGATGAGGAGCCTTTCCTCGGCCGACATACCTGTTGATTTCGACCCTCACAGACCTATGGTGGACAATGTCCAGCTTCTTTGTCCTCACTGCAAGGCAACGATGCAGAGGGAGGAATTCGTCATCGACTGCTGGTACGACTCCGGCTGCGCGCCATTCGCGCAGTATCACTACCCGTTCGAGAACATCGAGGAGTTCGACACCCACAGATCGGTGGATTTCATCGCTGAGGGTGTCGACCAGACTCGAGGCTGGTTCTACACTCAGCTTGCACTCGGAACGCTGCTGTTCGACAAGCCAGCCTTCATGTCTGTCCTGGTCCTCGGATCTGTGCTCGACGAGAATGGCAAGAAGATAACAAAGGGGGAGGGGAACATCGTGTATGCCGACGATGTGCTCTCTGGTGTCGGCGCGGACGCCTCTCGCCTGTTCTTCCTGGGAAATCCGGTCTGGCAACCGGTCCAATTCTCCAAGGAGAATGTGAGAGAGACGATGGTCGGGACGCTGAACACTCTGCTCAATGTCTACGTGTTCTTCGCGTCGAATGCGAACGCATACGGTTTCAGACCGCAGACGGAGTATAGCAGGACCCACGACCTCGATCGATGGATCATATCACGGCTTCATTCAACGACCAAGGAGGCCAGAGAAGGTTTCGACAGCCTGGAGGTGCACCGCGCAGTCAGGGCTATCCGGCTTTTTGTGGGCGATATGAGCAACTGGTATGTCCGCCGGTCTCGGCGCAGGTTCTGGGAGGAAAACGATCCGCAAGACCGCTTCTCCGCGCACTGCACGCTCAACGAGTGTCTGGTGACTCTGTCCAAGCTGATGGCGCCGATCACACCGTTCTTCGCAGACTGGATGCACAAGAATCTCCACGGCATGAAGGAAAGCGTTCATCTCGAGGACTACCCACTTGTCAATGATGACTTGATCAACGGGACTCTGGAGAGACAAATGGCTCTCGTGATGACCGCGGTCGAGGCTGGTTGGCTCGCTAGACAGAAGGTGAACGCCAAGCTTCGTCAGCCTCTGCCAGCGGTCGTCATAGCCGCGGACACTGACAGAGCATGGACTCTCCGCCGGTTCGAGAAGATGATCGCGGAAGAGCTCAACGTCAAGAAGGTCGAAGTCATCGAGAGCAGGGACAAGATGATACAGTTCGCAGTTGCTCCGAACTTGAAGACCCTCGGGCCGAAGCTGAAGGAGGGGGCATTCGAGGTGTCCAAATTGCTATCGAAGGTAGATGAGAACGAGCTCGTCAAACACCTCCGGACCAAGGGCAAGATCAGGCTGGGCGGCTTCGACTTGACGGAAGAGGACGTCATCGTCTCCGAGAAGGAGAAGCACGGATTTTCGCACGCATCTGTCGGTGACATACACGTATACATCGCCCTCGAGGTGACTCAGAACCTGAAACTCGAAGGCCTTTCTAGGGAGATCATCAGGCGTATCCAGCATATGCGAAAGGAGCTCAAGCTCGAGTTCGAAGACCCTGTGGAAGTGGAGTACTTCGGGCATCATGACCTTGAAACGGCACTGTCTGCCCACAAAGAACACATAATGCGCGAGACGCATGCGCGCGTGCTCGTTAAGAAAGAATCAATCCAGGACGCACAGAAGTGGACCATCAACAAGATGACGCTGGAGCTGTCAGTCAGGCGGATCTAGCGTTCACGTTGGCCTTCTGAAGATCCAGCTTCTTTTCCATGTAGAACGCAGGACGTCCTGCGCCGTAGAAGTCCTGTATGGATGCTTTGACAGAGTATCCTCTTGACGCGTAGAGTGCTATCGCGAGCGAGTTCGAAGCCTCGACCTCTAAGGAGTATCTCACGAGCCCTTGCGAGCGGAAGACTCTCTCGCACTCCTCCAGCAATGCCGCGCCTATTCCTGTCCCTCTTCGCTGTTTGAGGACCGCGATAGACGCTATCTTGCCATGGAGATCGAGTTCGGAGACCATGCACATCGCGGACCCCAAAACCTCGCCTCCCTCGAAGGCGACCAGGACGAAAGTGTCATCCCTGACCACGAAGGCGCGTACCGTCTCCGTGTTGAACCTTTCGGATCCGAAGCAATCTTCTTCAATCTTCAACAACTCGGGAAGGTCTACCTCGTCGGCTTGACGGATGTTCACAACCAGCATAACAGTCTCCATTGAATATCTCTGTTGCGCCACATCCGAAGGGCTTATATTCGGCATGACTCTTCTCGCATCTGGATGCTGTCCGCGAAAGAGGTCCTCTCTAAGGACCGAGTTGGTAAGAAGGTCGAGGTCCGAGGATGGATCTATCGCACGAGGAGCAGCGGCGGGATTGTCTTCGCCGTGCTCAGAGACGCTTCAGGAATCGTGCAGGTGACCATCAAGAAGGGCAACGTCTCGGAAGACCAGTTCGCGGCCGCGACCAAGGCCGGAATCGAATCGTCTGTCATTATCGCCGGGGAAGTCGCCGAGGACAAGCGCGCTCCTGGCGGGTATGAGATAAGAGCCAGCAAGTTTCAGGTCGTCGGCAACTCCGAGGCATTCCCGATAACTGAGTATCAGAGCACGGAGCTTCTTCTCGACCTGCGGCATCTCTGGATAAGGTCCCGCGAGCAGACCGCGGTCTCAAGGATCAAGGCTTCTCTTCTTCGAGGCGCGCGTGAATGGTATCATGAGAATGACTATGTCGAAGTTACACCGCCGATCATAACAGGCGTCGCCCCGGAAGGAAGCACTACGCTTTTCCAGGTCAAGTACTACGACCGGATAGCATACCTCTCCCAGAGCGCTCAGTTCTACCTCGAATCGCTCATCTACTCCCTTGAGCGTGTATGGGCCCTGACTCCGTCCTTCAGAGCTGAGAAGTCCAGGACACCGCGGCACCTCGCTGAATACTGGCACATGGAGATGGAGGCAGCGTGGGTGGACAATGAAGGCAACATGAAGGTTCAGGAAGAGCTCGTGACTGCGATGGTGAGGAACGCGCTCAACGAGTGTCCTGACGAGTTCAGGCTACTGAAGAGGGACATCACCCCTCTGAAGAAGATAGAGCCTCCATTCGAGCGTATGAAGTACGAGGAGGCGATGGAGTACTTGCAGAAGAAGGGCCACGAGGTCTCATGGGGCAGCGACCTCGGAGCTGTTGAGGAGCGCACACTGACAATCGACCGCGAGCTCCCTATGTTCGTCGTGAACTATCCAAAAGAGCTCAAGCCTTTCTACATGAAGGAGAACCCGGACGATCCAAGGACGTACATGAACAGCGACCTCTTGGCCCCGGAGGGATTCGGCGAGATCATCGGTGGCAGCGAGAGAGAGACCGACAACGCGCTCATAATGGAGCGTCTGAGGGAGAAGGGCGAGGACACTAAGAGCTACGAGTGGTATCTTGATCTGAGAAAATACGGCTCGGTACCTCACTCCGGCTTTGGTCTCGGAATGGAACGCATTGTCACCTGGGTCTGCAAGCTGGACCATATCAGGGACGCGACCCCATACCCGCGCACGGTCGCGCGCGTCTATCCCTAGGCCTTGTCGCTTCCCGTCGATTCTCCTTTTTCGGAAGAAGGGATGGAGAAGTAGAAAGTCGAACCCTTGTTCGGCGTTGACTCGGCCCAGATTCTCCCCTTGTGGAATTCCACAATCCTCTTGCAGGTGCTCAACCCGATCCCTGTCCCCGGGCGCTCGTTGCTGGTGTCCAGGCGCTCGTACATCTTGAACAGTCTATCGGCGTCCTTCATGTCAAATCCGATCCCGTTGTCGCGGACGGAGAATATCCACTCTGAGTTCTCGTTGCGGGCATTTATGTCGATCCGAGGCTTCGCTTTCCCCCGGTACTTGATCGCATTGTCTATGAGGTTCTGGAAGAGCTGGATTATCTGCGGCTCGTCGGCATGCAGTTCCGGCAGTTGTCCGATCGTTAGTACGGTACCAGTATCGGCAATCGCAGCTTCGAGGTTGGATCTCGCCTGGTAGACGGCCCTGTTCATGTCTACTGGAGTGAGCGGCACCTCCTCTCTGCTAATCCTTGAACGTGCCAGAAGACTGTCTATCATTTCCTGCATGCGTCTCGAATTGTTCAGTGCAGTAGCTATGAACATCGTCGCTTGTGGGTCCTTCCCCACAGCGCTCTCCTCTTTCAGCAGCTGGAGATATCCGCTAATCGTCGTCAAAGGTGATTTCAAGTCGTGCGATGCCACGTATGCGAAGTGCTCTAGCTCAGCGTTGGATTTCGATAGTTCGGTCGTGCGCTCCTGAACCCGCAATTCCAGCTCATCTCGCGATTTCCGCAGCTCCTCGGTGGCTCTCTCAAGGGATTCGTAGGGCGCGACTATGGACGTGCGGAACAATGCGAGAAAGACGAAGAGGAAGCTCGCGACTCCGAAGAGATGACCAAGCAGATTGAATGAATCATAGACGCTTGAGTATATGGTGAAGGCGAGCTCCTCGAACACGGCGACGATTAGACCGACGGTCAGATAGACGTAGGACATGCGTTTTGTTCTTCTAGCCCATTGCCAGAACCTGAACGACGCAATAACGAGGAGCACGATTATGATGTATTCCAGGCCGATCTTCAGGTCAGTAACGCCTTGACCCGGAATGACCAGTCTTGGGAGGTCGCTGACATATTCGGCCACGATGGCGACCGAGGCGATGGTGTACACCGCGAACAGGGAAAACACCACGCTCGGCCTTGCGAGCTTCGGCGCCCCCTCTCTTGGGATGAAAGATGCGGCTACAAGAAAGAATGCGAATGTGAATCTGGCGAGGATCCAGTAGTAGGTAGGAAGTGCAGTCGAATTCGGCCCGAGGAAATCGGGCATCCCTGAGTAACTGAGGGTGTGCACAATATAGATGGCGGTCAGTGAGAAGAACAGGACTCCGATCACAAGGCTCTGCGGATTGCGAGTGAATTTGCTTGGAAACCATCTAACGAAGAATATGCTTGCAGATATTGAGATCGTGACGATCTCCAGCAACGTGTGGATCGGCAGGTAGTCTTCAGATGAGAACGCAACTGGATGCGCGCGGGCATAGATCAACCAGCCGGCGAAGACGGCCAAAGAAGCGACCACTGCTTCGACGGGGGCAAGATTCTCGATTTGCCCTAGCCTGCCTTTCCAAGAAACCAACGAATCACACTTTCTATCCTTGACTTAGTTGACAAGTACTTGTAGATTTCCCATTGCTGGCCGGCCTGCCATTGAACCTGCGCACGAATCATGTCATGTCGCATTGGATGTGGATCCCAACCACATATTCTGTGGGAAACGCTAACCCGTCGCCATCCGAGAGCAGTACTCTATGTAGATCTCGACGGCTTTGGCGATTTGCTCCACGTCGACCCACTCATCATTGCAGTGGCATATCCTGGGGTCTCCTGGGCCGCAGACCATGAGCACCTTGTTCGAGTTCTTGAACATAACCATCTCGGTCGCATACGGTACGGCCGTGATCCTAGCAGCGGGTCCCACGACCTCCTTGAGCGTCTGGACCGCAGGAAGCCTGGTGTCAGTTTCGACCGGGTCGAGTTCATGCAGGATCTTGATCTCATAACCACTGTCTCCGACTCGGTCTTTGATGAGCGTGAGGATCTTCTCGGTGTTCAGATCCGGAGGATATCGAATGTCGATCTCAGCAGTGCAGCTGTCAGGAACCACGTTGATTCTCGTACCACCCTGGATCGTGTCTACGCACATTGTCAACTCGTTGACGGGGTTTTTCGGTATCCTCTGAAGATCTTCGGTCTTGCTGAGGATCCTCACTAACTTCACAATCGCGTTGTCTCCCAACTCCGGCATGCTGGCATGTGAGGAAACCCCCTTGGTGCT
>JBGQAM010000043.1:0-15104 GCA_041494275.1 Thermoplasmata archaeon | reverse complement strand
TCGAAGGGCTCAAGGTCTCGCTGTCAGAGGACCTCTATGTGAGCACGAACACGACCATTATGAGGTCCAACACTGGCGACATCGAGGACACGATGAGGTTCCTCGTGGGTGTGGGAGTGAAGAACATCGCTTTCAACAGCATCATCAGAGCGGGCAAGGGCGAGGACGCGGAGGGCATCACCTACGAGGAGCTGACGGACCTGCTCGTCAAGCTGCGCGAGATCGCGAAGGAGAACGACATCAATTTGATCTGGTACACCCCCACGCCGTACCACGAGTTCAACCCGGTCAACTACGGCTTCGGGATCAAGCAGTGCACCGCATGTTCCATGAACATGGCGGTCGAGCCAGACGGCACGGTCCTGCCCTGCCAGAGCTACTACAAGTCGTTAGGCAACATCCTGACCGACCCGTGGCCTAGCATCTGGAACAACGAGCTCTGCAAGAACATCAGGGAGAGGGGATACCTCGACGGTGATTGCGTCAGTTGCGACCTCAGGCAGGTCTGCGGCGGAGGTTGTCCGCTTTCTAGAGAGCACGGCGACTACGTCTGTCTCGACAGGAACTCATCGATGTGAGCGGCCTACTTCTTTGCGAATGCGTAGAAGAACGGATTGAACTGGAACAGCGAACCCTTCTTCAGGGCGTCTATCCATGCGGTCCTTAGGACAGAGAGATTCTCTTTTCTCCCGCCCACATTGACCGTCATGTCAATCCATCGCCATTCGTCCATGGTCTCTGCGTAGAGTTTATCCAGGTCCCAGACTCCCGGGTGCACGCCGATGTCTGCCTTTAGCCCGCACGCCCCGAAGACCGACCTGAGCTTCCTGCCGATTGTGGGATCTCCTCCGTCCTCCCTTATCCCCTGGATGATCAACTGCGTGAGCTTCGCCAGGCTCTCAGGATAGTCGATCCTCGCGCCGAAGTCCGGCTCCGCGAGCGCGAGCACCCATCTCTTGGAGACTCTCTTCATCTCAGAGACCGCTTTCGCGGGATCCCTCACCCACAAAAGCAGGAAGGAGCAGTAGACTATGTCGAAGGATGAGTCCTCGTAGGGGAGGTCCAAGGCATCAGCTTCGGAGACATCGAAACCCCTTTTCCGTGCCTCGTCGACCATCCCGGGGTCGAGGTCCACGCCTTTGATGTCGAGCAGCTCACCCAGGACCTCCATGACCAGACCAGCTCCGCAGCCTACATCGAGCGCTTTGAGCCTAGTGGACGAGCCCCATTCCTTGGTCAACACCTTGTTCTCCAGGAGCCACATCCAGGACTCCCTGAGCCACATCGACTGACGCTTGAGCTGCTTGTCCAGTCCCGGCTTGATCGAGGCCATGGCGGCGGAGAAAGGGCGTTTCTCGGCGATAGAGTTTCCCTCTCTCGGAGGCTCTCGTTTGGGCACATATTCTTGTATCCGGAAGCCGACTATCCGACCTGTCATCGGATGTGAGGATCGAACATGATGAACGACGAGGAACCGGCCGAGAGCGACGACGACAAGAAGAATGATCAGTGGCTGAAGGAGAACTACATGGATCTAATACAGGATTATCCGAATCACTGGATCGCAGTCGCCGACCAACAGGTCATCAGCAAGGGCAATTCGAAGCGGGCGGTCGAGGCAGAGGCCAAAAGGCTCGCCCCGGGCAAAGCGATCTCGCTCTACTTCATCGAGCCATCGGACATCATGCCTTGAGCTCGGTCATCATCCAGGGAAGGTCCACTTCGTCCGTTCTGTAGCGTTGCCTGACTGCGCTGTCTTCAAGCCTCGTCCTAACTCCCGCTCTGTGCATGACGAGACCTGTCCACGCGATCATCGCGCCGTTGTCGACGCACAACGAGCCGGGAGGGACGAACATCTTAGCGCCCCTCTCCTCTGCCATGATCCTGACCATCTCCTGAAGGCGCTTGTTCTGCACAACGCCGCCTCCGAGCAGGACCTCGTTCTTCTCCACATGGGCCATCGCCCTCTCGGTCACTTCGACTAGCATCGCGAAGCAGGTCTCCTGCAGTGAGAAGCAGAGGTCCTCGAGTCTCTTCCCCTGACCACGCAGCTGGATAGCAGCCGTCAGTATCCCCGAGAACGCGACGTCCATGCCTTTCACGCTGTAAGGGAGGTCGATCAGCTCCTTGCCCTCCCTCGCAAGCTTCTCGAGCTGAGGGCCTGACGGAAACGGAAGGCCGACCGACCTGCCGAACTTGTCGATCATGTTGCCTATGCCGACATCAAGCGTCTCGCCGAACACGCGGTATCGGCCACCGGAATACGCGATGACTTGCGTGTTCCCCCCAGATGCATACAGGAGGATTGGGTCCTTGCATCCAGTCACCTTTCTGCCTATCTCCAGATGGGCGACGCAGTGGTTGACTCCGATGAGGTCGACGCCCAGGCTCAGCGACACGGACCTCGCGGCCGTTGCAGCCGTTCGCAGACAAGGTCCGAGACCCGGTCCTTGGGAGAATGCCACCAGTCCGATGTCCTCGTACTTGATACCTGCCTTTGCGACCGCCTCGTGCATGAGAGGCACGACGTTCTCCGCGTGATGGTTCGCGGCTTCCCTGGGGTGTATGCCACCTTTCGAACCGTCGATCATCTTGGTCAGGTTGGCAAGGACCTTGCAGTCCTGGTCGACTATGCCGATTCCGACGGTGTGGGCCGTGCCTTCGATGCCGAGGCAGATCATCAGGCGTACATCACGTGCCAGATAAATAGAGTATTCTGGAAAAGAATGAGGGTCGAAGAAGCCCTATGGACTTCTTCTTTCTGGGTTTGATCAGAGCACGATCTGGACTGACCTGCCGATCTTCTGCACGATCGCAGCGTCGTAGGCGATCTTGGCAGTCAGGCAGTCCTGGATCGCGAGTCCGGTCGAGCAGAAGACAGTGATCTGTTGGTCGCTCTCCCTGCCCGGCTTCAGGCCAGCGACGATGTGCCCTATCTCGGCGTCGACGTCGTCCTTGGTCATCTCGCCCTTGGCCAGCGGGACATTGATCTCGCCCGAGTGGCTCGCCTGCTCCCAGTCGTCAATGACAAGGCGCGCGCGCTTCAGTATCTTCGGGTCCATCTCCTGCTTTCCAGGCGCATCTGCTCCCATGCAGTTGAAATGCGTGCCGTCCTTGACCCACTCGTCGAGCACCACCGGTGCGCGGGCCGATGTCACCGTGACAACAATGTCAGAATCGACGACGCAGTCCTTCGCGTTCTGGACAGCCTTGATCTTGCCAACCTGTTCCTTGTAGTGGCGCCTGAACTCCCTTGCCAGAGCCTTGCTCTTCTCCGGGAACATGTCGTACAGTCTGACCTCATCGAAGTGGCCGAACTGGGTTATCAGTGCGAGCATCTGGGTCCTGGCCTGGTTGCCGCAGCCGATTATCCCGACGATCTTCGGGTTCGGCCTCGCGAGGTACTTGGAGGCTATTGCGCTCGCGCCGCCCGTCCTCATGTCGGTTATGTGCGTCGCGTCCATGAACGCCAGTGGAGCTCCCGTGTGCGGGTTCACAAGGACCAGCACTGCCATGACAGTCCTCATCCCGAAGTTCTTCGCATTGTCCGGGTGGACGTTCACTATCTTCACTGCGGATACATCCATGTCCTCGACGTACGATGGCATCGTCCTGAGATCGCCGTTGAACTTCTCGTAGAAGAGATACACCTTCGGCGGCATCTGGACCTTTCCGAGCCCCTTGTGCCTGAAGGCGTTCTCGACAGCGCCGAGCACATCCTTCATCTCAAGGAGCTTCTTGACCTGCTTCCCCGTCAGAAGCAAGGTCCTGACAGAAGCGTGTTGTGTAGACATCCAATTGCACTACTCCTGTAAGTTGCATCTTATTTGACGATTTAAGAGTATTCGAGCTAAAGGATTAGTTTCCACAAGAAGTCTGGCAGGCCAGTGTGATAACGATGTTTACCAGCAGAGGGTGGAATCCGTACAATGGGGTCATGGAAAAGCACTTTAATCCCGTAACTCCATAAGACAGTTGCATCCCCCTGCCGAGCTGGAGGAGTAACCATCCCAGTCGAACGCAAGTTGTCCGCCAACTCATCTAGAGATTTCAAGGCTGTTCTCGACGTGCTCAAAGCGAACGTCGGGCTCATTGCCGAGAACTGGTTCGCATCCTTCTCGAGATCGTCATACCTCAAGGGCAGAGAGTTCGGCGAACCCGAAATGGCTCGTCTCGACCGGATGAAGGCCTATGTGGAGGCTACCGTCGAGATGGTTGAGAACCCCGAATCGAAAAAGGCCCATGAGGTGCTCAAGAGCTCGATCAGGGCGGATACCGCGAAGGTCTTCGGGTTCACTGCGATGGTCAAGAAGCAGAACCTGCTCAGAGATGTCATGCTCTATGTGGTCGAGCACGACCTTCCAGATATGTCACGTGCGACCGCAAAGCTGGCGATCGACGCGATGATTGACAGGAGCATCGAGGGCACGGTGATGATGCTCGAGGAGTACGGTGAGTTGCGGGGCTCCATCGCAGCGTGCATGCCCGGCGCACCAGACGCGCGTTTCGCAGGCGACCAAGGCCTGTCAAGGATTTGCAGGAACCTGATGGACTATTTCGAGTCCGATTTCGTTGCTCTATTCACATACCGTCCCACATCCGTCGAGTTCATCTGCGAAGCTTGCTCCGCGAAGGGCGTCACTCTCACGAAGGGTTCGACCGTCCTGCTCGACTCGTTCCCGATCGGTGCCGACGCGGTGAAGGAGAAGAAGATCAAGTTGATGGGCGACGTCGAGGAGGAGGCGTCCAAGAAGCGCAAGGTGCTCGGAAGATTGACGTTCAACCATTCGATGGCGGTCCCGCTGATCAATGGCGACGCGGTCATAGGCCTTGTCCTCCTGGGTGACAGCTCCAAGGTGACGATGTTCACTCCCGAAGAGGTCGGACTCATGGAAGACATCGCGGCCCAGATCACCTGGATGATGAGCAGCGCCGATCTTTTCAACAAGCTCTCGACGAGATCGAAGGCGCAGAAGGCGTTGATCGACACAGCCGCCGCTCTGCAGCAGGAAATCAGCTCCGAGGAGATCTACAGGATCGTGGCGACGAAGCTCGTGGAGATCGTTCCCAGCAATGAGCTAGCATTCTACGTGTATGACTGGGAAAGGCGGATTGGTAACCCAGTCTATGCGACTGGTCCGTACGCGTCTGAGATAATGACGGACAGGGAATTTCCTGCGGACCTCGGCATTGCCGGATACGTCGCGCGCACAAGGAAGGCTGAGATAGTCCTCGACAGTGAAGCCGACCCGAGAGGTAGCTACATCCAGGGAACCCCGAACACCCACACCAGGATGCTGATCGTGCCTGTAATCGGCCAAAGAGAGGTTCTTGGTGTCATTGAGCTGTTCAAGTATCCTCCGGATTCATTCAGCCAGGAGGACCTGGAAGCCGCGACGATGTTCGCCAACCATGCCTCGGTCGCGCTTGAGAATGCCAGACTCCTGACGGAGCTGAGGCGTGCCAGGGACCAGATCGAGGTACACATGGACCTGCTCACTCATGACATAGCCAACTACACGACCCCCATCATGGCCTACTTCGAAACCCTGAGAGACAGAAAAGACCTGGACCCTCAGATAGCCCAGGCTGTCGACAAGACCTCCAGGCAGGTCGAGAGCATGATGAGGTTGGTCGAGATGGTTCGCACGGTCGCGCGGGTCCGAGACGAAGCCACGAAGAACCTCCACGCCGTCGATGTCAAGAAGGCGCTCGAAGCCACGATCAAGGAGATAAGGGACAGGTCCAAACGGGATGACATAGAGTTCGAGCTCGATTTGCCCAAGGAGCCAGTGATGGTACGTGGCGACGAAATGCTCGAGGGCATCTTCATGAATCTCTTCTACAGCGTCGCCATGCCGGACAAGGAAACCAAGACCAATCTGATGGTTTCCATGGAGTCAAGGAAGGACCACAAGGTGGAGTATTGGTGGATCAAGATTGCCCAGCCCAGCAGGGCGATCCCCAACCACCTGAAGGGCGAGGTGCTGAGATTGGCGAAGGCCTCGAAGTCTGAGCTCACGAGCGGTTTTGGAATAGGCCTCGCGGCCGCCAAGGGGGTTGTCGAGAGATATTCGGGCAATATGTGGGTCTCGGACATCGTCCAGGGTGACTACACCAAGGGCTGCGTATTCAACATAATGCTCCCCAAAGTGAAGTGACCTCGGGACAAGTTCTTCTAACTCATTGGCGTTCAGGTGAAGGGGAGCAGTGTTGCCGAGGCGCAAGTACGGACACATGGTCAGGGCCATCCCACCGGTCCCCGAGGACAAGTGCAGGTACTGCAGGCTCGGCATCGCGTGCCCAGTCCACAAGAAGAAGCTGTTCTAGAAACCGATGCCAGCGAGGATGATCGCTGTCGCGCCGATGGCAAGAATGTAGAATCCCGATACGCCTGCGGTCGACCAGAAGAACGATGGTTTCCTTCGGACAATCCCCCGCACTCCCCAGAAGAATGCTATCTCGAGCAGGAGGATGAGTGCCATGGCAACAGCTGCGGTCACCGGCAAGCCGAGCGCCACGCCGATCAGAGCTGAGACCGCCCCCAGAAGCAACATCACTATTCCAAATGACCATGCTCTGTCTCTTCCGAGTCTAACCACTAGGTTTCTCTTTCCCACTACGGAATCAGCCTCGAAATCCGGGTACTCGACGACCATCATCAGCGCCATCATCTGGAACACAAGCGGTATCGTTACGGCCAGGATGGTGTTGTCCCAGGAGCCATGCTGCGCCAGGAATGACGCTGTCGGGCCCAGGAACGATACCATCGCGCCCATCGTAAGCTCGCCCACGCCCCTGTAGGAGAACTTCATAGGCCTGACCGAGTAGGCAAAAGTCAGCACGAGGCCCACGATCATCAGGGCGAAAAGTCCGACACCTCCTCCGAGCAAGAAGCCCAGTATGGACATCCCCGCGATCGCCGACATCGTCCAGAAGACGCCCAAGGCGATGACAGCTCTGCGGCTGATCCTTCCGAGGGCGAACTCTCCGCTACCTCCTGAGAACCATGTGCGATTCTTGTTTATCGCGTCGGTTCCGGCGTCGGAGTACTCGTTCGCCACCGCGCCTGCTAGCTGGCACGAGGATATGACAAGCTGGAACGCGAGCAGCTTGCTCAGGCTGATATCGGATCCGAGGTGCGCCGCTACAGCGGCACCAAGCAGGTTCAAGAACAGACCAGCGACCAGAAACTGGGGTCTGAGCAGCTTCACGAGGCTCTTAGCGATGTTCAACAGACTTCTCCTTGCCTCCTCCACGTGGGTATTCCATGGCGGTGTACACGAAGTTCTCAGCTCGGTCGTCGTATTCGATGACAATCCCGGTCCTCTCTCCTTTCTTGAAAACCTTCACTCGCACAGACTTCCTCAGTTCACTTGGGACTTGCGCCCTTATTCTGGCCTGCATGTGCTTCGCGTGGGCCTTAAGGGGTGCTCCAATCTCCGGCAAAGGAAGTTCCAGTCTCCCCATTTCATCACCGCAAGCCCGGACTGTCTTCTGCTTATTGAATAGTTCGGCGGACAGGAAGGCTTCGCAACCGCGCGATTCACTGCACGTGGCGCGAGTTCACGAAGCCTGAGGTCACTGCCTTGATCGAGCTCAGGAGAGGGTGCTTGGGCGGGTTAGCCAGATCTAGCTGTTCCAGCCTTTGGATCCTGAAGTAGAGCGGCGGGTGCGGGTCCATCCTGAGCCACTCGCCGAGCCTGCTCCCGCCTGGCTCCAGAAACCGCTCCTCGACCACCAATCTCCGAAAGCCTATCTTCTTGAGCGATTCCGCCATGACCTTAGGCTTCCCCAACACCAAAGCGGCTTCGAGGTCCGCCCTGCTCTCTAGGAACTTGCCGAAGAAGAAGATGGCCCAGAACACGAACAGCAGATACGGAAGCCAGAACACCGCGATGTACTGCCAGTAGAGGTAGACCCTCGCAAGGTACTCGACCATGATCAGCGAGAACAGGGCGATGGGATCGCCCGACCTAAGGTGGCTGAGCTCATGGCCCACCACGACCTCGACCTCATCCTCGTCGAGCTGCACCAACAGCCCCATCGTTATGATCATCGTTCCGAGCCTCTTCGTGAAACCCGTCGCGGCAGCATTCGGCCTGGCGTCCTGGCTGACGATTATCGCTGGAATCGAGATGTTGAACTTTGCCGCAACGCGCTCCACGATCCCGTACACATCGATCCTTCGCACGAGAAAGTCGTTCTTGTCAGCCGGCAGGCCGGCCTCTTTGAAGATGTCGGTCATCATGTCTTCGGAGATCGCCTTCGGGTTCTTCTCGAAGAGCGCGTAGGCCTTCTCCTTCGCAGCCTTTATTTTGTCTCTGTAGTCCGTGATGTACTTAGCCAGCATGCCCTCTGGCACTTGGTGCTGGACCATGACGATCTCTCTCGATTCTCTGGTGATTCTCCAAGGGCTCCTCCATGCTACCATCCTGCCTGCGGAGAGGACCAGGCCGAGCATCAGCGCGATCATCACGAGCGGAGCGTACAAGCGCAGGTGGAGGCTGAGCATGATGCTGTAGATGAGGAAACCGAACAGGATGGACAGGAGGAACAAGTTCATCATGTTCCCGGAGAAGATCGCCCTGAAGATGGACCGGCCCTTTCTCACCCCTGCGGTCTTGGGGCTGCCCGGGACGAACGCGAGGTACAGGGTCGACTTCCTCGCTTCCTCCTCGAAGAACTGGATGACCATCAAGAGGACATTCTGAAGCTGTTTCTCGAACTCCTCGTTCCTGCCCATGGAGGACATGATCTCCACCTTCATGGGCCGCTCGAGATACATCCTGACCACGCACAGGTAGGTTCCTCTCTGCGGGCCGGACTTGAACTCGACATAGTGTCCTCCCGACCCGACGAGGTACTCCATATCGCTCATCCTTATGCCGGGTATGGAACCGAAGGTCATGTGTTCCCTGACGAACTTGGGGAAGGTCAGAAGCTGGGAATGCGAGAGCTCAGAGTCTATCTCGAAGCTGTGGACGACTTGCGGGTATGCGTCTGCCATCTAGGATTGCTCTCCTCCCAATGTGATTGCCTTCGCCCTCTATAGCTTTTCGACGGACGCTTTGGCAATACGTGTTCGTGTCAACCATTTTGACAGGGGAAGCTCATCAGCGATTGGGATCCGACATGAAGGAGTACGGGCTGATTGTGGTCGGCACGGGCGCTGGCATGAACGTCGTGGATTCTGCGCTCGAGCGCGGGCTTAAGGTGGCGATAGTTGAAGAGGGACCCGTCGGCGGAACATGTCTGAACAGAGGCTGTATTCCGTCCAAGGTACTGGTCCATGTCGCAGACGTCATCAGAGAAGCGGAAGAGGCCACGAAGATCGGAGTCTCGGTGAAGGTCGAAAACGTCGACTACAAGAGGATCAAGGAGCGCATGTGGGACATCGTCTTGACCGGCAGAGGGGAGATGGAAACCAGCCTGAAGCAGATCAAGGACATCGACTTCTACAACACGATAGGCACTTTCGTCTCCGATTACACCCTGCAGGTGGGCAACGAGACCATCAAGGCGCCCAAGATCGTGCTCGCCTCCGGAGCAAGGGCTCAGATACCACCTATCCCAGGCCTGGACAAGGTCAAGTACCACACATACAGGACAGTGTTCGGCATCGAGGAGAAGCCTGAGAGCATCGTCATCCTGGGCGGGGGATACATCGGGTGCGAGTTCGCGCACTTCTTCTCGGCCATCGGAACGCGCGTCGTCGTTGTTGGAAGGAACCCTGTCCTTCTCCCGCACGAGGAGCCGGAAACAAGCCTTCTCGTGAAGAGAAGGCTATCGCAACATGCGGAAGTTCACGCTGGAACCGATACTATCAATGTCGAGGGCAGGGACGGGCGGATAGCGGTTACCATCAAAGACCCAGCCGAGAAGTCAGAGAGAACGGTCGAGGCTCAGCACCTGCTAGTGGCAACTGGCGTCCGCTCTAACTCGGATTGGTTGAAGCCAGAGAACTCGGGTGTCAAGACCGACGATAAGGGCTGGATAACCACCAATCAGTATCTCGAGACCTCCAAGTTGAACATCTTTGCGCTCGGCGACGCTCTCGGAAGGAACATGTACAGGCACACGGCGAACTACGAGGCATCGGTCGTCCGGAACAACTTGTTCGAGGAACGCAAATTGACGCTGGATCTGCATGCGGTCCCTCACGCTGTCTTCACCGACCCTCAGGTGGGCCAGGTTGGCATGACTGAGGAGGAGGCAAAGCAGGGAAGGAAGGTAATGATCGGCGTGAGCAGATACTTCGACAGCGCAATGGGCTATGCGTACGGGGACGAGGACACCTTCGCGAAGGTGATCGTGGAATATCCGAGCATGAAGATACTCGGAGCGACCGTCGTCGGCCCTCAGGCTTCGACCCTGGTCCAGCAGGTGGTGAACCTGATGAATTCCGAGAACCAGACCTATGCTCCGCTCGCGCGCGCACAGATAATACATCCTGCCCTGTCCGAGGTTCTTGCATCCGCGTTCGGCAGGCTGAGGCCCGCAAACTTCGAGCTTGAGCACCATCACCATGAGCACTCGGGTTGATGTGATGAACTCGTTCATTTCGATGGACGTCTCTGCAATTCGGTTATCGAAATGGAATGCGAACGCCACTACGATGGTTATGTCAGGCACGGCGTAGATCAAGAGGCGAAGGGCGAATGGAGGTTGAGCGAATGAAGGCGTATCACATGCGCAGGCAGGAATTGGAGATCAAGAGCAAGAAGAAGATGCTAGAGATCATCGCTGGTCAAGAGTGCATGACCATCGCGATGTGCAAGGGCAAAGAGCCCTATCTTGTCACGGTCACCTATTCATATGATGCTCGAAACCAATCCTTCTATTTCCATTGTGCCCCGGTCGGGAAGAAGATAGACTACCTGAAGGCCAACCCGATCGTATGGGGACAGATACTGGATGACCTCGGTTACGTCTCCGGGGTGTGCGAACACAACTACAGGACAGTGATGTTACGGGGAAAGGCCGAGTTCATCACGGACGCGAAAGAGAAGCGCAGGGCGCTCGGACTCATGATCGACAAGCTCGAGAAGAAACCGAGCGAGGCAAAGAAGCGGCTTATTACGAAGAGTTCTCTGGATAAAGCCCTGATTGTCAGGGTAAGGGTCCTGGAACTATCAGGAAAGGAGAGCGTCCATAGAAAGGGCTAGGTCTCCTTACTACTTTTTCCAGAAGAACCTCGTTCCCCAGGACGCCCAAGCCGCTGTCGATATCCCTGCGAGGACCATGATCGAGACGATGACTATCGCGAGATTCTGATACCCAGAGAACTCGTCTGCGTAGAAGAACAGCCATATGACTATGAATATGAGCCATCCTACGCCTGCGATGCCGGACAACACTGAAGGCCACTTCGGCTTATGCAAATCTGGCACATTGTGGTCGAAATGCTTTGCGAATCTCAAGCCCCAGGTAACCCATGTGCCCGCGAGGAGCCCGATTCCTGCAATGATTGAGACCAAGACCATGGCCAGATTCTGAAAGACGCTATAGTCGCTTGCGTAGAAGAACAGCCAGATGATGAGGAATATCAGCCAGCCGAAGAATACCGCTATCGAAACTGCGATTCTCCATCCGAAGCCCGGTGTCCTCATCGCGTCAAGACCTTCCTTTGGTATGCCCACTTCAGTCATGGCTCTCCCAGGGCAATCGATGCAATCCGAAGTAATAAGCTCTGCGGCGGAAACCCTATTCGTTGCGCGGTCATATGCGGTTGTCAGGTGCGGTTCAGCCTTCATTCCACTGGGTTGTTATCCTTGGAGGACGATTGGGTGACAAGACCTAGCAGGAGGGAAATGACTGTGGCGTTTGTAGTCGCACCAACGAAACCGATCGTCCCCTTCGATATGCTGGAGAAGATCGACGTCCGTGTTGGGACGATCGAGCTCGTCGAAGATGTCAAAGGATCGGACAGGATGGTCAAGCTCACCGTGAACTTCGGCGACAGGAAGAGGACTGTCCTTGTGGGCATGAAGAAGGAGCGTGCCAATCCCAAGGAGGTCGAGGGGAAGCAGGCGCTCTTCGTGGTGAACCTGGAACCGAGGAAGATCATGAGCGTTGACTCGGAGGCGATGTTGTTCGACATCGGATATCCCGACGGGATCACCCCTGTGCTCGCGATCCCAGAGAAGCCTGTGCCCAATGGTGCGAGGGCGGGGTAGACAGAAGGCGAATCTCAGATGGTCTTTTTTCTTCGTGAGCCGAATGTGAACCCCTCAATATGTGCCCTCTGGCCTATAGCTTGGCGTTGACGCATCGCCAACCCTATTCACTTCTTTCCCAAACGGCTCTTGCCTGAGGGTGCGCATTCATTCGAATAGAGCGCGTAACAGTCTTTCGATTCCCTTCCTGAACATCCGCTGAGACGTTTCGTCGGGCAGCTCTCGTCCCCCCAAGCGAATGATGATTGAGCCAGGAATGCTGCGGACGTTGCGTTCGTCACCAAACATCGTCAAGAAGGAATCATGAGGTCCCACGAGCTCAAAGCCAGGATTGGGAGGCATCCCTTTGTTCACCGAAGCATGGCCTTCATCGTCGATGCCCAGCGTAACCGTCTCGCACTCGCTCTTGAAGACCAGGGTACCAGATCGCCAGAATGCCCCCCTGAATTTCCCCAAGGCACCACTACGCTTCTTCGCTGCATTCTCCTCGATTCTCAGGATATTGCGACTCAGTATGCTTTCAATCTTGGTAACCGACTGTGGCTTGTCCGAATCGTCGCTCTTCGACTTGGGTGCTGACCCGCCTTTCATCTCCGCGGCACACTTTTCGCAATAGAAAGCGTACTCGGGATTCTCCGCGCCGCAACTCGGGCATTTCACAAGAGTATCTCCATCCTGGAATCGCCTTTCCTCCCCTATGGGCTTTTCCGAGGCTCAGACTCCTTAGCACTAGCCATGCGTCTTACAGTCTGTCGATTCGCTCTTGGTCATCAAGATTGATTGCGGTCTTGTCCATCTCTTCCTGTTCGATTTCTCTCTCGGATTTTATCCCGACTCCCTTCCCAGCCGCTATGAGTCTTCTGAAGTTGAACGCAACTGACTCCCCCGAATCAGGAGATGTCATGGCCTTGGCCATCCCCCAGAACATCATCAGAAGAAGAAAGAAGACAAGGATGATAGTCAAGCAGTAGTGAAATGAATAGTAGGTGTAGGCGATGGACACTGCCAAGAGGAGAGTGAACGAAACGATGGCGAGGGTGACTCCCTTCTTCTGGTCCTGGGACAGCGACATGGTTTATCTCAGTGAGAATATCGACGTTCCCCGGGGATATATGTGAATTGTGATGGATAACCTCCCCTATGGTCTCTTCCGAATGAGTTGGCAAGAAGAAGTGGGCCCAACCGGATTCGAACCGGTGAACTTCTGCGTGTCAAGCAGACGTCATAACCACTAGACCATGGGCCCTTGCCCGGCGAGATAAGCCAAGCCCGTCTATAACCCTTTCTGTGGTTACATGGACGAGCCAGACGTACATCATCGACTTTATTGCCGTCGTTGACACTAACCTTCTGAGAAGCCATGGATTCGCCTAGGATATTGGTCTATGCAGGCAAAGGTTCGTCTCACTCGTGGACTTGGCTTGCCGATCTCTTCGAGTCGGAAGGAATGCTTGACGTGCGGTTTCTCGACTCGACTGAATTTGTGGGAGAAATCTCGAAAGGACCTGACGAGGTCATAGTGTCAGGAGGGGATGGATTCAGCATTGCCTCATCTCTTGCCGGGAAAGGATTCTCGAGCCTCAGTGATTTCGTGACTGGGGGCGGTGGATACGTCGGCATATGTGCTGGAGCCTACCTCCCGCTGCCATCATCAGTCGAACCGTTTTCCGAGTTCAACCTCTCGTCTACGAGAATCGAAAACATAGACTGCAAGTTGGGGACGCTTGAGAACGTTCCTCCGAGAGTCGCCATCAAATACGGAAGGTGTGCAATCGTGCACCCGGTAAGGGGAGAGCTGGAACTAGGGCTGGATGCGGAGTCGCTCAATGCCCCTCTCTACGGCGGTCCAATCTTCAAGGAGCCTGAGGAGGACGAAGTTCTCCTCAGATATCGCGCCTTCACATCCAACACAGAGTTTCAGATCGAAAAGCGAGATGCCGCCACAATCGTCCTCGGAAAACCCGCTGCGGTGAGATCTCGAATCGGTCAAGGCGAGCTTCTGCTTCTCGGACCGCACCTTGAGCATCCTAGGTTTCGTGAGGCGAACGAATTGTTCATCAAGCTCCTGCGAATCACTCCTTCCGCGCAGAAACCAATGCCGCGAGGTAAGGTTGATCGCGCACTCGAACGGGCGCTCGCAGATCTCAAAGTTGCCATCCTCGGCCTCGAGAACCGGTCTTTCGTTGTCGGCAAGAAGCTCTGGGACGGAGGCAGGTACCTCGAACTCCAGGCTGCAATCGCCAAGAGAGCAAGGACGCTGGATCGCGACCTTGCGAAGGAGATATCCGAAGATCTGAAACAGGCCAGACAGAGCCTCCTGAGACTCAATGTCGGCATCGAGACCGACGCGGACGATACGACGTCGCTCTTGGTTGAGTCGGCGAGGAGATGCGTCGACAACTATTTTCAGGCGTTGCGCCGCAGCAGATGACTATTTAGCGACTAAGCTTGATTCCAGCAGCGATGTCAGACCGCAGATACCTGAAGGACAGGGCATCGTTGTATCTGCTGTTCTTCGGGATGGTCCTAGTCATATCGTTGATCATCCTGCTTCTTCCCTACGAGACAGTCTACGTACAAAACGAAGCCTATCTCGACACATTTCTCATTGTGATCGTTGCCTGCGTGGTGGTCTTCTTTCTGGGGACGCTCTACAATGTTCTCTTGTGGATGGAGGGAAGAGGACTTGTGGGAACCCCCGAGGGCCGTCTTCTGCGCCTCGTGCCTAGGACGCTGAGATTCGTTTTGAGCAGACGATTCAGCAGAGTCCTCTCCGTGTTTCTCAAAGATGCCCTGTACCTCTCCAAGCTGAAGGGAAGGAGCGTCTTGCGGTGGTCGATGCACCTCTTGATTCTTGGCGGATTCGCCGCAATGTTCCTGCTCGATCTGGTCGTCACATTCTCCCTGGACTTCCTGAAGTATCAG
>JBGQAM010000014.1:0-28683 GCA_041494275.1 Thermoplasmata archaeon | reverse complement strand
CCGCACATCTGCTTGACCTCGAGCACTGGAATGTTGTAGTAGCCGATGTTCGAATCAAACCTGCGAACGTCTCTCACAATCACGGTCCTAGCTGGCAGGTTAATCCCAGCAGCCAGGGTGGGGGTGGCGACGATGCACCTCAGCAAGCCTTTCTTGAAACTCGATTCGACGAGTTTTCTCTGGGTATTGGTGAGACCCGCGTGGTGAAATGCGCAGCCACTCTTCAGACTCTTTCCGAGCCTGCTGCCCATCGTTGTCGGCTCGTCCTGTTCGCCGACGAGCCTCTTCGCCAGCTTCGCAAGTTCTGCCGACTGGTATCCGTCGGATGACTTGACCGTTGGACCGAGTTCGATCGCGACGGACTCGCTGGATTTGCGCGTATTCACAAACACCAGGCATTGACCACCTGAGGAAAGCGCGCCCCTGACCAGACCTTGCATCGGTTCTCCATCGTCGGCAACTTCCCTTTTCGAGTTGTCCGTGAAGAATACGCGCCCGTCGGAGTAGACCCCCTCCTTTAGCGGGACTGGTCTCCAGTCACTCTCCACCAGAACAGCGTCGAGCCACTCGGCGAGTTCCCGCGAGTTCTTGATAGTCGCAGAGAGAGCGATTATCTGTGCATTTGGATTGAAGGTCCTAAACTTCACCAAGGTCACTTCGAGGGTCGGTCCTCTGTCTGGATCGTTGATCAAGTGGACCTCGTCCGCAACGACCACGGAGAGCTGGTCAAGCCATTTCGACCTGTGCCTGAGAAGCGAATCGGCTTTCTCAGAAGTTGCCACGATGATGTCGTAGTGATGGAGTCTAGGGTCCACCTCGTCGTAGTCTCCGGTCGATTCGCCGACTTTGATTCCGAGGTCCTCGAACTTGATGAGGTCTTCGAATTTCTCAGATGCCAAAGCCCTGAGCGGAACAATATAGAGTGCCTTGCCTCCCCGAAGCACGGCTTGCAGCATAGCTAGGTATGCTATCAGGCTCTTTCCGGAAGCAGTGGGGATTGCCAGAACGACATTCTTTCCTTCGAGTGTTGGCCCTATCGCCTTCTCCTGTGGCGGGTAGAGCTCTTCAATGCCGTCCTCTTTCAGCTTCCTCACGATGCGCGGGTCCAAACCCAGATCCTCGATTCTCATCCCAGTCCTCTGTGTGCCAGCGCCATAAGGGCGCCTCTCTGCCTAATAATAGTTCGTAGAGCCGTCCGGATGTGCCCCCGCATAGTCCTACGCTGAGACGGTATCTGATTTGCTGGCAATACCAACCAGTCCTTTTGTTGGCGGCACAATCCTTATTTAGCACAATGGTTAATAGCTTTGACAGTCACAATTGTGACTGTTACTGGTGCAACTAATGACGACTAGTGATGCTTGGAGCACTACACTTGGGCTCTCCGACATCGAGGATTGGATCAAGTCTCAGAAGTTCGAGACCACCGCTGACCTGAAAATCCCACCTCAGCTTGTCGACCAGGTCATTGGCCAAGACGAGGCGGTCATGGTCATCAGGAAAGCGGCTGAGCAGAAGCGGCACATCATCCTCATAGGCGACCCGGGGACGGGCAAGTCGATGCTTGCCAGGTCCATGACTGACTTCCTGCCGAAGGGTGAGCTTCAGGATGTCGTAGCTTACAATAACCCCGATGATCAGAACGAGCCGAAGATTAGGATACTCCCGGCGGGCAAAGGAAAGGAGATCGTTCACGCTCAGAAGCTGGAGGCCGAGCAGAAGAAGGCTCAGAAGAACTCCTCTTGGATGATGTTGATCATCATGTTCATTGGCCTGGGAGCGATTCTATCGCTCACCTCGAAACCGGTCAATTGGACCCCTCTTCTGATAACGTCGGTTGGCGGCCTTGTCGTATACATGCTCGCCAGATCTTACACGCAGAGAAGGGAAGCATCTCTTGTCCCGAAGCTGATAGTCACTCACAAGCTGGATGACCCGCCACCCTTCGTGGATGCTACGGGAGCTCATGCGGGCGCACTTCTGGGAGATGTCAAGCACGACCCATTCCAGAGCGGAGGTCTCGAGACACCGGCTCACGAGCGACTCGAGCCTGGAGCGATCCATAAGGCAAACAAAGGTGTTCTGTTCATCGACGAGATAAACATGCTCCGAATCGAAAGCCAGCAGAGCCTATTGACGGCTCTTCAGGAAGGCGAGTTCAGCATACTTGGGCAGAGTGAGAGAAGTTCTGGGGCCATGGTCAAGAGCGAACCTGTCCCATGTGACTTCATCCTCGTTGCCGCGGGTAATCTTGATGCTGTCGCTGGGATGCACCCCGCGCTCAGGTCGAGGATCAGAGGCTACGGTTACGAAATCTACATGCGGAGCACCATGCCCGACACCGACCAGAACCGCGAGAAGCTGATCCGGTTCGTCGGCCAGGAGGTCTCCAAGGACAAGAAGATCCCGCACTTCAACAAAGGTGCCGTGGCGGAGATCATCAGAGAGGCGCAGAGGAGGGCTGGAAGGCGTGGGATGCTCACGCTGAGGCTGAGGGAATTGGGCGGCCTGATAAGGGTGGCTGGAGACATAGCCACCGAGAAGGGCGCACCAGTGGTCGAGACCAAGCATGTCCTTGAGGCCAAGAAGATCGCAAGATCGCTCGAGCAACAGGTCACTGACCGCGCAGTTGAGCGCAGGAAGGACTACAAGATGTCCCTCACAGAGGGCGCAGTCGTCGGCATCGTCAATGGTCTGGCTGTCCTAAACGCCGATTCATCCATGGCAGAGTACTCAGGCATAGTCACTCCGATAGTCGCAGAGGTCACACCTCCCCAGCACAGGGAGGGTGGGAAGATCATAGCGACAGGCAAGCTCGGGGAGATTGCCAAGGAGTCCGTCCAGAATGTATCGGCACTCATCAAGAAGTACACGGGCGAAGACATCAGCAACCACGACATACATGTGCAGTTCATCGGAACCTACGAGGGCATCGAAGGGGACAGCGCGTCCATAGCAGTGGCCACGGCGGTGATATCGGCATTCGAGGAGATCGAGGTCGATCAAACATGTGCCATGACGGGTAGCTTGAGCGTCCGCGGTCAGGTGCTGCCAGTTGGTGGAGTCACTGCGAAGATAGAGGCGGCTGCGGAGATAGGGCTCAAGAAGGTCCTGATTCCGGAAGAGAACCTCAAGGATGTCCTTCTGGAGGACAAGTACATCGGCAAGATAGAGGTCATCCCTGTCAGAACCCTAAACGATGTCCTTGCGCACGCCCTCGTCGGGGCGCGAAAGGAGGGACTGCTCAAGAAGCTAGCAGCACTCGTGGCTGCAAAGAGGCCTTCCTCCACACCAACGCCCCCATTGCCAGGTGCAGACAGGCCCGCTGTTCATTGAGAGGTGCCCAGGTGCGCGGTCTTATCGTTGGAAGGTTTCAGCCTTTCCACAAAGGGCACCTCGCAGTCGTCCGGGAGGCTCTCCGGAAGTGCGACGATGTCATCGTTGTGATAGGGAGTGCTGAGGAATCTCATACCGATAGAAACCCTTTCACCGCGGGCGAGCGATATCAGATGTTGTTGTCCTCTCTCGCCCCAGAGGAAAGGGCACGCGTTTTGATCATTCCCGTCCGGGACGTCAATCGTTATTCTGTCTGGGTGAACCACATCGAGTCATATGTCCCGCCTTTCGACATAGTGTTCTCCAACAGCGATCTGACAAGATCCCTCTTCAAGCAGGCAGGCTACGAGGTTTGCAGGACCAGGGCCTACAGCCCAAAGGAGTACTCTGCCACCGGGATCAGGAGACGAATCGTCTCCGGTGAGAAGTGGACAAACCTCGTGCCTGGGCCAGTTGCCAGATTCCTCGAAGGCATCGATGCGAGACAGAGGCTGCTCGATGCTGGCGCAAGCCCTCGGAAGATGAAGGGTGGGTGCCTTGCTCGCTGAGGAAGTCGGCAAGCTGCTCAGGTCGAAGGGCCTCACCATCTCCGTTGCGGAATCATGCACCGGGGGTAGACTGGGCGATGTGTTGACCGACGTTCCGGGAAGTAGCGACTACTTCCTCGGAGGCGTCATATCGTACAGCAACGACGCGAAGGTTAGCCTTCTTGGCGTCAACTCCAAAACGCTGAAAGCAAAGGGGGCGGTCAGCGAGGAAGTGGCAATCCAGATGGCCGCTGGAGCGAGAACGAAGCTCGGCGCAGATATCGGAATCGGCATCACTGGGGTTGCTGGGCCAGCAGGCGGAACTCCAGCCAAACCTGTCGGACTCGTCTATGTCGCCGTGAGTTCCCGAGGATTATCGGAGTGTTCGAGGAACGTCTTCAGAGGATCGAGGTCTACGATCAAGGATCAATCGGCTCGGAAGGCGTTGGAGATGCTTGGGGAATTCCTGAAGAAGATCGGGTGAGCTCAGTCTTTGGGACTGTGATGTCTTTTCATCCGAACTGCGAAGATATTTATACTAACACCTCGATTTTATAACGCGCGTCGCACGCGCGCGAAGGCTTTCTGATGTCAGAAGGGGATGTCCAGAGGATACCCACTGGGGTAGCCGATTTCGACTCTATCATACAAGGAGGATTGCCAGCTGGCTCAGTAGTATTGCTGCTCGGGGACGTTGGCGGCGGAGGGCATGAGTTCGCCCTCACATCAGCTGCGAAGATCGGCATCGTGAAGGAGTTCCCAGATACTAGATCATTCATGCTCGGCGATGCTGGGAAGAACGGAGTACTCCCAGACAAGATGTGTTACATCACCTTCTCAAGATCTAGGAACGACATCCTGCAAGACGTTAGACTCTCATTTAACAAGGATTTCTACGAGTCTCTCAAGACGAATCTGCTGTTCAAGGATTTCTCGAAGGACTACTTCATGCACACCGTCGTTCCCACATCTTGGCTGGATTCAGAGGAGACCCAAGGGATCTTCTCGGACAAAAAGAAGGATGGGCTCCTTGAGTCTCTCGTCGACTTCCTGGACGTTAACGCGCCGAAAAGCATGGTGATCATGGATTCTCTGACGGACCTTGTGGTCTCCGAGACGATTCCTTTCCAGGACGTAATTGCGGTTCTGAAAGGAATCCAGCGAATGGCCAAGAAGTGGGGTTCCGTGTTCTATCTTGTCTTGACGGACGAGATACTCGACAGGAAGCGCCAGCAGATGATAATCGACAGCGTTGACGGCGTGTTCAAGTTCGAATGGGCGAAGTTCCATCACACGTCCAAGCGTCAGCGGTACCTCTACGTGGAGAAATTCATGAGCGTTCTGCCGCATCTTGACCAAGAGAGGATAGCGCGCTTCGCCACGCTCATTACATCTCAGAGTGGTTTCGTAGTGATAAACACCGAACGTGTGGGATGATCCTATGGCAGTTAGCAGGGTTAGGACGGGAATCGATGGTCTGGACGAGATGCTTCAGGGCGGGCTGCCCGAGAACCACATCGTGGTGGTGATGGGATCCTTCGGAACGGGCAAGACAACTTTGGGTCTCCAGTTCTTGGTTGAGGGTTTGAAGCACGAGGAACCTTGCATTTTCATCTCGCTCGAGGAAGACAAGGACTCAATTACCAAGAACGCGTCCTCGTTCGGCTGGGATCTCTCAGGCTCTATTGACAAGAAGAAGCTCGGGCTATTCAAACTCGAACCGTCAGATGCGAAGACCACGATTGTCCGAATCAAGAGCGAACTCCCCAAGTTCATCAAATCCTTCGGCGCCAAGAGGGTCGTGCTCGACTCCGTTTCCCTGCTCAACATGATGTTCACTGACGAGAATGAGCGCCGATCCAACCTCTTCAATCTGTGTCAGCTTCTGCGCAGCACCGGAGCCACAGTCCTTCTGACAGCCGAAGTCAAGGATGAGAACCCTAGGTCATCCAGGGACGGTCTGGCGGAGTACACGGCTGACGGCGTTCTGCTCCTTCAGTCTGATGAAAGCAAAGAGGGCGGCGATGTCCAGCTGACGGTGAGGATCCTGAAGATGAGGAGGACGAACCATTCCAGGCGCGTCAAGCCATACTCTATCACCGACAAAGGCATCGTCGTGCATGCGGGTGCAGAGGTCTTCTAGGACTTGCCGAGGAGCGAGCGGCGGACGGCATCCTCCATCTTCCGCTCTTCTGTATCCTTTGACTTGTCCCACGTGGACACGATCTCCTGGTTCAGCACCGAGCCGAGTCTTCGAAGTCCTTCAGTTATCATGGTGTCAGAAGGATGCGTGAAGTTGAGCCTCAGCGTGTTGATGCCATCCTTCGGGTCCGCGAAGAACGCCTTCCCAGGGACGAACGCCACTCTCTTCTTCAGCGCCTTTTGTAGAAGCTCCGCGGAATCCATCAGTTCCGGGAGTGTCACCCAGAGGAACATGCCGCCTTCGGGTCTTGTCCATTCGATCCCTTTGGGCATGAACTCGTCCATGCCGGACAGCATCAGTCGCATCTTGCGTTTGTACAGCTGTTTGATTTTCTCGATTTGCGGGTCGATGTGCCCCCTCACGATATACTCATGCGCTATCCTCTGTCCGAGGATGTTCGTGCATACATCGGCTGATTGTTTTGCTATTATCAGCTTTTTCAGTATCTCAGGGTCGGCGACGACCCATCCTACCCGCAGACCTGGGGCGAGTATCTTCGAGAAGGAGCTGATGTAAACAACTCTTCCCTCGTCGTCCCAGTGTTTCAACGGAGGGATGGGGTCTCCTTCGTATCGGAGGTCTCCGTAGGGATCGTCCTCGAGCACGATGAAATCATACTCGGAGGCCATGTCGACCAGCTTCTTCCTGTTTTTCTCTGGCATCGTGACGCCAGCAGGATTCTGGAAATTGGGCAGGACGTAGACTATCTCAGGAGGATTTGCTCTCTTGCTCAGCTTCTTCACCCTCTCCTCGAAGATGTCCATTCGCATGTTTTCGTGATCGATTGGGACGGACTCGAAGGTAGCCTGCATGATCGCCCAGTTTGTCAGTGCCGCGAGATATGTTGGGGCCGAGATCACGATCGTGTCCTTAGGGTCGATGAATATCTTGCCCATCAAGTCGATGGCTTGCTGCGATCCACTCACGATGAGGACGTTCTCTTTCGAAACGTCGATGCCTCTCTTCTTCATCCGCTCCGCGACGCTCTCTCTGAGGGGGGCGTATCCCTCCGTGATCCCGTACTGGAGCGCCTGCGCTCCGTCCTTCTTGAGAACATCGACAAGGATCTCCCGGATGAGGTCTGTCGGAAACGACTCAGGATTCGGGAAGCCTCCAGCAAATGAGATCATGTCTGGGACCTGCAACAGCTTCAGCAGTTCCCTGACCTCGGAAGCGCGCATCTCCTTGGTTCTTTCGGAAAAGTGTCTCGCCAGATTCATGGCCATCTCGCCATCCTCTGCCGTGTCGGTTGAGCAGTTGCTAGAAGCTTAATGATTTTGAGGCTACCAACCTCAAGCGGGATGTCCTCCTTAGGATTGTGTGTGAAATCAGCAGCGGTTGTCACCACCCAAAACATTAAGAACAAACATCGTTTACAAGCCGACTGACGCTATGAAACTGATTCGTCAGGGAAAGGTCAAAGACGTATACGAGGTCGACGCCCACTCGCTAGAGTTCGTGTTCTCAGATAAGATATCCGTCTTTGACAAGGTCATCCCGTCGCTCATCCCGCACAAGGGCGAGACTCTCTGCAGATCTAGCGCGTTTTGGTTCCAAGTTGCTAGGTCCTGCGGTATCAAATCGCATTTCACAGAACTCATTCCTCCGAACAGGATGAGAGTCCATAGGGTCGATATCCTCCCGTACGCGAAGATCAACAGGAAATCGACGAACTACCTGATTCCTCTCGAAGTCATATCCCGTCACTATGTAGCCGGTTCGTTGTGGGACAGGGTCCGAAACGGCGAGGTCAAGCCAGCCAAGCTGGGGTTCAAGGCAACAAAGGAAGTCAGGTATGGGGACAAGCTCCCAGAGCCCTTCCTGGAGTTCACGACTAAGTTGGATAAGGTCGACCGGCTTCTCACGAAGAGAGAGGCGGTGAAGATCGCGGGGCTGAGTGCCAGCGAATACGACTCCATCGTCGATTCTGCGCTGAGGATTGACGAGAAGATCGCTGAGGAAGTTGAGAAGCGAGACCTCATCCACGTTGACGGCAAGAAGGAGTACGCATTCGACGAAGAGAGGAAGTTGATGATAGTCGACTCCTTTGGCACTGCTGATGAGGACCGGTGGTGGGACTGGGAGAGCTACTCAAAGGGACAGTTCACCGAGCTCAGCAAGGAGAATGTCAGGCAGCATTACAGGCAGCTGGGCTACTATGACAAGCTGATGGAAGCAAGGAAGATGGGAAAGGCGGAACCCAGGATACCGTCTCTTCCGTAGACGAAGATCAAGGAGATCTCGGAACTCTACATAGACATGTTCGAGCGAATCACGGGCGAGAGCTACAGATGATTTTCGCGACGATCGGACAGAGACCTCCGAAAGGTTAATGGCAGAGTTCAGCTACTCGTCTGAGATGGTATGGAATTCCACGGCATAGACGAGTTCATGGTCTACCTGAAGGGACGCTACGACACGAGCGAGAGAAAACAGGACTGGCGTGCACTTTCGGGTAGGAACCATGTGACTTCAGAGTACGACACATTCATCTTCACCGACGAGAAGGTCTTCCAGATCAAGTCTCTGGAGATCGCCCCAAAGAAGATGGCAGCGGTAGCTCGGGAGGTCGGAGGCCCTTCACCAGATCTGCTCGACGTCATCAAAGGAGGCTCCCCCACTCCATTGAACGTGATGTCGAGGACTCCATCCGCGTATTCGGTCATCATGTTCGGCATGCAGCAGTACTCGTCCGACATCTCCGATCTCCTCAGGCGGGAGTACTACGCGTCAAGACAGGACAACCTCGATATCGAGCTCGAGAGAAGCGTGAAGGTTCTCATGGAGCGTCCGGAGTACAGGACTGCGTACAGGAGCCTGAGGGAGACTCAGGACGGCTATTTCGCCTGAGCCTCAGGTCATCTTTCCATCAAGGTATTGCTGGTATCCTCCCAAGTCCAACAGGCCATGTCCCGAGAAATTCATTGCTATGATCTTCTTCTCGTTATTCTTCTTGGCCTCGAGCGCCAGGTCTACCACGGCCTTGATCGCGTGGGCTGTCTCGGGCGCGGGGATTATGCCCTCGGCCCTCGCGAACATCATGGCGGCGCCGAAGACCTCCTTCTGCTGGTATGACACAGGCCTGACGACCTTCTTATTCACAAGCAGGCTCACTGTGGGCGCTGCCCCATGGTATCTCAGGCCTCCTGCGTGTATGGGCGACGGCACGAAGTCGTGGCCCAGCGTGTACATCAGGAGTAGAGGAGTCATGCCTGCGGTGTCTCCGAAGTCGTATTCATACTTCCCGCTTGTCAAGCTCGGGACTACAGTGGGTTCGACCGCGATGAACTCAGTGTTCATCTTCTTCTTCAGCTTCTGGCCGATCGCTGGGAACGTGAATCCGGCGAAGTTCGAACCTCCGCCGACGCAGCCTACCATGTAGTCCGGCTCCTCATCCAGCTTCTTGAACTGCAGGAGCGTCTCCTCGCCGATGATCGTCTGATGGAGCATCACGTGGTTCAGGACGCTGCCGAGGCTGTACTTCGTGTTCCCGTCCTTGAGCGCCGTCTCCATCGCCTCGCTTATCGCAATCCCGAGGGAGCCTGGATGTTTCGGATCCTTGGCGAGCATCTTCTTTCCGAACTCGGTCAGGTTGCTTGGAGATGGGTTGACCTCGGCTCCATAGACCCTCATCATCTCACGTCTGTACGGCTTTTGGTCGTACGATGCGCGGACCATGAACACCTTGCAGTTCAGACCGAAGTGGTTGCATGCAAGAGCGAGTGCGGTCCCCCACTGACCTGCACCTGTCTCCGTGGTCAGGTTCTCGACGCCCTGCTTCATGTTGTAGTACGCCTGGGCTAGGGAAGTGTTAGTCTTGTGGCTACCGGCAGGGCTGAGATCTTCTCTCTTGAAGTAGATCTTCGCAGGGGTATTGAGCGCCTTCTCAAGGCCGATCGCTCTCTGAAGCGGGCTCGGCCTGTTGACCATCATGTACCCTTGGAGAACCTCTTCCGGGATGTCGATGTAATGGTCAGCGGACATCTCCTGCGCAATCAGCGCTTTGGGGAAGAGCGCCTCAAGGTCTGTCGGCGAAATGGGCTTCTTCGTCGCCGGGTTCAATGGGGGAGCTAGTGGCTCCGGTAGGTCGGGCAGTATGTTGTACCATTTCCTTGGCATCTCTTCGGGCGTTAATTCCGTCTTGACGGGTTTCAAATCAATCCCTCTGGACACCAGGAAATGCTGTACACTATATAGCCTTTTCGTACAGTGATGTATAATTGTGTACTAGAAGATGGGCAGACTAGATGCGAATCGACCTCAGAGAGTCGCACCGCACGCAGTACAGTTCTTCTCCTGCACTCCGTTCAATGTCCCGCAGTACCTGCACCTCACCTTGATGACTTCGGGCTGCTGAGGGCCGACGGGATTGAAGTCATAGTCTCTCGGTTCATCCTTGAACATGGCCGTTTCCAGAGCGTTCTTTTCCTCACGCCAGATGTACACTGAGAGGACCAAGAATAGGAAGCCCGCGATGCCGGAGATCCAGCCGAACACCAAGAACGCCTGAGCAGTACGATCTGGACCTGGATTCGCTATCTGCGATGCCTCGTCTCCGCTCATGATGTAGCTCGAAGCGAAAAGAACGGCCGACAGCACGAAAAACGAGGCGCTCGCGACGAGCAGGACATGCCTGTTCGAGAAGCGGCCAGTCAGAGGACCAGCCCCAATCGGTTTGTGGTCTGCAGCATCTGAATCCATGAGGAGCTCGCGACCAGTGCCAACGGAACCTGGAATCATGGGTGCACCATTCGAGAGGATTGATTGTATCCTTTCTGAGTTGCATGAGTAATTATGCGCAGATTAACCTTTTTCCGGCATTCCGCTATCCAAGGCTGGCGAAGAGATCACTTGAGATAGATCAGCCGGCCGTGCCTCTGGTCCCATATCCAGTCGTCCTCTGTGACCGCGTTCTCCCGCTTGGATATCATATTGTCGAGCTTCGCGTCAAGGTCGTCCGCCTCGTGCACGGCGAGCGCCTCTGGAAACATCGGCTCGACGGGCGAACCCCACTCCTTCTTGCCGTGGTGCGCCAGGAGTATGTGCCTCAGCTTCGACGCGGTCAGTTCTGGGAACTCTGGTATCTTGGCAATGTGCGCCAGCAGCTCTTGGTCTCCAAGTATGATGTGGCCGACGAGATTGCCCTGTTCGGTCGCCTGGATGTTGCTCGTGACCTTGAAGCTCTGGACCTTGCCTATGTCGTGCAGGAGTGCGCCTGCAATCACAAGGTCTCTGTCGAGTTCCGGGTGGAGCTCAGTCACTCGGACGCACAGCTTGACCACATGGATCGTGTGGTAGAGAAGACCTCCTACTGCAGCAGAATGAAGCGTTATCGAAGCCGGTGCGGCTGCGAACGCCTCCATGAAATTCTTGTCCTCAAAGAAGCTGTCTAGGAGCTTCTTCAGGTGCTCGTCCTTGACATCGTCTAGGAACGCCAGAAGCTCACCCATCATCTCGTCTATGTTCTCGTAGGCCTTGATGAGCTCCGAGAGGTCGTACTCGCCCTCAGGCGCCATCGAGACGGAACCGCCATTCTTCTCGCTGACAGATATCTCGAGGGCTTGCTTGTACTCTGCCACCTCGCCCTTTACCCTGACTACGTGCTCCCTGTCGAACGTTTCGAACACGCGCTGCACGGCCTGCTTGTCCTGGCCGCCCCAGTACTTGACCGTGATCTGGCCCGACTTGTCCGCGACCCTGAACTCGAACATCGCGCCGTATTTGTAGTCTGTCACTGGCTTCTTGTAGTTCACTGAGAAGTAGCTATCCACCCTGTCGCCCGGCTTGAGCTCGCTGATCAACTGCTTGGACCCCATCGGCTTCCTCTCCCTCGTCCTGCCTTCTGCTGTTCGGGTTATCGGCAACGGTATGTATATGCTCTTTATCATCGGTGGGCCGAAAGTCCTGCTCCTGAGCTGCCGGACAGCGGTATGCTCAATCGCCATCCCCGCGTCGGTTTCCGGGCTCGTCTGGCAGGACATTCGACCGCACACGAACCCGGATTGCCCTCGTGTATGACATCACATTCCACTGCGTGTAGGCTACGCTCCTGGTTTCGATGCGAATCTCTTCTGGAGGTTCCTGTCGAGAACCGCCTTCTTCTCGTGGTCGGCTATCCAGATCTTGGTCTCCCTCCAAATCGCTGGACAGTTCTCCCCCTGCAGTCCGACCGTCTTTGCGATCTCCTCCTCGATATCCTTCGCGTTCTCCTTCGTCACGAGGATTCCGAGGGGTTCGAAATAGCCCTTCTTCTTCAAGTGAGCGACGAAACAAGTCATCGATATCAACGGCCCATCTTGATCAGCTCGACCATCCTCTTCCCTACGTATCGTGCGCTCTTGAGTCCCTCGGCGTCTTCGAGCACCTCTCCCTTGGCGTTGCCCAGGGCCATCGCTCCGGGGAGCCCTCCTTCCGAGCCAGCGACGATCATCTCGCTCATAAAGAAGTATGTGGCTATCTGCATCACCGTCAGCTCCTGCCCGCCATGCGCTCCGCCGCCGACGCAGACCGCCCCGCCCACCTTTCCCTTCATCGCATGTGCTTGATAGGAAATCGTGGACCTATCGATTAACGCCTTGAGCTGTGCAGTGACTCCTCCCCAGTACACCGGGGACCCTATCAGCAATCCGTCGGAGGAAGCCATCCTCTTCAGGAGCGCGAGGGCATCGTCCTTGATGGGGCACTCCCAAAGCTTCTTGGTGCACTTGTCGCACCCGTCGCACGGCCGGATGTCGCAGTCCGCCAAGGAAACGTCTTCGACCCGGATGCCGCCTTTCTCGAGCTCCTCCTTGGCGGCATCGAGCATCAGCTGCGTGTTCCCTTTCTTCCTCGGGCTCCCGTTGATAGCCAGCACTTTCATGACATGTTCTCCTTTGAGTTGCACCCGGACTGCGTTCGGCGCTCAAAGTAGTTTTCGCTCATTGGAGAATGAAAACACGCCCCGGCCTCGCACCCCTGGAGGCCGAAGGCTTCCTAGATCCCTCTTTCTTCCCATCACCAGCATTTGGAGAAGCCGCAGGTTCTGCATACTACGCATCCCTCGACATACTCCACCATGCTTCCGCATTCTGGACACTCGGGACATACATCCCCCTTGTCCACGTAATTCTGTTTTGCCGGAGCGCCCGCCAAAGATGCCGGAGCCTCTCCCTCGATCTTCTCGGTCGCCAGAGACCTGTCCTTCGAGAACCGTTCGAGCGCCTTCGCGACGGCGTCGCTGCACGAGAGCACCATCCCTCCTGGCTGCCACAGCGGTGTGGGGCAGCGGATCCCCTTGAGCTGCTTCACTATCGCCTCGGGCTCGATCCCAGACCTGAGCGCGAGCGATATCAGCCTTCCCACGGCTTCGGCCTGCGAGGCCGTGCATCCACCGGACTTGCCCATCTGGGTGAACACTTCGCACAGCCCTCTCTCATCCTCGTTTATCGTGACATACAGGTGACCGCAACCGGTCTCAAGCCTCTGGGTCGAACCGCGCGTGACATATGGCCTCGCTCTCGGAAGTCTCGAAGCCTCCTCCTCGGCTCTGACCTCCTCCTCTGATTTTGCCTCCCCGCCCACGCTGAGGACCTGGTCCTCGCGGCTGCCGTATCTGTAGACAGTGACGCCCTTGCATCCCAACTCGTAGGCCATCAGATAGACGTCCTCCACATCCTTCGGGGTAGCCTCCTTGGGGAAGTTCACGGTCTTCGAGACCGCGTTGTCGGTGTGTTCCTGGAACGCCGCCTGCATTCTTATGTGCCATTGAGGCGATATGTCCAGCGCCGTGACGAAGAGCCTCCGCACGTCCTCCGGGACCATCTTCAGGTCCTTCAAGGAGCCTTTCGTGGCTATCTCCTTCATCAAGTCATCCGTGTAGAATCCCCGGTCCTTTGCTGCTTCTTCGAAGATCGGGTTCACCTCGGGCAGGATGTCCTTGTCCATCACGTTGCGGACGTACGCGACCGCGAATATCGGCTCTATGCCGCTTGAGACGCCGGATATGATGCTTATCGTCCCTGTCGGGGCTATGGTCGTCACCGTCGCGTTTCTGATGTGCTTGTTCTTGCCCGCGAGAGTGCTGTCCTCGAAGTTGGGGAAGCTCCCGCGCTCTTCTGCCAGTGTCACCGAGGCCTTGTGTCCCTCTTCGTTGATGAACTTCATGATGTCGCGGCCGAGCCCGATCGCCTCATCGCTGTCATAGGGTATGCCGAGCCTCAGGAGCATGTCCGCGAAGCCCATGATTCCGAGGCCGATCTTCCGGTTGGCCTTCGTCATCTCCTCGATCTGCTTGAGAGGGTACTTGTTGACATCTATGACGTTGTCGAGGAATCTGACCGACATGTGGACCGTCTCGCCCAGCCTCGCCCAGTCGAATACCTGTCGACCGTCCTTGTGCGTCAGCATCTTTGCCAGGTTGATCGATCCCAGATTGCACGATTCGTAGGGCAGCAGTGGTTGCTCGCCACACGGATTCGTGCTCTCGATCTCCCCGACCTTGGGGGTAGGGTTATCTCTGTTAATCCGGTCAAGGAAGATCGTGCCTGGCTCGCCGTTCCTCCAGGCCATGTTGACAATCATGTCGAACACCTTCCTGGCCTGCAGCTTCTTGATCGGCTGTTTCGTCCTCGGGTTCACCAGGTCGTACTCCCCGCTCGCCTTGAGGGCTTCCATGAACTTGTCCGTCAGGGCAACTGAGATGTTGAAATTGGTCAGTCTCGTGCTGTCTCGTTTGCACGCTATGAATTCAAGGATGTCGGGGTGGTCAACACGCAGTATGCCCATGTTTGCGCCCCGGCGAGTCCCTCCTTGCTTGATGGTCTCCGTCGCCGCGTTGAACACTTCCATGAACGAGATGGGCCCGCTCGAAACTCCAGCTGTGCTCTTCACTGAGTCGCTCGCAGGTCTCAACCTCGAGAAGCTGAATCCCGTCCCTCCTCCGCTGTTGTGAGACACGAATCCATTCGCCAAGTATGCGTGCCTCTGCGGTATCGTGAGGTCGACGACCTTCTGCTTCCCGGCGGGCAGAACGGTTCTTACCGTCACAATGTAGTGTCCCTGGTCGTCAGGCTCTTGGTGCATGGATCCCGCGGCCCTGAGCTCCGCCGCCATTGCCTCCGAGTCCACCTCCCCGAGACGCTTCGCCAGGACTAGAGAGTCGAATCCCACTTTCTCCTTGAAGGTCATGAAACCTGAGCGGGTACAGACCGTCAACTTGGAATCCTCCCTTGTCGTCGGGATGCCGAGATAGAACAGGATTGTCTGCATTTCGGATGCGAGTCTCTCCGAATCGAGCTCGACGTTCACGACGCCAGCCGGAGATATCCAACCCCGCTCGCCGAATGCCCTCCTCAGAAACGCGCAGAGAGCCTTCTCATCCGCGCCCAACAGCCTCATGTCGACTCCAGATTCTGCGAACTCAGACAGGTCGTGCGGGACGGTATTCTCAATGCCGCCAAGCCATCCTCCGAGCTTCATGACCAGCCTCGTACCCGGAGTCAGCTGTCCAATCTTCTGCCAGACGAGCTCGCCCTCCGGCGACTGAGTCATGATTCTGTGTAGGGCGGTGCCCGTGATCTTGTGCCCCTCAGAAGTCTCGACTGTGAAGACCTCTTGTACCCCGTTCTCGTGCTTCGAACGGACTATGTCCATCCCTTCGTGGGTTTCAATCCACATGCCTGACTCGATCGTGCCGAGCTTCCTGCAGCCAGAGTCGGTCATGACGAGCGTATCCGGAACGAGGCATTTGTGTATCAGAGCGGTGTACTTGATGGCGTCGAAGATCTCCTCCATCGAATCGCCGATCGGAAGTACGAAGCAGGCGGATAGTTGGCCGAGCTCCCTTCCTGCATTCATGAGTGTAGGGCTGTTCGGCATAAACTCAAGTCGAGCCATCATCTCGTAGAATTTCTCTGCAATCTTGTCCACATCGGCGTCGCTCTTCCCGTAGCCCTTCTCAGCAAGGGCTATTCCCCTAGCAACACGCTCTAACAACTCCCTGGGAGTCTCGACTGGCTTCCCCTGGTCGTTCTTCCTGAGATACCTGCGTTCAAGCACCACTTTGGCATTCGCGGTTATCTGAGGCTCGAGCGCCCATCCCTGCAGTGTCCCACGATTGTGGTTGGTAGCGACAGCTCCTCCTCTTGCTTGACCCGATGCAGACGACATTACTCCCCCTCTATGATTCCCAAGACTCTAATCAAACCACTCCGAAGCCCAATGCACACTGCAACATCGATAGCATTGCCACAGAGCCTGCCCGTAGAACACCATTCTGTGCCCCTCCATCCCCACTTGGCATCTGCAGGGTGAAAAGCTTTGCTACTGCGTGCAAGCCGCGAACGATGTATGTCGGATAAGTAGGTTTTCGCACAAGACCTGATAACAGATTCGCAGTGGAAACCCAGGTTCCACAGGAAACAGGAATCACATATGTTATCAGATTTGTTATCCGATGGCGTGTCCAGATTGTAGAAAGGACATCCAAGAGGCTTTCCATGGTGTGATGTTGCTTGTGTGTTGGTCCTTTCCAGCCTTGAGACAGCCTTCCTCCCCAATCTCAGATCCATCATGCAAATGATTTGAATATCGGTACGACATCTACTGCCAATCAGACAAAGGGGTCTACGCGTGAGGGTAAAAGTGACACTGTTCGCAGCCTTCAGGGACATTGTCGGCGTGAAAGAGGAGAACTTGGAAGTCAAAGACGGCACGACGGTGCAGATGCTTCTCGACGACTATGTGCGCAGATTCCCGCCGATGGGACGGTTTCGTGATCACATAATCCTCTCTGTGAACAAGGAGTATGGTCCTCCGGGCAAGATCCTCAGGGACGGAGACGAGGTCTCTTTCCTGCCCCCCGTAAGCGGAGGATAGGCACAGCTTCGCAATCTAGAGCGAAGCGTCATCCAAGCAGAGCCACCCTCAGGCTCGCGCCCTTCGGGCAGTCGATTTCCTTCTCGACCGATTCTATCCTGAATCGCATCCCCTCTCCAGCTCCCCAAGGTCTGCAGATCCTGTAGTTAGGACATCCCATTCGGTCGCAATCCATCTCCTCGTAGGTGATCATCGAACCCTCGACAGCCGCCTTTGTCGGTATAGCGGCACGCGTCGGGAGCTTCTCGACCTCGACAACCCTGACCCCTCCCTCGTGTATCTTGCATTCGTGATGAACATCCCTTATCTCAGTCACTCTGTACCACCTGTTCTGCTCCAGGTGGAAACAGACGTTCTTCACCTTGCATTCCCTGCACTCTGCTAGAGGGCCGCCAAAAACGAACTCGAATCCTATCTTGCACTGCTGTTCGCCTACGACAGTCACCAATACCATGCTGAACACCCCTTTCTCAGATCACTCTAGTAATCCTCGCCAGGCGTTCAGCGGCGTCCGGGTTCAACCCCCTGTCTCCAAGCACGGTGTACCGATCCTTTCTGATCTCGTGAGCGTGCACGAGAACCTCTATCAGCTGTTCCTTCGACACACCTAGATCCTTGGCGCTAGTAGGCGCACCTATCATCAGGAGGGCTTCGCGTATCCGCTGCCAATCCCCTCCGTGCAGGTACATCATCATGATTGACCCGACGCCGCACTGCTCTCCGTGAAGAGCCTTGCCAGGCGCGATTTTATCGAGAAGATGAGAGAACATATGTTCAGAGCCGCTTGTGGGTCTCGAAGAGCCTGCGACGGCCATGGATATGCCGGAGATGATTATCGGTCTTATCGCGACCCATACGCTCTCCTCGAGGTTCGGCTTGATCGCCGAAGCGTTCTCGATTATGGATTCCGCCGCGTACTTGGCGAGGTTCGCAGCGCTCGAACTGAAATCGTCTGATCGGAGTCTCTCTGCAAGCTGCCAGTCGAGGATCGCTGTGGAGTTGGAGATCACGTCGGCGCATCCAGATGCGAGGAGCCTGTAGGGCGCCTTGACGATGAGGGCGGTATCCGCGATGACACCCAAGGGTACGGTCGCGTTGAGAGACAGGGAGTTGCCCCCGTCCTTGATGGACGCGCGCGGACTCGCAATGCCGTCATGCGATGCCGATGTGGGGATGCTCATGAAAGGTACCTTGAGATTGACCGAGGCCAGCTTTGCGAGGTCGATCTTGCTGCCGCCCCCGACTCCCAACAAGAACGACGCGCGCAAGTCCTTGGCGACCTCCTCGACCTTGACAAGATTCTGCTGGTCGGCTACGCCAACCTCTATCTGATGAACGTCATACTTCTTCTCCTCAAGGGAGTCTCTGACCGTCTTGGCGGCCAGCGCGCCCGTTGTGGGTCCTGTGACTATCAGAGCAGTGCCTTTGAGCTCGAATTCTACGCACATCGCGCCCACCTGGCCTATGCAGCCGTGGCCAGCGAGGACCTGTCTGGGAAAACTCATGGATCTAGTCTTGGTGAAGCCATCCAACATCTTGCAGCACTACCTTGGTCCAATATGCCCGTTTGGCTTTTTAACTTATCGGTTTGTATTCGTGTGCTCGCATATTATTGCCAGTATGGCGAGAAGTGGTCTTTGGCGGGTCATCGGACGGAGACGATCCGTTCCATCTTTTCGATGAGGTCATCCATCCTGAACGGCTTCGGCAGGAACTCCATGGCTCCCGCGTCTCTCGCTTCCTTCTCGACCAGGACGTCCGCGCTGACGAATATGACCTTCTGACTCGGGTTGAGCTTCATGATCTCCTTGGTCGCGTCGACTCCATTCATGACCGGCATCCTGTGGTCCATGATGATCACGTCGGGTTTGTCGGTCGAAGTGCTGTACTTCTTCAGCGCCTCCTCCCCGTCGAATGCTGTCCCGGTCACTCTGTACCCTCGCAGCTGCAGGATGTCCCTGTACAGCTCGACGATGAAGAGTTCGTCGTCAACGATCAGCACGCTGGTCATGGTTCACTCGCCTTCCTTAACGTGATTACGAAAGATGCGCCGTTCTTCTGACCTTTTGACTGGAGTTCCTGTGCCTCGAAATCGCCACCCAGCCTCTGCGCGATCATCTTTGCGAAGAGCACACCTGACAGTCTGACAGCGGTGGAGCTGTCTTGAAGATATACGGACTCCACATCTCTTCCTTTCAGTGCGGTTGGCAGCTCGGCGTTCGGGTCCGTCAGGGAGATCCTCCAGCAGGTCTTCCCTTTGAGCTGGACTTCTTTTAGATCTATCGAGAGATTGACCTCATCGTTCGGGTCGAGCCTGACCATGTTCACCATCGAATTCATTATCAAGTCCTGGGCGGCGCTGTTGCCGACTACGAAAGCTCGTTCTACGCTGGGCGCGACTCGAACCTTGAGTCTCTTGTCCGGGAAGAACTTGATCAGGTCGCGCTCGGAGAGACTAAAAGACGACTGGAGGGCTAGAGGCTTGAATGAATCGGGGTCGGCGGTTCGGGTGGCGAGAAGCCTCTTGATGTTCTCGATCAAGATAGTAGACGTCCGCACGTGCGAAACCGCCTTCTCCGCGAACTTCTTCGTGGTCCTGTCCGTGCCAGGGGCTGCCAGTACCAGCTCCAGATACCCTAGGACAGCCTGGTTGTTATTCAATATGTCATGGCCTAGGAGGTCCATGTAGAACGCGAATTTATCGTCTCTATCGGCGGGAGGTGTCTTCTCGGTCAATCTTGTATCCTCTGAGTGATGCCCCAGACTATTTGATTTATGGAGATGATAGGTTATCTAGCTTTGGGGCGATTCACCCAGGTTTCCAATCGTCTCCTCTTGATAGTCTGTTCTCACTGGTATTTCAAGCCTACCCTAGCCCGCGAAATCATCTAGAGTCGTCTTTGGGATAGTACCATATACCTGCACCCCGTCCGAAACCCACTTCCAGTAGTTCTTCGGGAACTCACTGCCGTAGTACTCCCTGTCTTTCTTAGATTCGAGGTGTCTGAGGTCGGAGAACAGCGTCCAGTATCGGGACGCATCGCGTCTGCCCGGTCTCTCTGGGAACTTCTTCCGGGAGTCGATCAGGATTTCGTCCTTGTAGCATATATGTGCGTGCTCTTCGTCGAGGACGACCACGGAGTAGCCAGGATGCTTCTTGGCAAAGTGTCTGAGAACAAGATCCACAATCCTGTGCTCGAAACTCCCTCTGCCGATCGCGACCTTGTTACGGACGTCTTCCGCGAAGGTGATGTATTGTTTCGCTCTCCTGAACTCGCCAGTCACACGCCTCACCCTGTCTTTCATCTCCTTCGCCTCTGGCGACTGCTGCGCGAGGTAGGACTTCGTGCCTTTCCTCTCGATCTGTGCGAGCACTGTGAAGATCAGCTGGTATCTGTCCAATGAGCTGAACCGGGTAGCCCAGAAGATCTCGTCTTCAAGTATCTCCCACAGTCTGTCGTCCTCAAGAAAGTCAAGCCCACCAAACTCCTCTTTATACTGCGAGTAGAGGGAATCGTAGTCCAGCGACTCAACGTCCATCGATTCCTCGAAGAAGAACTTCTTGTTCTCCTCCTCCTCGATGGGTTTTCCCTTGTGTACCCTACTCGCCATGAAGGCCTTCACGATCGACTTCGGGGACGGCTTGAAAAGAACGAGCATGGAGCCACTTGAACCTCGTCGCGGAATTATCTCTCAGTGTTGATATAAGCTTTGGCCATCGGCGTTGAGAAGTCCATTGATGCAGGAAATCCTACATAGCTAGTTCCTGGTCGGATGCTGGCCTTCCCCTTTCCTCACAAACCTTTCTCAAGCTACCATTTTCCTTTCGATTGTTGCACGAACAACACATTTGACAGACAAGTCCCTAGAAGGCCGATCGTGCGTGGGGAGGCCAAATACTGCACGATTCAAGAATTATCTTCCAAGCGCAGAAGGCATGATAGGCTTTCAATGTGGAACAAGATCGATTCCTGCCTTATATGTGAGGGGGCAATTATAAATCATGTACACTCAATGCAAAAGCGACGTACCCAAGAATCCCATCATGTGAAAAGGAATCATCATGAAGAAGGAAACAAAGACTGCTCCAGCAAAAGACATAGATGACTACCTTGCATCAGTCCCAGAAGAGGCGCGGGCAACTCTTGAGAAGCTTCGCAGGACGATCAAAGCCGCCGCACCCAATGCCACAGAACGCATCAGCTGGGGAATGCCGGCCTTCTACTACCACGGGCCGCTCGTGGGCTTCGCCGCGTTCAAGAGTCACTGTAGTTTCTTCCCCATGGGTCACTCTGTCATAGCAACGCACAAGGACGAGCTCAAACCCTATGAGACCGCCAAGGGAACCATCCGCTTTCAAGTAGACAAGCCGCTTCCGGCCGCGCTCGTGAAGAAGCTCGTCGAGGCGCGGATCAAGGAGAACGAAGCAAGGTCTCAGAATAGGGCGAAATGAAAGTCAAGAACAATGAACCAAGAAAACAACCGAATTCAAGGTCATCAATTCCAGTTGAAGTTGGTGATCAAGAATGGGACCATCGCCCATTCCTTGACACACACCGTGGTGCTTGTTCTAAGGACTATTGACACTCGATTCCAGGGTGGAAAAAGACTATCTACATATTCGAACATGGGAACACGACGTGAACCAGGCGACCGAACCCACCTCTCCAGGCCAGAAGAGCAAAGTCACTGAGCTTTTCGAGCGGGCGAGCCAGACATATGACGCTGGCCAATTCGAACTCGCCCTCGAGCTCTTCGATTCCGCGATTGCGGAAGGCGCCGATAGCGAGGTCGTGTACAATAACAAAGGGGCGGCCTTGGACGCCATCGGGAGGAACATCGAGGCTACCGAATGCTATCTCAAAGCCACGAAGATCAACCCGAAGTATGAGCTGGCATGGCACAACCTGGGAAACTCACTGTTCGTCCAGGACGTGTTCGGTGAAGCCGCCCGCTCGTACTCGAGAGCTGCTTCGTTGAAACCGGAGAGAAAAGAGAACTGGTCTGGGCTTGCGGCAGCGCTCACGAAAGCGAACAAGAAGAAGCGGGCGAAATGGGCTATCGGGAAGCTCGACAAGCTGGCCGCCGAGGACCCTTCTATTCTCCTTCTCCAGGCCGACCTCTACGTTGACGCTGAATACTTGGCCGATGCGATATCCAGGTGCAACGAGTTCATTTCAAGGCGCAATGACAGCGTCGAAGGGTATGCGCACCTAGGCAATGCGGAACACGAGTTCGGGGTCTACGGCAAGGCCATAACCACCTTCGAGAGAGCGCTTGAACTCGCCCCGAACGACAAAGAGCTCTGGAACAACCTCGGGTACACATGCTTCGTGGCAGGCTTCTTGGAGAAGGCACTCGGGTGCTTCGACAAGGCATTGGCCATCGACCCCAACTACAAACATGCGTGGTACAACAAGGGATATGCGTATCACGGCGCGGACCTTCTAGAACAAGCGGTGGACTGCTATGGCAAGGCTCTGGCAATAGACCCGCAGGACAGGGTTCTATGGAACAACCTCGGCAACGCCCTCTACAACCTTGGGAGATATGCCGAATCGCTCCCCAAGTTCGTCGAAGCCATAAAAGTCGATCCGGACTACGAGATCGCTTGGAACAACATAGGCAATGCCTTGGAGAAGATGAAGCTCTACAGAGAGGCCGTTCCATATCACGACCGCTCACTTGAGATAAGTCCCGATTTCGACTATGCGCTCTATGCCAAGGGGGTATGCAAATCCATGATCGGTGATCTCGAGGCCGGCTACGATCTGGTGCTCGAGTCTCTCGACCTGAACCCGTACTACGACGAAGCATGGAAAGCGAGATCCTCGATTGCCGAGAAGCTCGGCAGATGGGATGAGGCGCTCATCGCGATAGAGGAAGCTCTGACGATCAATCCCGAGTTCGACCTGGGCTGGGCGGACAGAGGGGAGCTGTTGCTCAGGACCGGAGACACGGAGGCGTCGCAGGCGTCCTTCGAGATGGCATTGAGCTGCCTTGAGAACTCGCGTGCAGACAGTGTGGTTGGTGTCACAGCCCTGGTTAGACGGGGGGAGTTGCTGGCGCGACTGGGTAGATACGATGAAGCGCTTGCAAACCTCGAAAGCGCTGCCTTGTCAGGCAAGATGACCGCGGTCAGCATACCGAAGTTGCTCGAATTCAGGCGCTTCCTCAACCTGTGGGAACTCCCCAAGGCAATCAAGGATATCGCAGTCGAATCCAATGATCCCGATGTCTGGACGAGCTATGCAGGTTTCCTGTTGGATGCGGGCGATATACAGACCGCGTGGTCGGTCCTGGAGCGCATGAGCTCCGCTGACGCGCAGGGAATCCAGGGTCTGCCACTTCTGCGAGCGAGGGCGTTGGCCCTTCAGGGTAAGTTGGACGATGCGCTGGGGATCATCTCCTCAGCTCGACAGGCAGAGCCCAGACATCCATTCACTCGGCTCGAGGCTGAGTTCCATGAGGCCAAAGGGGACCTACACGCGGCGGAGAGGATATACAAACATCTTCTGGCCCAAGTGCCCTCGGATTCAGCTTCCGCGACGGCTCTAGCAAGGGTCCAGCTGAAGAGGAACGAGCCAAGAGCCGCCATCGCATCAGCGGATCTCTCTATCGGAATAGACGGCAGGGACTGGTTGCCGCACAGGATCAAGGCGGAGGCACTGAAATCCATCGGAGAAGACGATAAGTCCGCGAAGGAGATGGCGGAGGCCAGGGCCAGGCTCTTCTCATCAGGCGTCAAATCCGATGAGTGGCTATCTGGTGGGCTGACGTGAGCGACCTTCGCCTGAGAAAGCGGCATCGATTGAGACAGAAGGAGATCACCTCCTTGGCCAAGCAGATCGACGACGCGCTCGGGACCGAGAGCTTCACCGAAGAGGACGTCGTCGACATGGCTGAAGGTCCGGAGTTCAATGTGGTCTTCGTGGATGGCAAGATACTAGCGTTCCTGCCAAGCGGGAGACCGTTCCTTACAATCAGAGGTTTGCTCCGCTACCGGGCCACCAAGAGATTCGTGACGGTGGATATGGGAGCGGTCAAATTCGTCTACAACGGCGCTGATGTGATGGGACCGGGGGTCGTGGCTTCGGACCCCAGCATCGCGGAGGGCGATCTTGTATGGGTCAGGGATGTCAAGAATCTACAGCCGCTGGCCATCGGCAGGTCAGTCGTCCACTCCGAAGCGTTGGCCCGAAAGGAGAAGGGCAAGGTGGTCGAGTCGATCCACCATGTCGGCGACAAGCTGTGGCTTGTCGATGAGCCAAAAGAGCCGGAAAGTGACTCTGAGGAGCTTGATTAGTAGATTTTATATCCGAACACGATTATTACTGTGGATGAGGGATGCACAGTGACAATTCTGAAGAAGAAGCCTTTTCCCGCTGCTGAAGAGGGCGCGCCCAGAGAGACAATGGGAGCGGAGCAATACATAGACCTCACCGAAATGGTGTTCGAAGATGAGGGTCTGGGTGGACTTGACGGCGCCAAGACCGTCGTCAAGGTTGGAGAACTGTTCAGGTACGAGGACTTGTCGGCACTAACGAGCGAGATCTATAACGACAACATCGTTGTCGTCGACTACACATCCATCGCGAACGACGATCTGACCATGAAGCGGATCACAGCCGAGCTCAAGAATGTGGCCAGAGATATCGACGGCGATGTGGCAGGCGTCGGCAAGAACCTCTTGATGCTCACTCCGCGCGGCGTGAAGATAGATCGGAACAAGATCAAGGGCGGGTTCTGAGCTTCGATTCGGCTTTGAGACCTAGACTGCTAGCGGATGCTCTCGAGAGACAGACCATAGTCGTCCAGTCTACTCTGCAATCGGCGTAGTGGCCATGAACTGACCGTCCCTGAATATCAGAGTCAGGTATCCATGGTGTATCTTCGAGTGCCTCATCTTCACAGCTCGTATCCTGAGCTGGACATCGGTCTCGCCCACGTCAACAAACTTCATCAGGATTGTGCCGTCCGCGAGGAAATCCTCGTGGTAGGGTCCGAAAGCTCCACCATTGACCTGCGTCTCCGAGATCAGGAATGTTGTCACGCCCAGCCTTTTCAAGAAGCCAAAGAAATGGAACAGTTCTTGCCTGGGATTCGTTATGCTTGCCAGCGCGTAAATCGCGGTGAGGGAATCGATGACGACGATCTCGACACCCTCGTTCTCGACTTTCTTCCTGAGATACTCTTTGAGGATCTTGAACCAGTCACGGCCGACGTCCGCATCTGTGTGTTCGAGCCTCAGCCGGCCTATGTCAACTATGAAGAACTTGCTCTCGTCTATTGCACCAAAACCGAGCATGCCCAGCGCTGTCAGAAGGCTCTCCTTGCTCTCCTCGATGCTGACATAGAGGACGTTGACGCCTCGCTTCTTGACGTTGTTGTATAGTATGTTGAGGGCGATCGAAGACTTCATCGTGCCGGGCGTTCCAGCTATGAGCACTACATGTCCCTTCTTGATCCCTCCACCTATCTTGTTGTCGAAGCCGTCGATGAAGGTCTGTATCCTGTCGGATGAATCGTTCTGCCCGGACTCCATTGGAGGTCCTCCTAGCGCTATGATTGCCTAGAGATTACCGTGTGCTATTAAAAAGGATTTGTGCATCGTTATCAGAAGCAATAATGACCATTTCGGGAGACTGGTCCTCTGTCGGACTCCAATACTGGCCTACCTGTGCTCAATATGCTTATAAGGCGAAAAGCGGTCCCATAATCGTTGGCAGACCACAAGATAGTTCACGATTCCGTCCACGGGAGCATCCGATTCGACGGTGTTTCCCTGTCCTTGCTCGAGGTCCCGGAACTTCAGCGGCTACATAGCATACACCAGCTCGGCCTTGCGTATCTGGTCTATCCAGGGGCAAACCATACAAGGTTCGAACACTCCTTGGGAACGTTCGCCGTTGCCCGCAGGATATGCTCCTCACTTCAGATTGACCCGAACGAGGCGGCATTGGTGCAGTGTGCGGCACTCCTGCACGATGTCGGACACCTTCCCTATTCGCACACGCTGGAGTTTGTTCTCCATGAGCGGTTCGGGATAGACCATGAGGATGTGTCCCGGCGGCTCATCAGAGGGGAGGAGACGGTGTTGTCGCCCTCAGACAAAAGGATCCTGGGCAGGTACTCCTCTATCCCTGAAGTGCTGGAGCGGTTCGGGATAGACCCGATCGAGGTGGCCGGTCTTCTGGGAAGGAAGGCGGCATCGTCAGGTCCTCAGAAAACATTGACGAAGACGAAGGGTCAGACCCATTTCAATGCCAAGAGGTACTTGTCACAGATCATAAACGGTCCGGTTGATTCTGACCAGCTGGACTACCTGAAGAGGGACGCGCACTACACTGGCGTGGCCTATGGTGTCATCGACCTCGACCGGCTTTTCCAGACGTTGCAGATCTTCAACGGCGATCTCGTGGTCGAAAGGGGAGGCCTGAGCGCAATCGAGGGGATGCTCGTCGCCAGAGCGCTGATGTTCTCGTCTGTCTACTTCCACAAGACCGTGCGCATATCAGAGCTGATGCTCGCGAAGGCAGTCGAGCAGCTGGGCATCGAAGAGATTGACAGGATGCATAGCATGACCGACTCTAGCCTGCTTGCGTATCTCGTTGCTAAGGGCGGTTACCATGAAGAGATCGCCACCCTGATCAAGTACCGCAGGCTTTTCAAGAAAGCCCATGGCGTCAGGGCTGCTGACATTCCGCCGGAGAAATGGGACGCGATCGACTCCCTAGGAGCCATAGACGAACGAAGGTCGCTAGAGGAGGATATCGCCAGGAGGGCAGGGGTCGACCCGGGCTATGTCGTTGTCGACGTGCCTTCGAGCGAACTATCGATATCGGAGCCTCGCATCGCCATGACCGAGGTCCGCGTTCTGGACGGTGGCAAGGTGAAGCTATTGCCGAGAATAAGCTCGATAGCAGCTTCATTGCAGATCAGAAGAGCGCACGAGTGGGCGATCATGGTCGCGTGCCCCGAACGGTTCAGAGACAGGGTCGGAAAGGCCGCCCAGAAGGTCATCAACCTCTAGCCTTTCATCACACCAAGAGGCTTCAACCTCGCAACCATCTTCGATATCCCAGCCCCGTGGGCTATCCTAACGACATCGTCCACATCCTTGTAGGCTCCGGGCGCCTCCTCGATTATTCCGTCCTTGGATGCCGCCCGGATGTATATCCCCCTGCTCTGTAGCATCCCAACCACATCGTTCGCTGTGAATCGACGGGCAGCAGAGGTCCTCGACATCAGCCTTCCCGCTCCGTGACATGTGGATCCGAAGGTCTCTGACATCGCATGAGATGTACCTACCAGCACGTAGCTTGCTGTTCCCATGTCCCCAGGTATCAGCACGGGTTGACCGACACTCCGGTATTTCTCGGGCACCTCCGATCTCGTCTTGTCGAAGGCCCTCGTAGCCCCTTTCCTGTGGACGTAGAGCTTGCGGCGTTTCCCGTCCACTACGTGTTCCTCGAGCTTGCAGATGTTGTGGCACACGTCGTATACGCACTTCATTCCAAGGTCCTCGGCACTTCTGTCCAGGACCTTCTCGAAGGACTCCCTGACCCAATGGAGGATCAGCTGCCTGTTCGCCCAAGCGTAGTTGGCTCCTGCGCTCATGGCTTTGAAGCAGTCCTGCCCTTCAACGGACGTCACCGGGGCGCACGCAAGCTGCCTGTCGGGAACACTAATATTGTACTTCCTGATTGCCGACTCCATCACACGGATGTAGTCGCTCGCGATCTGGTGCCCGCAGCCTCTGGACCCCGAGTGGATGCTGACCATGATCTGATCGATCGAATCGATGCCGAAGGCCTTTGCAGCATCCGCATCGATTATCTTCTCAACTTTCTGGATCTCAAGGAAATGGTTGCCTCCGCCCAGAGTTCCAAGCTGAGGAGCGCCTCTCTGTTTGGCCCTTCCATCCACCTTCGATGGATCAGCTGTTGGCATGCAGCCGCCCTCCTCGCAAGAAGCAAGATCGTCTTCCCAGCCGTATCCCTGAGAGACGGCCCATTTCGCCCCATCCTGGAGAACGTCATCCATCTGTCCGGTTGACAATCTGAGCTTGCCCTTCTCTCCGACACCAGAAGGGACGTTGTCGAACATCGCGTCGATGAGCTTCTTCATCTCGCGCTCGACCTCTTTGAATGTCAGATTGGTGCGGACGAGCTTCACGCCGCAGTTGATGTCGTAGCCGATGCCGCCGGGAGATATCACGCCCTTCTCCGCGTCGAAAGCAGCGACACCGCCGATTGGAAACCCGTAACCCCAATGGATGTCTGGCATTGCGAGCGATTTGCCCACGATTCCGGGAAGACATGCGACGTTTGCAGCCTGTTCAGGTGCGTTGTCCATCTTCACCGATTGGATCATCTTGTCATCGGCGAAGATGACCGCGGAAGTGGACATGCAAGGCTTGAACGATCTTGGTATCTCGTACCGGTAGTCGTCAATCCTGTTGAGCGGGCCAGACCATGCCAATCCAATCCACCAGTTCGCGCCAGAATGTTATTACTATATTAAGCTTCCGCGGAACGCACGGTGCTGGCTGTTGTTGTCCACTTGAATGCTCACAGGCCCACCTCGTCGAGAACGCGCGCGCAACAATTCCCCATGACACCCTCGTCGCTATAGTATATATATAGGCACAAGCTAATAACAACATCCTGGCGAATCCAGCAACTGGCATGTCACAGAACGAGCGTCGGCGCATCATCCTACGATCCCTCCCGAGGTGTTGAGAGTTTGACCGAGGACCCT
>JBGQAM010000012.1:0-31012 GCA_041494275.1 Thermoplasmata archaeon | reverse complement strand
CGTTCTGACGGTGGAGGGTGGTCCTGCCGGAGACTCGGCCGGGAACTTCTCGTATAAGGCTGAGATAGTGGGCACGAACACGACGGGCTCGGCGGTGAATCCCAGTACTGGGACCTCGGAAACGGGCGTGTTCGTGCTGAACGTTACCATGCCGGGATCAGCCCCACAGACCATCAAGATCAGGATCAACGCGACCTCGAAGGATACATCCGGCAGTGCCTCGGTCACTGCCGAAAGGGAGTTCTCGATGAAGGTCGTCGATCCTGTCGTCATCCGGGCGACGGTCTTCAACAGAGGACCAGTGGATGCGGTGAATGTCACGGCGAGAATCTATGCCGACAGTGAGCTGCTCGAGACCCGCATCTTCAACGTGTCGGCCAATTCATCCGAGCTGATCACTTACAACTGGACCTTCCTGGACATAAAGAAGGGCAAGCACGAAATCACCGTTACGATCGACGACCCGAACAACATCGCGGAGTTCAGCGACGGGAACAACGTGTTCTCGAGGACAATCTATGTCGGCAAGCAAGGGAACCCTGCTGGGGCGGTGCTCACCATCGGCATCATCATCATGTCCGTTCTGGTCGCGCTTATGTACATGTCCAAGCCGCAGGCACGCAAGAAGAAGCCTTGAAGCAGCCTTGGGATTCCGTCGGCTGTCTGGAAAACGTCTTTATATTGAGGATTGTTTACCTCGGGCCACCACAAGGAAGCGATCGATTTGTCCGAAGACATCCTACTCATAAACGATGCTAGTTTCGATTCGACCGTGAAGTCATCTGCGAAGCTGGTTGTAGACTGCTGGGCACCGTGGTGCGGCCCTTGCCGGATGCTTGCACCGACAATCGAGGCGCTTGCGAAGGACTACAAAGGCAAGGTGTCCTTCGCGAAGCTCGACACGGACGAGAGCCCGAAGACGGCGATGTCCCTCAGCATACACAGCATCCCGACTCTGATATTCTTCAAGGACGGCAAGCAGATCGAGAGGCTCACGGGCGCCCACCCGAGAGCGAATATAGAGGCCGTCATCAAGAAGCATTTCTCGTAGGCGGTTAGCCTTTCCTCAGGATTTCTTCGATTTTCTCGTGGAGGTTCTTCGCGCTCGCGGCGACTGCCACCTCTCCTCGGGTCTTCTCGAGCAGGCTCCTCGCCACGTCCTGTTTGTGCCTCAGTGGCACTATCGCCTCCGGATAGTCGAAGCGCATGATTGCAGTGAAGATGTCCTCCATCCTGTCGAGGAAGTGGTTCGCCCTCGCGACCTTGCCTGTCTTGAGCTCTTCGAGGCAGAACCTCCTCAGCTCTCCTACTGAGTCGCCAAGGCCAAGGAGGTACGGCTCGTTGCCTATGCCAAGCTCCTCGGGAGAGGGCACATCGTCCTTCTCGATGATCGACATTATGATTCCGACCTCCGCGTACTCCTGCAGCGCGTTCTCCACGTAGCCTGCGTGTTCGAGCTCAGGATGGTCTCCTAGGAGACTCAAGAGCCGGAGAACCTCATCCTTCAACTCGTTGATCTCGGCCTTTCCATCCTTTCCTCTGTGAAACCCCCTTAGAATGCTTCCAGCCATCCTGGCGACGGCACGTGAGGACTTCAGCGCCACCTCCCTGATCTGATCCTTCTCGTCCAGTTCCATCTCGATCTTGGAGATGATCTTCTCTAGTTGCTTCAAATGCGTCCGCTCCTGATGTCATCCATTCTGCGCACTTTCGCGTCGAGCATGCCCTTCTTCGCGATGTCGTGCCTCACATGGATCCTGCCGCTCACGTGTCTGATGGCGTTCTCAGCCATTCGTTCGGATTCTTCTATGGAATCGGCTATCCCAACGATGCCCACCGAGCGCGAGGTCGTCGTGTAGACCCTTCCATCCTTCTCGTTGACGCTCGCGTAGTACAGTAACGCGCCCTCCTTCGCGATGGCCTGCTCGTCCACCTTGATCTCCTCACCTGCAAGTGATTTCGTCCCATAGCCTTCGGGAACCACGTACTTGCACACGGAGGATTTCGCATCGAATTCCGCGACCTTCATTGATATGTTTCCACTCGCCATCTTGTCGCAGATAGTGGTGAAGTCACTGTTCAAGATGGACAGTACGTTCATCGCCTCTGGATCTCCGAACCTCGCGTTGAACTCGATCACCTTCGGCCCTTCTTTGGTCAACATGAATTGGCCATAAAGCGTGCCCTTGTACTCCGCTCCGTCCTCTCTTAGAGCTTTGATGACATTCTCCATTATCTTCACAGCGTCCTCGTACTCGCCTCTTCTGAGGAAAGGAAGAAGGCCACCCTTCTGAGAATATGATCCCATCCCGCCAGTATTCGGACCCTTGTCTCCCTCGTAGGCGCGTTTGTGGTCCTGCACGGCTGGCATCGGAACGACCCGCCGCCCGTCGCAGAACGCCTGAATCGTGAGCTCCTCGCCCACCAGCTTCTCCTCGAGGACTATCTTGGCGCCGCCTCCGATGTTCTTGGACAAGATCTCGTTCCCGTATGCCAATACGTCCCTCTTCGTCGTCAGATGCTCCCCGACCACCTTCACTCCCTTGCCTCCGGTCAGGCCGGTCGGTTTGACGACGACGTTCATCCCGAGCTCATCCAATGCAAGTTCGAGGTCGCGCGTGGTATCTACGACGGCGAAGCGGATCGACCCCTTCACCTTGTGCCTCTCCAGCAGCTCCCTCATGAAGCTCTTCGAAGTCTCAATCCTTGCCGCTGATTTGCTCGGGCTCGCAGTTGGTATGCCGGCAGACCACAATCCGTCCGCAAGCCCGACCTCAAGAGGGGTCTCCGGGCCGATGACCGCAAGTTCGACTGCGCTCGCATTCGCGAATTGGACCACCTTCGGGACGTCGCTCTCGTCGACGAGGACGTAACCCTTCGCTGCCTTGCATATCCCGGGGTTCTTGTTTCTCAGGCACGCGAAAACATCGGCTCCCGCGCGCGCGAGCGCCGCGACGATTGCGTGCTCTCGCGCTCCTCCCCCTACAGCCAGGACTCTCATCTTATGCGACCTTCCGGTGCATCAGGTTCGAATCATAAAACATTGTCTGTCGTGGTCCAGTGGCGACTGAGTATGGGGGTTCGCCGTGCCGGCAAATGATTTAAAACGAATAACCCTATCCACCGGTTGATGAAGTACTCTGGCCTCGTTGGTAAGCTACTGGACCTAGCAAACGCAGAGCTTGGAGATGTCATCGAGGTCCGAAAGGCAAAGGATGTGCAGACGGGCATCCTCATGCCGCACCACGATTTCAGTGATGCATCCATAATCACGCTCAAACTGCCGAACGGCTACAATGTCGGCATAAAGGTGGATCAAAACACGAAGGCCAAGGTTGTGTCCAAGCGCGAGAGCAAGGGCCACAAGAAGCTGGTCCTGCCACGTGATCCTGCAAAGAAGGAGGTTGCGGTGATCAGCACGGGTGGAACAATAGCCTCTTACGTAGACTATCGGACCGGCGCAGTCCATCCAGCCATATCGGCCGAGGAGTTGATATTCTCGGTGCCTGAGCTACTCGATCTTTGCAACGTCCGCGCGAAGGTGCTCTATTCCATCCTGAGCGAGAATATGAAGGTGGCTCATTGGCAAGGACTGGCCAGGGCGGTGGCTGACGAGCTCAACTCGGGCGCCGTCGGAGTGATAGTTCCGCACGGGACCGATACTCTGGGATTCACATCTGCCGCACTGTCGTTCATGCTGCGGAACTTGACAGGTCCAGTAGTCTGCGTCGGATCTCAGCGCTCATCCGATCGCCCGTCATCAGATGCCATAATGAACCTTCTAGCTGCGACGAGGCTCTGCGTAGAGAGCGATCTGGGAGAGGTCGTGGTTCTCATGCATGGCGAATCCGCGGACTCGTACACTCTTGCCCACAGAGGAACGAAGGTGAGGAAGATGCACTCGTCCAGGCGAGACGCCTTCAAGAGCATCAATATTGATCCAATTGCTAGGGTGGAGGGTCCAGAGATGACCTTCCTCACCGAATACACGAAGCGCTCGAAGGGGCCAGTCGAGTTGAAGGACAAGATCGATGGGAACGCGAGCATGCTGCACTTCTACCCGGGGTTCGAGGCTGATCACTTCGATTTGATCGCCGAGAGAGTCAAGGGCATAGTCGTTGCGGGCACCGGCCTCGGCCATGTATCAGAGGAGATTGTGGGTTCCATCAAGAAGGCAGTGAAGAACGGGGTCCATGTGTACATCACGACGCAGTGCCTCTACGGCTCGGTGAACATGAACGTGTATTCCACTGGCAGGGACATGATCGTTGCTGGCGCGGTCCCGCTAGGTGACATGCTTCCAGAAACCGCATATGTCAAGCTGATGTGGGCCATGGGACAAACCACAGACCCGGAGGAAGTCCGGAAGATCATGTTGACCAACATCGCAGGTGAATTCAGCTCAAGGAGGCAGGTCTGATTTGGATTACAGGACCCTCGGGCTGAAGGTCGGCATCGAGATTCACCAGCAGCTCAATACGGGCAAGCTCTTCTGCGACTGCCAGACGGAGTTCTCAGATGAGCACCACAAGGAGTTCGTCAGGCACCTGAGGCCTACTCAGAGTGAGATGGGAGAGATCGACAGGGCAGCGCTCGAGGAGTCCGAGAGGAAACTCCATTTCAGGTACCAGACAGTGCCGTATTCGTGCCTTGTGGAAGCGGACGAGGAGCCTCCTCATGATGCGAACAGGCGCGCGATAGAGGCGGCGCTCGAGATGACATGCCTTCTTGGCATGATTCCAGTGGATGAAGTTCATTTCATGAGGAAGATAGTCATCGACGGCTCGAATACCGGCGGTTTCCAGAGAACAGCACTCATCTCAACCAAGGGCTCAGTCCAGGTCGGTGAGAAGGAGATTGGCGTGTCGACCATCTGTCTCGAGGAGGATGCTGCGAGGAAGATATCTGAGCACGGAAGCGAGGTCACATATCGTCTCGACCGGCTGGGCATCCCGCTCGTTGAGATTGCCACCGACCCTGACATCTCGACTCCAGAGGAGGCAAGGCTAGTCGCCGAGAGGCTCGGGTCTCTTCTGAGGGCGACCAAGAAGGTGAGGCGCGGAATCGGAACGATCAGGGAGGATATCAATATCTCAATCTCGGGCGGTGCCAGGGTGGAGGTCAAGGGCGCCCAGGAACTCAGGCTACTCCACGTCTACGTCGAGGAAGAGGTCAAAAGACAGCTTGCGCTGCTCGAAATCAAGAAGACTCTCAGGGAGCGAGGGGCAAAGAGAATCGAGCTGGATATCAAGGACCTTTCCGCCATGTTCAGGGAGACTCGCTGCAAGGTGATCAAGGCTGCAATCGAATCGAAAGGCAGGGTGCTCGCCCTGAAGCTCCCGAAGTTCGGAGGCCTCTTGGGGCCGACAGAGAGCGGGGTCAAGCGCCTAGGTCCTGAGATGGCCGCGCATGCCCGGGTGGCAGGCGTAAAGGGTTTGTTCCATTCTGACGAATTGCCAGGATATGGAGTCACAGTCGCTGAAGTCGAAGATATCGCGTCAATGCTTGCAGTCGAGCCTGGCGATGCTTTCATGCTCGTTGCAGACGAGGAGGACAAGGCTAGGGCCGCCGTCGCCAAAGCGGTAGATCGTGCGAATGCGGCTATCGAGGGCGTGCCCGAGGAGACCAGGGATCCGCTGCCAGACGGTCAGACCGTCTACAGCCGGCCGTTGCCGGGAAAAGACAGGATGTATCCGGAGACGGACGTGCGGCCAATTCTCAACAATGAGGCGGTACTGGAAAGCATCAGGCTGAATCTGCCGGAGATGCCCGAAGCGAAGGTCGCGCGGTTCGTCAAGGATTTCGGGATCAGCAAGGAGCAGGCAGACGCCTTAGTCAAAGAGGGCTATGAGGACGAGTTCGAGCTCCTTGCCTCTGGGTTCGGAAACCCTCAGGTCGTCGCGCGCATATACCTGAACACATACCCTGAGCTGGAAAAGCAGGGTCTCAGTCCGTCCTCGCTTTCGCTCGAGACAATGAAGGATGTTCTAACGAGCTTGAAGAGCGGTTCCTTTGCCAAGGAGGCAGTGCCGCAGATACTAGCATCCGTCCTTGAGAACGGTCATGGGATCGCCAGAGCGGTGGAAACACTCGGGATCGACACCGTAGACATGGATGCTGTCAGGGCGGTCTGCGACAGGATTGTGAAATCGCGTGAGGAGTTCATCAGGGAACGAGGAGAGAGCAGCCTGGGTCCATTGATGGGCATCGTGATGAAGGAACTCAGAGGGAAGGTCGACGGGAAGATCATCAGCGATATTTTGAGCGAGAGGATAAAACAGCTCCTGTGACAGGCGGCTTGTCAGTCAGCACAGCGAGAAAGTCCTTGCAGTACTGGATCGCTGCGCCCTTGTCCGTGTCACCGCAGGTCAGGAAGCTCTTGCAGAGCTCTTCGAGGTCGTGCGGATTGTTGTATTTTCTCGGCCTCTCTTTCGGCACTGGTTCACTCCTTGGACTGGGTAGACCGAATTATTAGCAGCCCTAATAATACTTCCCGCCTCATTCTCGGGACGGACTCCTGGGTTCCAACCTGTATGCGAATATCGATTCGAAGAACATGCGCTGCTCAACCAGCATCTCCGCATTGTATCTCTCCTTGGCCGCCTTGAGCACCGACATGAGTCCCCCTACGGAAGACAGGATTATGTAGATCCGTCCTCCCGGATTGAGGTGTCTCCATGCATCTCGGAGGAATCTTACTGCTACCTCGCTTCCCTCCTCGCCTCCGGACCAAGCCTTCTCTATCCATGTTGTCGATGTCGTCGCCCCTGGCAGATATGGTGGGTTGAACGCGATGACATCGAAGCTCCCGAGGATCTTGTCGAACAGGTCACCATGGACTATCTCAATCCTGACATTGTTGTGCGCCGCATTCCTCCTCGCGCAATCGACAGCATGCGGGTTGATGTCCACGGCGGCGACCTTTGCGCCGAGCTTCGCTGCGTGAACTGCAACGAGGCCCGTTCCAGTGCCCACTTCAAGGAGGCTCTCGTCAGGAGACACATCAACCACCTTCAGGAGAAGGTAGGAGTCGTCGCTTGGGTTGTAGACCTCAGGAGAAACGTCTATTCCCAGGCTCGGGTCCAGTCTCACGAGTGGCGTAGACCTTCCATCAAGCTTAAGGTTTTACTAGCTGAACCCAATCACTGGAGCCGTCTGAAGGCACGGTTCAGCTCTATGGGCGAATCGTCGGAGATTGCTCGGAGAAAGGATCATGGAGCCTTGGGTTCTGTTGGTGATCGGCGTCATAGTCGCAGCTACCCTGTACGCTGCATGGAAGCAGTTCAGCTATTCGATAGTCGCCAGCGTTATCTGTGTGTTCACCTACATCGTGGCGTCAGTTGTCGGTCAGAACAACTGGTATGCCGCGCAGGACATGATCGCCTTCAGCCCAGTCGACTTGACTGATCCGGCACGCATCTACACAGTCTTGACATCGATGTTCGCCCACGCGAACCTCATCCACCTGATGTTCAACGTGCTGGGATTGATATTCATCGGCATGGTGTTCGAGCAGAGGGTCGGTCCGAGACCGTTCATACTGTTGTTCTTGCTGAGTGGGTTGGCGGGCACATTGGTCTTCGCTGGCATCCATTGGAGCGATGGCATGATCTTCGTGTTGGGAGCATCTGGCGCGATCAGCGGAGTGTTGGGCGCATTTGCCAGGCTATATCCGAACGAGAGGATGTCCATGTTCGTCATGTTCGTTCCTCTGCCTCCGTTGCCGATATGGGTCATTGTCGGCATATTCGTCCTCATCCAGTTGTTCCTGATTCCGACTTCATCGCAGATCGCCTACGAAGCGCACCTTGGCGGACTAGCTGCAGGCATACTTCTCGCGCCGGCCCTTGTGAGACTTCCATCGTCCAAGAGGGTGAAGCGCGCGGCGATATCTCTCAGCGCGCTCCGCAGACTCGCGACCACTCCTGAACTCAAGACAGTTCTGAGGAGAATCGAGGAGGAGAGTGTTCCTGACGTCAGGAGCGCATGGATCGAACACTTCGTATCCATAGCCAGGTGTCCTCACTGCGGTTCTCCTTTGAAGGCGAGCAGAGGCCAACTGAAGTGCGAGAAAGGACACCTTCTATGACCAGCACGGCGAACGTACCGAAAGTCACGGTTGTCAGGGAGGGCAGCCTAGTTCGAAAGGGCTCGGTGGTCCTCGACGCTTCCTCGACCGTAACATTGGTCGAAGTTGCCGATCAGCGTCTGGTAGTAGATGCTGGGTCTTCTAGGAATGTCGGCGTGCTGTCGGCGTCGTTCATGAAGATGGGGGTCCCGCCGGATTCTGTCAAATTCATCGTCAACACCCATTTTCATTCGGACCACGTCGGGGGCAATGGGATTTTTCCTAACGCAAGGATCGTTGCCCACGCGCTCGAGTCTCCGCCCATCGGCTCGATGAGGGTGACTGAGCGGGTTCAGCTGCTTCCAAATGTAGAGGTTGTGCCGACCCCTGGCCATACGGCGGGGAGCATTTCAGTGTTCGTGAGTGCTGACAAGAATATCGCAATATGCGGCGACGTGATTCCAACGCGAGGGAACTACGAAAAACACGTGCCGCCCTCGATGAACATCAATCCCGCTCTGGCGATCAAAAGCTTGGACATGATCGTTGCATGGGCAGAAGTCGTCATTCCAGGGCATGGCACTTCATTCGAAGTGAGGACAAAGAAGTAAGATACCTGAGCGCAATCACGCTTTTACATGACTCTCCCGACTTCTGTGATGGTTGAATGCCCGGTCTGCCGCCAGGAGACTCTCCACGAGGTCCTATCTGGCAAGATTGGCGGAAAGGCGCAGACCGTGCTTGATTCGACCGTTAAATGCAGAGAGTGTGGCCAGGTACATCATTCCCTGATGAAGGCTGAGAAGCCGATTGATGTCCCTGTCATCATAAGCTGGCTGGAGAAATCCACGCGGTCATCGGTCAGCCTCGGACCTGACGAGAGTCTCTCAGTAAACGATGAGGTGATGTGCGGCGAGGAGCCCGTGCTAGTCACATCGATCGAGTCGAAGGGCGCTCGAGTCAAACGAGCGAAGGTCAGGGACATCCAAACGGTCTGGGGCAAGAGGTACTCGAAGATCAGGGTGCCCTTCTCGGTCAACCATCTCGGCAAAAGCTACTCGGAGCACGTGATGGCCGTGCCCGACGAGGAGTTCTACATAGGCGACATAATCACCCTCGGAAAGCACGAGGTTGTCATCCATTCGATCAAGATTGAGGACAAATCACTGAGGACTGGTGGAGCTGCTGCCCGAGACATTGTGCGGGTGTACGCCAGCAGAGTCAGAAGAACAACGACCTGAATAGGCGTCAGGTTTTTACTTGGTGTTACGATTCACCCAGTGTGTTGGAGGAGTCTGAGAGAGAGCGCAATCGTTTGGTTGACGGTCTAGTACGACGAGGCTACATCTCGAGCCCGGCGGTCGAGAATGCCATGAAGCGGGTGCCTCGGGAGGAGTTCGTCCCTGCCGAAATCAAGGACGAAGCCTACGTCGACACGCCTCTACCCATAGGCGAGGGCCAGACAATATCAGCCCCCCATATGGTCGCGATTATGGAGGAGAAGCTGCAACTAGTGCCTGGCCTTACCGTGCTCGAAATAGGCGCCGGCTCAGGATATCACGCGGCGGTCTCCGCCGAACTGATAGCTCCAGGCGGTCACGTGTACACGATCGAGAGGATAGCTAGTCTGGCCAGATTCGCGGAGGACAACCTCAAGAGAACAGGCTATGCCAGCCTCGTCACTGTGATCTTCGGTGACGGCACGAAAGGTCTGCCAAGCAAAGCTCCATTCGACCGGATATTCGTGGCAGCCGGAGCGCCTGATGTTCCCGTTCCATTGACAGACCAACTCGCAGAAGGTGGGATTCTTCTGGTTCCTGTTGGCGGCCGTTACTATCAGGACTTGATTAGAGTGGTCAAGAACGGCAAGAAGCTGGAGAGAGAGAATCTGGGTGGATGCGTGTTCGTCCCGCTCATCGGCGAACATGGACATCACTGACGCGTTCAGACGAACTTCAGTATCCCTGAAAGATCTTCGCCTTCAACGATGGCATCAGCACTCTCCTTCACGCCCTCGTCCGAAGGACGGAAGGCTATGCCCTTCCCGGATCTCCTGAACATCGAAACATCATAGTGGGAGTTGCCCACGCTCACGATGTCCTTTGTCTTCACGCGGAAAAGCCTCCCGACCTGGTCGACCGCGTCTCCCTTGTCCATGAGTTTCACCCTGAGCACTCCCTCGCCGGAAAGCTTGCCCTTGCCGTCCGTGATGAGGCCGTTAGCCAGCTGGTGATCGATGTCCAATTCATCGACTATCCGCTCTGCAAGAAGGTCGATGCCCGCTGAAACGATCGCCGTCTTGAAGCCGGACTCGCGAAGCTGCCTAACCGTCTGGGCCGCACCTGGCATGAGCGGTACCGAAGCCAAGACTTTTCGAATCTTGTCCACGGATACCTCGGGGTCCATGTCCTTCCACAGGTGTATATCTCTTCGGATGAACTCGAGGTCGTCGATCTCGCCCCTAAGATACGCATACAGTGAATGCTCGTTGTTGACCCCGAAATGGTCATGGACGTATACCCACGAGCTCTGGATGTCCGCCAGAACACCATCCATGTCGAACACGACTAGCCTGGCCACGGCCTGCGGATGGCACAAAGGCTTATTAAAAGAACGTCATGCTGAACCAGGTCGGATGATAACTCTCATCGGCGTCGGACATGTATTCGCGATTTCGGAGAACGTGAAGGATATCATCAGGTCCAGGCGGCCGGAGGTCGTCTGTCTGGAGCTCGATCCTGCGCGGTACCATTCTCTGATGCAGCGCGAGCGGTCGGGCTCGATCCCGATACAGTACCGTCTTCTCGCCTACTTCCAGACGCGTATGGCCGGCAAGTTCGGCACCGAAGTGGGCGGCGAGATGATGGCTGCGGTGGCAGCCGCTGGTGAGGTTGGGGCGAGCATCGCCCTCATCGACATGGACGCTGCGAGGGTGTTCGCGAAGCTCTGGGCCAAGATGTCGATCAAGGAGAAGTTGAACCTCCTCGGCGGAGCTCTAGTCGGGCTGGTCCTATCGAAGCAGACCGTCGAGAAGGAGATGGACAAGTACGAGACCAACGAGGCTGAGTACCTCGAAACCCTGGGCAAGGGCTTCCCATCGGTCAAGGAAGTACTAATCGACGACCGCAACAAGCACATGGCTGATATGCTGGAGTCTCTCTCGGGGAAGCACAAGAACATCGTCGCCGTTGTGGGCGACGGACATATTCCGGGTCTGCTTCAATCGCTCAAATCAGCGGAAGTCGAGACCATAAGACTCAAGGACATCAGGACCGGTAGTGTGGAGCTCAAACAAGATACAGTCGAGCATACGGTGACCTTCTGGTACCGCAACGAGTGATGGTAGTTTCATCCGCGCTCGTCAAAAGCCTTTAGACACCGGATGCCTTTAGGCCAATTCCCGGCAGGTGCGGAATTGAAGGTTGTTCTTCTCAACTACACCAAGAACCCCGACAAGATATGCGCAGCGGCCGCTCAATCGTGCTATTCGGAAAAGGGGGCATCCGAGCTCTTCGAGACCACGACGGACGAGCGTGCCAAGAAGATGATCAAGAAGGTCGTGGGCATGGGACACTTGTCCGTGGTGGAGCACGCCTATTTCACCTTCAGCATAGAGGGTGTCTCGAGATCGCTCACCCACCAGCTCGTGAGGCATAGGGTGGCGTCGTATTCTCAGCAGAGCCAGAGATATGTCAGTATGGACAAGGCGGAGTACGTGATGCCACCGACGATCATGAAGGATCCAGACGCAAAGTTGCTCTTCAAGAAGGCGATGGACGACAACTGGAAGGTCTACAAGCAGCTCACAAAGAAGGTCGCGAAGGAGGATGCCAGATATGTCCTGCCGAACGCTTGTTCCACGAACATCACCGTCACCATGAACGCGCGCGAGCTTTGGCACTTCTTCAACTTGAGATGCTGCAGGCGCGCGCAATGGGAGATACGAATGATGGCCTGGAAGATGCTCGAGGAAGCGAAGAAAGCTGCCCCCATACTCTTCGAAAACGCCGGTCCTGGATGCTTCAGGGGACCATGCCCAGAGGGCGAATACGCCTGCGGGAAGCCGTACAAGAAAGGCGAAACACCATCGGACAAGGATATGCTAGTCGAAAGTATGAAGCCAGATGGATGAGCTCCCGGAACCTCGTCTGGATAGCGTTCCAGATAGGCGATTCTCGTTCGACTGTCTAATTCGCTCCATCCAAAAGCCATATATATGCCCTTCTCCTACCGAGGCCAATCGGTGAGCCCATGGGCAACATCAGGCCGACGTACATCAAGAGAATAGCCATCGAACTGGTCCAGAAGTATCCGGAGCAGTTCACGGGTGACTTCCAGCACAACAAGCTGATGGTCTCGAAGCTCACCGATGTGCGCTATGTCGCGATGAGGAACAAGATCGCCGGGTACGTTACGAGGTACCGGACACACTACGAGGCGTAGGAGTTCCTGTTTCTACGTTCTCCTCCTGCGAACTTTCTTGTAGCCTTCATTGTTGTACCATAGGCCAATCCTAGCAGCTTGGTGAGCATTCAATGGAACCTGCAGTAGAGACAGAGTCCTTGACAAGGGTATTCAATCCCAAGAAGAAGAAAGAGGGCAAATCAGTGACGGCTCTCGACAGCGTTGACCTAAGAATCGAACGCGGAGAGTTGTTCGGCCTGCTTGGTCCGAACGGTGCGGGGAAGACAACCCTCCTCAAGATACTCAGCACGCTTCTTCTTCCCACTTCGGGCAAGGCCTACGTCGCAGGGTTCGATGTCGAGAAGGATTTCCAAGAGGTCCGGAAGCGGATCAACATGGTCTCTGGAGGGGAGATCTCGGGCTACGGTCTTCTGACGGTCAGAGAGAACCTCTGGATGTTCACACAATTCTATGGAATGAAGAGTGCCGTCGCTTTCAAGCAGATTGACACGATGCTCGAGCTGTTTGGAATGGTCGATAAGAAGAATGAGAAGGTGCGGACTCTTTCGACAGGTATGAGGCAGAAGATGAACGTAATCCGTGGCTTCGTCACGGATCCAGACATTCTGTTCCTGGATGAACCGACCCTGGGACTCGATGTCAATGCAAGCAGGGTCATCCGAGACTACATCGTCGAATGGGTGGAGAAGAAACCAGACAAGACCGTTCTCCTGACCACGCACTACATGGCCGAAGCTGACCAGCTCTGCGACAGGATCGCGATAATCGACGATGGCAAGATCCTTGCGTGCGACTCGCCCGATACGCTGAAGAGGCTCGTGAAGACGAGCACGATGCTGAAGATCGATGTGACCTTGCTCAACAACAAGAGCGTTCTGGGCAAGATCCCGGGCGTCGAGAAGTTCACTTACACAGATGACCCCGCGAGTAATCTCACGAGTCTGAAGTTCGTGCTGCAGGACGAGTCAGCGGTCTCAGACATCGTCTCTGAGATCGTGCACAGCGGCGCCAAGATACTCGCTCTCAGGAAGACCGAACCCACTCTCGAAGACGTCTTCATCAAGATGGTGGGAAAGGGATTCGAATGACGGAGACTTGGCTCTTCAGAAACATGAGGGCGGTCAGGGGACGGGCCTACCCGCGGATTATTGGATCGACTCGCGAACCGAGCTGGGTCTTCTTCGACGTCGTCCTTCCATTGCTCACGGTCTCGGCGTACGCCTACATCTACAAGTTCATGAAAGCGCCAGAGGAGTTTGTCGGGTTCGTCATCCTCGGCGGAGCGATGACCGCTTTCTGGCTCAATATTCTATGGAGCATGGCGTCCCAGCTCTACTGGGAGAAGGAGATAGGCAACCTATCCCTCTATCTGATGGCGCCGATATCTCGGATGTCGATACTCGCAGGGATGGCAGTCGGAGGGCTCTTTGAGACCACCTTGAGAGCAACCTCGACTCTCGTCATAGGGATCGTAGTGTTCGGCATCGCTCTCTCGCTTTCCAGCCCGGTCATGCTGATTGTGGTCTTCGTCGTAACGATGGTCGCTCTCTATGGGATGGGGATGATGTTCGCATCGCTCTATCTGCTGTTCGGGCGGGAAGCGTATCACATGTCGAACCTGATGACGGAGCCAATCTACCTGGCGTCCGGATTCTACTTCCCCGTGAGGGCCCTCGGATTCTGGGCTGCGGCTGGCTCGTCAATCATTCCAATAACCCTGGGCCTTGACGCGCTTAGGCAGCTGTTTTATCCATCATCGGTGTCTGAGTACGGGTTCCTGCCGATAGGGACCGAGACTCTCATCCTCGCAGTCCTCTGCGTCGTGTTCATCGTGCTCTCGAAACTGTCCTTGGACTACATGGAGAAGCTGGGCAAGACCAGCGGGAGGCTGACGCTCAGATGGCAGTGAACAGCGAGCTGCGCACCTTCAAGAATGCTGCCTGGCTTGGTTGGCAGATGGAGGCCAACTGGACTGATCCGTTCCTATTCGCCATCTACTCAGTCGTGAAACCTCTTGCCGGCACGCTGATACTCGTGTTCATGTACCTCGTCATCACCCATGGTGAGACGGAAACGATGTTCTTCTCGTACATGTACGTGGGGAACGCGATGTACATGTTCGTGGCCGACGTGCTTTTCGGGGTGACCTGGGTGATACACGATGACAGGGAGCACTACATGACCTTGAAACAGGTCTACATTGCCCCGATCAAGTTCGAGACATACATCTTCGGCAGGGCAGCGATAAAGATAGCCATCACCTCGTTCGGCGTTCTTCTCACCCTGCTCTTCGGTGTGTTCGTCCTTGGTGTTGAAATCGATTTGGCAGCGGTGAACTGGCCGCTGCTCGTCGTGGCCTTGATCATCGGTCTGGCCACTTTGGCGATTATGGGGCTCGCCCTGGGTGGCGTGACGTTCTTAACCGCGAAGCACGCGATGGGCATCAATGAGGGAGTGGCCGGGATCTTCTATGTGCTCTCTGGCGTGATCTTCCCGATCACGATCCTGCCAGACTGGGCGCAGTCGATCTCTAAGTTCCTCCCTGTCACGTACTGGATGGAAGGCGTCCGGAGAGGATTGGAGCCAGGCGTAATCACGGCGCTTGGACCGACCACTGGCTTGCAAGGCTTCAGCGACCTGCAACTGCTGCTCATTCTCGTGGTCACGGCGGTCGCCTTCCTGTTCATCTCGCTGGGCATCTTCAGGTATGCGGACAAGGTTGCGCGTCGCAAGGGAAAGATCGATTGGACTTCCGCCTACTGATGGAATGGCGGCAATGGTAGTCTTTTTCTACCGATGTCTTCATGAAGGTGTCTGCGCGCAGGAGCCATGCCCGAGTGGGGTAGCTTGGATATCCTAGAAGCCTGCGGAGCTTCGGACCTGGGTTCGAATCCCAGCTCGGGCGCCTGCGCCTATATCTAGAGGAGCTTCAAGCGAGTCCTCTGACGAACTCTTCCATTCTTGTGGACTCATCCTTCGTGACCGACGGGGTCCTCGGTCTGGCCAATATCGTACGGACTTCCTCCTTCGCCTTTCTGAGAAGATCGCCTCTCTTGCCGGAGCTTCGTCGGCCGGAGAACGAGCTCTCCGGACTGTTCGTCCCCGAGAGCTCCCCCTTGAATCTGGTGAGAGTGTGCCTTTTGCTGAGGAAGTTGCCGTCCAGGCTGGCGTCTCGGATCGTCTCGAAGGATATCGCGGGATCATCGGCGGCGAATTCGCGAGCGAACTCGCGAGCCACCTCCCAGACCCAAGCGTCGACCACTAGTTGCTCGAACGAGGCACCCGCCGCCTGGTCGATTCCTCCAAGGCCGGAGCCGAGGTCGGATTGCACCAGCCCTTGCATGGCCATGTAGGGGACGCCGTCCCTCACCCTCGCAAGAAGGTTGGAAGAGTTCTCGATGCCGATGCCCGCGACCATCGTTGGGAGCCCGTAGGATCTGCCCATCTGGCCGGCACCAGCCCTGATGAGATTTGCCTCGAGCGCACCGTAGTCTATGGATCCTGTGCTGAGGTCGCCAGGAACCGAATCGCTGCTGTAGATCCAAGGGGAGCCCTTGTTCGCGAGCTGCGATATGACTAGACTGGCGAGGTTCTCCGCGTTGATTTGCGCGAGAGAGCCAGCAAGGGTGACTGGAGAAGTCAGGCCGACGACGGAGGCCACCATCGCGACCACTGGAATCCCATTTCGCGCGAACTCGACCTGCGCCTCGGAAAGTCCGCTCTCGAAAGCGAGGGGCGATATCGGACACTGAACGGCGGAGATGAAAGGTCTCTTGCTGAGCTCTTCGCGGCTTCCGGCGATGATGGACGCGAGTTCGACCATCCTCCTCGCCTCCTCCGCGCTGGAAGCCCCGCCCTGGAAATGCTTGGTGGTGTGCTCGATGCACGCCTTGAGCTCCGCGATGTTCTTTAGGTGCGAGGGTTGGTCCAATGCCCCGACCATCCCCCAGCAAAAGTCCACTTGTGGGAGTGATTCTGCCAGCACCATGAAATCCTGCAGGTGCTGGAGAGTGGATGGTCGCGATTCGCCTGTGAGCAGATCCGTCACGTAGACTCCTTCTCCTCCATTGGCGACACGGATCCTGTCCCCCGCAGGGATTCTGATGTCCCGCGATTTGTCCCTGGCCGCGAGTAGAACAGATTTCGGAGCGCTGGCAAGGGATGACTTCACAAGGCTGTCAGGAATCAGAATCCGTCCCTCGCTTTTCGAAGGTTCTGCACCTGCGGCAATCAGCATCTTTCCCACATTCTCGCTGTGGACAACGATTCCGACTTCTTCGAGCACTCTGAGTGAAGTTCCGTGGATTCTCCTGATCTCTTCATTCTTCAGAAATGCCAACCTTCCTCTGGCCATTCCTTCACTCCTGATTTGGGTTAGAGATGCTCTCCGGCCGAATCTACTTTTTGCTGTCTAGCTCGGATAAGGCCAGTGCAGGCAGAGACCCTGCCAACGGTCAAATACAACGCTCTCAATCACGGTCTAGCGTTTGGCAGTCATAGTCCCTTAGGTGATGCGTGTCATGGACACTGATATTGCGGAGATGATCGAGGTCGCGGAGGCCTGCGTCAATTGCAGATGCGGCTGCTGCAAAGACGAATGCCCGATGTATTCCGAGCTTCTTGAGGAGACGATATCGCCGAAGGGAAGGAACGTTCTCATCCGAGCGTTGGCCAAAGGCGTCCTCGAGCCGGATGAGAGAGCCGTTCGGATCGCATACTCGTGCTTGCTATGCCGTAGGGATGAGTTCTCGTGCACGGCACATCTCAAGAACGCAGAGGCCACCGAGACTTTCAGGAAGTATCTCATCGATAGAGGGCTTCCTTATCTGCCTGGGCATGCGTTGATGATCAAGAGTCTCGAGAACTACGGCAACCCATGGCAGGAGCCGAAGACGGCCAGGAAGAGGTGGGCCAGGGACCTGAAGGGAAGGCGTGCAGTCCCTGGCAAGACCAGAACCCTGTTCTACGTGGGGTGCACGTTCGCTCTCGATCGATCTCTTCAGGAAGGCCCCGTCGCCCTTGCTCACTTGATGGAGCTTGCGGGCGAGGATTTCGGCCTTCTCCTTGAGGATGAGGTCTGCTGTGGCTCTACCGTGAAGCGCGTGGGCAACTCCAGACTCTTCGAGAAGCTTCGCAAGGAGAACGAGAAGCGGCTAAGAGAAACAGGGGTCAAGCGAATAGTGACGGCGTGCTCGGGCTGCTTCAAGACCCTGAAGCAGGACTACCCAGGCCTTGGCAAAGACATCGAGATCCTACATTCGACAGAGTACCTCTCAAGACTTCTGAATTCTGGTCGATTGAAGCTGAAGAAAACGCCGATCAAGGTGACCTACCACGACCCATGCCACCTTGGAAGGCACACCGAGGTCTACGACCCACCCCGAGAGATACTCAAGTCGATCCCAGGTCTCATTCTGACGGAAATGAAGAACACGAGGGAGAAGTCCAGATGCTGCGGCGGGGGTGCCGGAGTCAAGACCGCCTATCCTGAAATATCGATGAAAGCTGCTGTCAGAAGGATCATCGAAGCTGAAAAGACAGGCGCCGATGTCCTAGTGACCACATGTCCTTTCTGCGTCCAGACTCTAAGAACGGCTGCCCAAAGCATAGGCTCGCGAATGGAAGTGCTCGAGCTATCCGTCCTTCTTGACCGCGCTGCAGTTGACAAAGGAGGTGCCCGGTAGTGCTCGAGCCAGCGATCCACGAAGCCGTCAGAAAAGAGCTCCTGGCGGCAATAGGGGAATCCAAAGTCCTCTGGATGAAATCCGATCTTCTTCCTTACACGAAGGACACGTACAGGATAAGATTCGAGGACGAGTACAAGTACTTCCCAGATTTCGTCGTGCTTCCCGAATCGACATCCGATGTGCAGAGCGTCGTCAAGATCGCGTCCTCGAAGAGGATTCCGCTGATACCGAAGGGAGGTGGCTCGAACAGGACCGGCATGCTTGTCCCGATCCACGGAGGGATCGTCGTCGACACGATCAAGATGAATCGCGTCATCGAGGTAGATGCTACCAACCTCTATGTCACAGTCCAGACAGGGATCACGCTGAAGGAGCTCGAGGACAGGCTTGCGGAGTGCGGACTCTGGCTGACCCAAGAACAGGGCTCACTCAGGGTGGCTACGGTAGGCGGTTCGATATCTACTTCAGGCTTCAGCAGAAGGAATCACAAATACGGCACTATCGCGGACCGCGTGATGTCACTCGAGGTGGTGCTTGCTGACGGGAGCATCCTGCGAACAGGGCCCAAGGTACTGTACACATCCACTGGATACAGGCTGCATCAGCTCTTCATCGGGTCCGAGGGCACGCTTGGCATAATCACCGAGGCCACTCTGCGAGTCGAGCCCATACCTGAGGCTCGAGATGTCGTCCTGGCATTTTACTCAGATTTTTGGACCGCGATGGCTGCTGCACAAAAACTGATGGCATCAGGAATCGGTTTCTCGGGAGCGGAGGCCTACGAGGCCCACGACATGGCCGAGCTGGGTGCTCCGAAAGGCCTGAAGGCATTGCTGTACGTCATCCTCGACGGTACGAAGGGTGAGGTCGAAGCTCAGGCGCACTCCGTGAAGGATCTCGTTGCTGGCACGGGGGGCGTCCTCGGGGCTCACGATATCGCGATGTCGTTTCTCACAAAGTACGTCGAACAATGGTGCGGCGCTCGGGCTCTGACGGGATTCGAAGATGTGATCACCTGCTATGTTCCCATGGAGCACATGCGCGAGTTCTACGACAAGTTGTGGAACGATATCGGTCCCAGGCACGGGATCGAACCTCTGTCCGGGGAGAAGTTCAGTCTTGACGCAGGTCGCTACAAGATGGCCGGGGGCCGATATTGGCTGCCCAAGGGCGATCAGGCATGGGAGAAGTATCAGAAGGTCCTTCGCGAGATAGCCGGGCTTGCGACGAGGCTCGGGGGCTCAGTGCAGAGTTGCCATGGGGTCGGTATCCAGCACAGGGACAATCTCGATCTTGAATACTCCGAGATTGCGCTGGAGACCATGAGGCGGATAAAGGACACGTTCGATCCTCAGAACATAATGAATCCCGGCAAGAAACTGCCAGAAAGGAAGTGAAGGGGATGCAGGCCGAATGGAGAAAAGCTATTCAACGATTCATCCTGAACAATCTGGGTCAGATGGATCAGGAGGACGTCGAGGCATGGTTGGACGATGAGCTGGACATCGCTCCCCTCCTCGAAGATCCTATGAAGGCACAGGCTCAACACCGAGACCAGATCCTAAGGGAGCTCCATCAGATGTCTCCTTCTGAGATATTCGACCGATTCCAGAAGGAGCATCCGGAACTCGTGTTTTCGGACAAAGACAAGGCTATCGTCAAGATCGGGAAGGAAATCGAGGGTCTGAAGGCCATAGTACTCGCCCTCTAGGAAATGCACGACAAAGTGGTTCGGGATTTTTCCCCATGTGCGTTTTTCGATTTCCGACAACACCAATTCGGAAGCTGGGCATCTGTACCCCCCAAACGGTTATAATCGGGTACTTTCTACGCAATAATGAACTATAATGTCAGAGAAGTCAAAGGCTTCAGCCATTGATGCAAAGGGCGACCCCTATTATCAGGCGCTCGCACTCTCAGACTGGCAGCAGAAGTACGCCGAGAAGATAAGGACTCCCGAACAGGCAATTGCCACCATAAGAAGGGGAGACAAACTCTTCATCGGCTCGGGTGCGGCAGAGCCTCAGATCCTGGTCAAGGCATTGATCGAAGGCGCGGGTCGTCTCGCGGACACCCGCATCATGCATATCATGACCCTGGGCGTTGCGCCCTATACCGAGGAGAAATTCACAGACCAGTTCAGACACAATGCGTTCTTCATCGGGGCGAACACGAGACATGCCGTGGCCGAGGGTAGAGCAGACTACACTCCGGTCTTCCTTTCGGAGATCCCAGCACTTTTCAAGTCTGGGCAGGCGCCGATCGATGTCGCGCTCATACAAGTCTCCCCACCCGACAAGCACGGATTCTGCAGCTACGGCGTCTCGACCGACATTGTGAAGTCCGCATCGGAAACGGCGAACAGAGTCATAGCGGAGATCAACCCGAGGATGCCCCGCGCACTTGGAGACTGCTTCATCAGAATGGACGACATCGATCTGGCGATCCCGGTCGACGTTCCGCTGTTGTACTCCCACAGAGAGCGGGCGGACGATGTGGCGAGGCGGATCGGGAAGAACATCGCTAGTCTCATCGAGGACGGCTCTACGATGCAGATGGGCATCGGGACGATTCCAGATTCTGTTCTCCACTTTCTGACCGATAAGAAGGACCTAGGCATACACACCGAGATGTTCTCGGACGGATTCATGGAGCTGGTCGAGAAAGGAGTCATCAACAACTCGAAGAAGACGCTTCATCAGGGCAAGACCGTTGCATCTTTCTGCATCGGCAGCCAGAGCTTGTACGACTATGTTGACAACAACCCAGTGATTGAATTCCACCCGACTGAGTACACGAACGATCCGTTCATCGTGTGCCAGAACGACAAGATGGTTGCCATAAACTCGGCCATCGAAGTCGACCTGACGGGCCAGGTCTGCGCCGACTCCCTGGGAACCATGTTCTACTCCGGAATAGGCGGTCAGCTGGACTTCATAAGAGGAGCCGCGAGATCCAAGGGCGGAAAACCAATCATTGCAATGCCCTCGACAGCGAAGAACGACGCGGTCTCTAGGATATCCGTCAACCTCAACGAGGGCGCGGGCGTCGTGACCACGAGGGGGGATGTACATTACGTAGTCACCGAGTGGGGCGTCGCCTACCTTCACGGCAAGAACATCCGTGAGAGAGCCATGGCCCTGATCGGCATCGCACATCCGAAGTTCAGGAAGAAGCTCCTCGAGGGTGCGAAGAAGCTGAACTACATCTACAAGGACCAGATGCTGAGCCCCGAGGAATCCGTCTATCCAGAGGACCTCGAAATGATAATGACCACCAAAGATGGCGTCGAGCTCGCGGTCAGGCCGGTCAGACCCACGGATGAGGAGATGCTCAGCGACATGTTCTACGACCTCAGCGACCAGACGATCATCAACAGGTTCTTCAGCATGTTGAAGTCGATGCCTCACAGAAAGCTTCAACAGTTCTGCTGCATCGACTACATCAAGGAGATGTCTCTCGTCGCAATCACAAAGGAGGGTCCGAAGCAGAAGATAGTCGGCCTGGGCAGCTACCACCTCAATCCAGCGACGCACAGGGCGGAGATTGCGTTCCTTGTCGCGGACGCGTGGCAGGCCAAGGGCATCGGGAGCTTCATGATGCAGTCTCTCGTGAAGATAGCGAGGTCCAAGAACTTCAAGGGACTGACAGCCGAGGTCATGAGGGACAACGTGGCGATGATCGCCCTCATGCACAAGAGCGGTGTTCCGCCGAAGTCGGTGCCTGTCGACGGCTCGTACCTGTTCACCATGGACTTCTAGGATTATCTAGTCGGTCGCGGATTACGAGCGTGGAGAGCATTCCATGCTGCTAGGTGCCCATATCTCCATCTCTGACGGCATAGACAAAGCGCCAGAGCGTGGCCGAAAATTGACTTGCGACTGCATGCAGATATTCTCGAAGAACCAGATGCAGTGGCAGGCTAGGCTGTTGGGCCTAGATGAGGCAGAGGACTTCAAGGCCAAATCGAAGGAGTTCAAGATTGCGGAGACGGTCATCCACGATTCATATCTGATAAACCTCGGAAGCCCCGACAAGGCTCTGCTCCGGCAATCCAGGGAGGCATTCTTGGAGGAAATGGTAAGGGCGAAGCATCTTGGTGTGCGGTATCTCATCTTTCATCCAGGCGCGCACATGGGCGCAGGGGAGCAGGCGGGCATCAAGAAGATTGCTGAATCGATGAACTGGGCCAGGAAGGAGTTCGGGTCCGGCGACGTCGAGCTGATACTTGAGACGACCGCGGGCCAGGGGACTTACCTCGGCTACTCGTTTGACCAGCTCGCAAGAATCATAGGGTGTCTGGAGGACCAAAAGAATGTCGGAGTGTGCTTCGACACTTGTCATGCCTACGCTGCGGGCTATGACATCAAGACCAAGAAGGGATACGATACGACCATCGATCAGTTCGCCGAAACCCTGGGCATGGAGTATCTCAAGGCGATCCATCTGAACGACTCGAAGGGGAAGCAGGGCTCCAGGCTGGACAGGCACGAACAGATCGGCAAAGGGTTCATCGGTATCGAGGGTTTCAAGAACCTCATGAATGACGAGAGGCTCGGGAAGGTTCCCATGATTCTGGAGACGCCCGCGGGAGACAAGAAGTACAAGCAGGAGCTGAAATTGCTGAGGTCATTGATCAAGGGATGATCAGTCCGACTTGTTCGACGATATCCAAATCACCCGGCGGGAGGATGCTCTGGATCTCCTCGATTGGGACCTCGAGAATATCGGCAAGTTGTTTGGCAAAGGAATTCTTCTCTCTGTCCCCTGGTTTGACTATGACATACTTCTTCGAGCGGGTCTTGACCGCGGTTACCGGAGAGCACATGATCTTCCTGCTCCCTTCGAACTCGATTTCGCCGATTCCTAGCTTGATCTCAAGTTTGTCAGAGTAATTGCGCTTTCCTCTTATTACGAAAGCCCCTCTAGCCAGGAACTCGCCGCTCTGCGGAGTCTTGCTCACCTGTTCTGGAAGGACCCAGTACCCTGCTGCCGAGCCAATCTTTGCGTTCCAGGCTTTCGAAGTGGCGACCGCGAATTCGCAGGCTTCGTAGAGCGTCTTCTCCGTGATACCCTCTTTCATCTTCACGACGACGCTCGGCGCCCCGTGGATGTCCGCGTGTGCGTATCGGTCGCCCACCTCGAGATGCTTCTTGACGAGCATGTCGTTGGTTCTCGCGTCCTTTCCTCCCAAGACGATCGCGCCTTCGCTGGATATGAACCATCTGAACCGTTCGAACCAGAATCTCTTTGTGGACTCGTGTTTCTTCTTCCCTTTCTCCTCGCTCCTGGTCACGCCCTTGGACTGCTCGTCGATTTCCTTCTTTGCTATATCAAGGGCGGTGATGACACCTTCGAGTTTCTTTCTCGATCTCTTTGCATCCTCGTAGTATCTTCTCGCATTCGACTCGACGCTCCCTTTCACATCGAGTTCGACCTCCGCCGTCTTCAATCGTATCTTGAGAAGCGCCTCCTTCGGGTCGTAGGAGATGAAGTTCGGTATCTCATCCATGCCCTTGGAGTCAAGGAGGAGGTCCTTCGCCTTCGAGAGCGTCCCGGCCACTTCGCCGTAGTTGGCGAACACGAAGTCTCCCATTATCTGCGCCTCTCGCGCATCATCCTGGAGCTTCACCACGGCCGCCTCCTGCTGAGCAAGCTTCCGTTTGAGCCTCTCCAACTCGAGGACGACCTCCTTCGGCTTTTCCTTGATTGGCCTGGGGATTCGAGGTATGTAGCTTTCGACAGCCGACGAGAACGTGTCGAACTCTTCTCGGGTCATGCCCTCATAGATGCGCATCTGGACGGGAACGACATCCTCCACCTTGGCGTCCTTGAAGATCACAAACGCCCTTCCGGAGGATGAAATCTCCTCCTTGAAATCGCTGATGATCTTCAGAATGCGCGCTGCTTCCTCAACTGTTGTTTCCTTAGCATTCTTCTTTCTGTCAACACCTGTTCTCGCACAGATCTCCTCGCTATATCGGCCTCCTGTATTGAGCTTGGTCGCAAGTGTTCTTACAAGATCTGTGTCGGAGGAATGCAGTATCTTCAGGAGCTCATCATCTGACATCTCAGAGGGGTCAGGTATGGGTGGAGGAAACTCGAATTCCCTCTTAGCTCTTACGTCTCTGTGCTTCCAAGTGTGGCTCGTGAGCGGCTGGACTATCGCACCGTCCTTCACGAGGATGACATTTCCGTCAGCGAACATTTCCAGAACGAGATCGTACTTCTCTTCCTTCTCGAGGGACATGATGGCTATCCGATCGAATCCTTGCTGCCTGATCGCGCTTATCCGGGCATTCGCAATCCTCTTCCGGAGCATCATTGCGAAATCAGACGGCTGTTGAGGCATCTCGCTGCTCTTGTCGGAACGATAGAGCCATCGCCCTACATGGAAGTGAACGAAGGACTTGCTCTCTCCTGGCAGCCTTACTGCTAGCACAAGGTGATCCAACCTCGGGTGGTAGATCTTGTCGATATGTCCTCCGACGAGTGCCTGAAGCTCCTTCACGGATGCCATGACGTCGAAGCTGCTCTGTGACTCCTTCATTGTGCGAACTAATCCCTTGAGCCCATAATAAATGATGCGCAAGCTGGATTGGTTCATAGCCAGTGCTTTGACGCCAACAAGCTTTTAATATGCAGGGCAAGATGCCATGCGGCCGCGCTTCAGAAAGCCACTGTGGCTTAGAGGTATAGCGACGCCTTGGTAAGGCGTAGGTCGAGGGTTCGATTCCCTCCAGTGGCTCTCCGACTTTTCTCGTTCTCAACTTTGAAGTACAGGTTTGTCGTTTAGTCGAATCGGCCATTTCTTCGGCCGGGATGGAACGTCATTTGTCCTGGATAGATCCAAGAATCGACCCTAAGGCGCAGCGCTCTCCAATCAAGAGATGGGGCAAGTGGCTGAACAAGCGGCGCATCGGGCTTATCCTCGGTCCTTTGTTGTTTCTCGTGATTGTGCTGATTCCAGAGCCTCAATCGATGATTGATGCTGCCCTAGATCCATCGATAGGCGCTCCAGAGAAGGCTCCTCTAATCGCTCTGGCGACTATGCTGTGGGTGCTTATCTGGTGGATAACAGAATGCGTTCCGTTGGGTATCGCCGCTCTCCTTCCTCCCATGGTGTTTTCGATGTCAGAGATCATCACATGGAGATCGGCTCTGAGCGCATTCACGGACCCGATCATCTGGATATTCATGGCTGGGTTCGTTCTGGCCGCTGCATTCAGGAAGTGGGATCTCGACAGACGAATCGCTGTCCGACTTGGCTCGCTCTATAAAGGCACCAATCCGATGATAGCTGCGTTTTTCGTAGCAGCACTTCCGGTCTTCATACTCACATTGACGGGCTCGATAACAGCGTCCACATCGGTCGTCTTTCCCTTCCTCATCGCTTATCTTTCAATGACGGGCGTGAAGGCCGGTGGCAGATATAGCGAGGCCTGCATGCTCGTTCTGGCTCAGGCTGCGACGGCCGGGGCGATGCTTCTGCTCATAAGCACGCCCCCGAATCTTATTGCGAAGAGCACCGTCGAGGAGTTCTCTGCCTCGGACGTGACCTTCCTGGATTGGCTCCTGATCGGGACTCCCCACGCGTTGATCGGACTGGTTGTGACGTGGTTCGTCGTCTTCAAAGTCCTTAAACCTGAGGAGAAGGCCGTCAGCGCGGACAGGGCGAAGATGACAGCCGTCTCGAAGCAGATTGGGAAGATGAGCAGGGGCGAGATGGCAGTGGCGGGGCTGCTCCTCCTTGCTATCGCGCTTTGGATCATCCCATCTGTGGTGAAGGTCTTGGCCACCTACGATCCTGATCTCGAGCAATTCTCTGCCCGCCTGAGCAGGGTCATGCCTGAAGCTATGCCAGCCGTCCTTGTGATACTTCTCGCGGGCTTAATCCGAATAAGGAACGAGCCACTCCTCAAATGGGACGAGATCGCAAGAGGGATTGACTGGAATATCGTGTTCCTATTCGGTGGAGGTATCGCTCTGGGCATGGGATTGGAGGCGAGCGGGTTTGCCCATTGGCTCGCGGGACAAGTTGCTCACTCGCTTGGTGCGAACCCGAGTGAATGGGCCATTTTCGCCGTATCATGTCTCCTTGGGTTCGCTTTGACCTACGCTGCATCCAATACTGCAGCTGCTTTGATATCATGCCCTATAGCCGCAACGCTGGCGCTGGGCGTGGGCATGTCGCCAGTTCCTCCGATAATCGGCGCAGCCCTGGCGTGTTCGATATCGAGCGCAATACCTTCCACAACTCCGCCAATGGCGATAGTCTACAGCTCGGGATATGTTGGAATCTGGACCATGTTCAAGGTCGGGATAGTGTCAGATATGATTAGGCTAGGTGCTCTGATACTGATTGGCCCATTCCTCACAAACCTCGTGTATTGAGGAACTGGCGCACGGGCGCTCACACTCGCAAGGGGCGCACGCGCGCGTGGCTTGCCCGCTTCTCCGAACCTGTTAAATAGTCATCGCCTGCAGTATACGTATTGGGATGCACTATGCCGAACAGTCTCATCGAGAGTGCTCTCAGCGGAGCCTCCCCACAGAATCCGAGCAGTGACCAACAGCCGCAGCAACAGAAGACGGCCGAGGACCTAGAAATCGAAAAGATAGCGAGCCAGCTAGATGTTTGCATCAAACTTGTAGGATGCGGCGGAGCTGGCTGCAACACGGTCAACAGGTGCCTCGAAGAGGGTCTTTCCGGTCTTCAGATGCTCGCGCTGAACACCGATGCCAAGCACCTTCTCACGATCAAATCTCCCAGGAAGATACTCATAGGCAAGACGACGACTAGAGGTCTTGGCGCTGGCGCTCGGCCGGAGATTGGCGAGAGGGCGGCTATGGAGAACGAGCCTGAGATCAAGGAGTGGTTGAAGGGTTCGCAGATCGTCTTCGTCACTGCCGGAATGGGTGGGGGCACCGGCACGAGCACATCGTTCGTAGCGGCACGCGTCGCTAAGGAATTGCGCGCACTCACGGTAGGAGTTGTAACGCTGCCCTTCAGATCGGAAGGGGAGCTGAGGATGGAGAATGCGATGGCTGGTCTGTCCAAACTCGCAAAGGTATGCGACACGACCATAGTGATCCCGAACGACACCCTCATCGAGCTCGTTCCCAACTTGCCAGTTCAGGCTGCATTCAAGGTGGCAGATGAGTTGCTTCTGCAGACCATCAAAGGCCTCACGGACATGCTCACGCACGCGGGCCTCGTGAACGTCGATTACGCCGATCTTCAGACCATACTCAACGAAGGCGGGGTCTCCCTGATCGGGGTCGGAGAGGCTGACGGTAAGCCGAACGAGAGGATTGAGGACGCAGTCGAAGAGGCTCTCAACTCTCCCCTTTTGGGCAAGATAGACCTCAAAGACGCAAGAGGAGCTCTCGTTCGAGTAGTCGGCGGGCCAGACATGAACATCGAAGAGGCCGCCGAGGCAGCTGAGATCATCACGAGCAAGATAAAGCCTGAGGCGAGGCTGATTTGGGGATGCTCTGTCGACAAGGAGATGCAAGGCAAGGTTAAGATCCTGCTCATCGTGACTGGCGCACGCTCACAATATGTCCTCCTGAGGGACGGAACTGAGCCGATGATCTCTCGCACAAGCGAGGACTACAAAGGCAGCGTCAACGTCCCTCCAAGCGTCCATCGGGACGAAGACCTCTCGATGTTCGTCCGGTGAGGAATCAGGGCCCGAGGATAAGATTCGCCACAGCTCCCATGCTCAGCGCGAGCAAGAATGATGTCAACGCTACCATGGCCGTGCTACGCACGCCGAACTCCTTTAGCATGACCGCGAACGCAGCGAGACAGGGCATGAACACCGCCATCACCAATGCGAACACGAACATCTGATGCTGAGACAGCACCAGAGATATGTTGCTCGTGCCCGCGATAACCATCATCATCTGAAGGGCCATCTCCTTTCTTAGTATGCCGAACACAAGCGCAACTGCTGTGAACGCGGGGAGGCCGAGCACCGTCAGCATGAATGGCCCGGCTGGCTTGAGGATTTGTTGCAGTACATCGACTGCCAGGAGTATCTCGAGGATGATACTTCCGATGAGCAGCAGAGGGAACGCTATCGTCAGGAACTCCTTGAGCCGGATGTAGGTCTTCGTCGCGGTTTGCCTCAAAGACGGCCATCTCATGTCGGGGATTTCGATGCACATGCCTGTCGGCTCGAACTTGATGAACCGGTGAAGGGCAAGGCCCAGGACGACAAGGGTCCCCATCAATACGATGTATATCAATAGAGCCCACCAAGCTCCTGCGAACTTGCCGACCGAACCGATGATGATTGCGGTTTGAGCCGAGCAGGGCACTGCGATCGTGATGAGCACTGCGAGAATCAGTCTCTCCCTTCTGGAACCCATTGCCTTTGTCGCCAGAATTGCGGGCACGTTGCACCCAAACCCGACGACCATCGGGATCACGGCTCTCCCGTGCAAGCCCAGTCTGTGCATCACGCCATCCAGCAGGGAAACGACCCTCACGAGGTATCCGGTGTCCTCCAGTATCGAGAGCATCACGTAGAATACCAGAATGTACGGCACTACCAGTGCCAGCATCGCCTCTATGCTGAGAGACACGCCCATTACGATGCCCGATAGGACGCCATTGTGGGTCTGGGCGGCGAGGTTCTCAAAGAAAGCCCTTCCCGTGTCGGCGTAAGCACCAACTAGGACACTTTCGATGGCACCACCAGCGAAGACTAGTGTGACGAAGACGAGTGCAAGGACTCCCATCAGGATCGGGATGCCGGTCAACGGTCTCAGCGTGATGTCCGTGGCCAGGCTCTTGGCCTTCTTTCTCGCCGTTGCTGCGGTGCCGATGACCTCTTTCGCGATTCGCCCGGCCTCGCCGAACCGGTCCCTCTGGATGTGCACAACCAAATCCTCGCCGTGGCCTGCCGCGAATTCCTGACGGAGTCCCTCGACCATGTCCTTGATTTCCGGCGATGCTTTGCTCAGTACATTCTGATCTGCCGATAGCAGCCTAACTGCCACTGCTCGTAGCGGAAGGTCCCATTCGTCCTCTTTCAGACTACCTTCCAGATGAGTAATCATGGTCTCGATGTGCGAGTCGTATCTCACGCGGAAAGTGCTCTTTCGGCGGAGCTGGATTGCAGTGTAGAGAAGGGAGTCGATACCCTCGTCTTTGGTGGCCACTGTCGGGATCACAGGCATCATCAGAATGCGTTCCAATCCTCCGATGTCTATGTTTAACTTGCTCTTTCTGACCATGTCGTACATGTTGAGCGCAACAACAACGTTGTGACCAGACTCGATCAGTTCGAACAGGAACACGAGGTTGCGCTCGAGTCTAGTGGCATCGAGGACTGCGATGACTGTGTCAGACTTTCTCTCGTACAATAGATTGGTCGCCACTCGTTCCTCGTCTGTATTGCCGGCCAGCGAGTAAGAGCCAGGAAGGTCGATCACAGTGACGGTCATTCCCATGAACTTCGCTTGTCCCACTTCGTACTCTATGGTCGTACCTGGATAGTTGGCGCTTATCACTCCCACGCCGGTGAGCTTGCTGAAAATGATGCTCTTCCCGACATTTGGGTTCCCGGCGAGGGCGATCTCCACGGCTTCTGCCTCCTTCTCAGGCTTTCATCACGTGGAGCAAATTGCCCCTGTCTCGCGCGATCGCCACTTTGGTCCCCTTTAAGCTGACAATAATCGGTCCTCCCATGGGTATCTTCTTCTCGACCCTGACTTCCGCCCCTGGCACAAACCCCATTGAGAGCATGGAACAGAGTTCATCTTGGTTCGTCGACATCAAGTGCGAAACGATCACGCGCTGCCCCTCAGCGATCTCCGACAGCGGAGTGTCGGTGCTAGTGCATTTCTCGCACGTTGTCGACCTGTCGCACCTAGGTATCCTCCTTCCGTGAGGACACTCCGTGGGATGGTGCATTATCCTGCAGAGGTTCTTCTCCGCCTCGTCCGTAAGGGCGTGCTCCATCTTGCACGCCTGTTCGTGTCGTGATTTGCCCGACACACCGACGAAGTCAGCAAGGAACCTCTCGAGGAGTCGGTGCTTTCTCGAGATCTTGCACGCAATCTTCATTCCTCTGGGTCGAAGAACAACCCCCTTGTAGGGTTCGTGCCTGACGTATCCTTTCTTCGAGAGCTTATGGAGCATTTCGGTGACACTTGCAGGCGCAATATCCATGGCTGAAGCGATTTCAGTGGTCTTCGCCATCCCTCCGTCTTCAGTCAGGTTGTAGATCACTTTCAGGTACTGCTCGACTATCTCATGTGCCATCGTCTTGCAAGTTAGGCGCGCCTAAATCTTAAAGGTTTCCCCTTTCGCTGTTTGCTAGGAACTGCGCTCTTCGCATTCGCGCAGCTGCTCGATCATTTCTTGGAATCGAGGTACTTCTTGAAGGGATACGTCTTCAATTCGAAGTCGCTCTCACCCACGGGCGGATACTCCTCTTTGTACTCTTTCTTGGCGAGTGCCAGCTCCTTCTTGTTCAAGCCATTCGCCTTCAGACCGTACACCTGAACGAGCCATGTGTCGAAATCCCACTTCAATTTGCCACCGTGAAGTAACTGGCCATCGAGGAGATTAAACCTGCTCCGAATAAACCGCTCTTCCGCCTCGTCTTTCGGTCTCTGATAATGCGCATTTCGGGTCCTCCGCAAACAAGTCCCCCGTCATTGCGTACGATCGAGCGCGACATCCGCCGCATACATCTTTCTGCGAACATTCTCCACATATGCCCTTCAAGTTGTTGCGGTTTCTCAGGCTCTTGAAGAGGTCTGAGTCCCTCCAGATATCAATAGGTGTCACATTCCTGAGGTTCCCACCGCT
>JBGQAM010000050.1:0-12604 GCA_041494275.1 Thermoplasmata archaeon | reverse complement strand
GATCTTGAGGCTCGGCATGATGACTACATCATTGACCGAACCGTCCAGGTCCTTGAGCGAGCCCTGGGAATCGCTCGGCCAGTCCCAGCTCTGCTGGATAAGCCTCATGTGGTCGGGGTTCTTGGTCCTGAGCTGGAATGAAACGTATGTAGGGTTACCAGAGGTGCTGATGTCCACCTGGAAAGAGCTCTTGAGAATGGTCTCCGCGAAGGGCGAGAAATCGAGATAGTCTGCGACGCCGTCATTGTCGTTGTCAGGGTCCCACGCGTTGGGCAGACCGTCGCCGTCCACGTCAAGTGGGACATCGGTGACTTCAAGGTAGTCAGAGAATCGATCATCGTTCGAGTCGGCCTTATTGGGATCCAGTCCCATGAGGGCTTCTTCATAGTCGTTCAGCTGATCGAAGTCGCTGTCGGGATTGAGCGGGTCCGTGCCGATGACTAGCTCGACCGAGTCGGGCATGCCGTCGTCGTCGGAGTGATTGGTGTCGTCGGTGTTGTTCATGAGTTCGCCGACGAATCTCGATAGATCGCGAAACGCCGAGGGTATCTCATCCGGTGTCTGAAGTGTGGAGGTAGGCTTCTGATCTTGATTGTTGACCATCGGTTGAAATGCTAGAATCACGAAGCATATGGCTACTCCTATCGACACTAACAAGACGCGTCTTGAGACGGTCATCCTCACTCCCCCTTGCAGCCTCCTGGCCGACATAACCCGTATGTACTGGCGCACGATAATTGTTATCTCAAGGGAAGGGGGAGTCTCAACAGCAACATTATCAGACTTGATACAAGTCCAGATTATTCACTCTGTCGTACTCAGCCGATAAATACGCTCCAAAACCAATTGCCCAGAACATCGCAGGGTAGAGTATCATCCTCTCCATACCGCCGACGCCCAGACCGATGAAGATTCCTGCACCAAAGAGCGCCAATGCCGACAAACCAATCAAGCCGAGAAGTGCAAATACATAAGCGAGCGGAGGACGAACCATCCTGTAAGAGTACAGCGCTGCCAAGTTCCCAAAGAGGAAGGCCATGAGGGCGGACGGCCTGTGGACAAGTGGGTAATCCTCATTGAATAGACCGACCCCGATGGCTCCGATGCCCGAGAGCACCAGGAGTAGCCAGATCAATGACTTCTTGTCCCTCTGCCGCAACAGAGCCGCCGCCAGGAGGCCCATCAGACCGAACAAGATGACCGCGACAGTGAATATGGCGCTTGATAGCATCGGCCCCACGCCCAGGTCGCTGATGTAGTTCGTTGATGTGCTATATCCCGGATAGAGCAACTCAGACAGATGGACCAGGAATAGAATCTCCAGGCCCCCGACGAGAAGCCATAGACCGGGAGATCGCAGAATGGCCATGACGCGCGAATGTTGGCGACGCGTTATAGTTGGCTCCACCATCCTCGTATCTCCTTTCCCACCCTATTGGCTTTTCCCAGCATCTTCAGACTTCGCAGAGCCAGGGAGCCATTTGTCGTAGAACTTCGCTGCACCGAGCTCGTTGAGGCCCATTCTCAGCTTCTCCACAAACCTTGGAGTCCAGTACCCCAGGAAGAATGTCCCCGCGAACACCAGCATTATGCCAATACTCGGCGCCAACCAACCTCCTCCATAGATTCCGAAGAAAAAGACCGACCATCCGATGCTTATTGTCGATGCCATCGACGTTATGGCGATTGCCTGTCTCTTCGCAGTCTCGTAGGCAACCTCCCCCTGATACTTCATGAACTCAACCGTCATGACGACCATGTCTGCCACTGGCTCTCCCTTGCCAATTCTGGGTAGGTCAAGGTACGAGAACAGTTCCGCTCTGCTTTTCTTGCTGCTATCCATGTACTCACATCGCAGAGTATCGCCGTTCATCGCCTATGGTCTTTTCCGAGAGATGAGCGCCGATGAAAGTCGAAATATTAATCCAAATCACTGAATTAAAATGTGCGAGGGCCCGGATTTGAACCGGGGGACCCCTGCGAGAACAGATCTTGAGTCTGTCGCCTTTGACCGAGCTTGGCTACCCTCGCGCGGGCATTTGGTAGGTTTGTAGAGATAATAAACATTCGCGAAGACAATCTAGGCATTGGACCATCCAGCGGAAATGCAGGTGTATCCTGTCTGCAATGCGGTTTTGCCAGTAGTGCCGGCGTGTCGCGAGCCCAAACGCTATTTGAGACCTTCGCCGGCTCGCTGACACAGGCAGATTGTGAAACCGAAAGAGATTAAAGAGTGTAGGTGGTTAGGCGATACAGGCAGCGCGTGAGGACGCTCTGCCATCTCCAACATGGAGAGGCATTACCAACACACCTCGCCATTTCCTCCAGAATTTCGAACCACCCACAACTTTTACACAAAAGAGGTGTTCGTCATGCCTCTCCACCCTGCCTTTTTCATGGGAACAGGGTGGAAGGCTCGAGGTTCTGGAGGCGTGCAGAATGGCACTTGGTGAGAAACCGTTCGGGATGGGCAATTTCGGATATCTCATGTCAGGACTTTGCAGCCGTTGGCTGTCACCAGGACTGAGTGCTCTGCCTGCGCAACGACTCCATCCGCGACTTCTGTCAGAACTGGATAGCTCATAATCATGCCGAGCCTGAACATCTTGGGCATTAGCACGCCCGCGTTCGGTGAGAGCTGGTCACACCAGCGTCCAGCGAATGGAAACGGACCGAACTTGGACTGAATCTTCTGAAAGAGTTCGGCGACGTCCGGGGATGCGCGCCGGTCCCTGACTATCCTGAATATGCTACCCCTTCCTCTGCCGGAGACCTTCCCTGCACCCGTTGTCGAGAACGGCTCGATCGCCAGAACCATGCCCACTTCAACTACCGCTCTGTCCCTTGTCTCGATGTTCGGGATGCTCAAGCCAGCATGCAGATTGTATCTCTCCATGCTATGCCCAGTCAGATTGGCCACCGGTTTGAATCCGGCAGACTTGATCGTCCTGGACACCGCCTCGCCCATTGATGACAGTGAGGTCCCTGGGGCCACCATCTCGACGCAGACCGCTAGTGCTTCCTTCGCAGAATCCATCAGGGCTGTATGGCGCCTTGTCCCGACCTCGACCGTTGCTGCAGTGTCACCTGGATAGCCGTCGATGTGTGCCCCGACATCGATCTTCACGACGTCTCCTTCCCGGAACCGGATGTCGGTCTCCCGGGATGGGGTGTAGTGGGCGGCTATCTCGTTCACGCCTATATTGACTGGGAATGCGCACTCGCCACCCCTTTGATGAATGAGGTTCTCAATGGCGTTCGCGAGCTCGAGCGCACTGCCGCCGGCTCTGACATGAGCGACGCCGAAATCCCGCGCTTCGCCCGCTATCTTCCCCGCTTTGACGTACTTCTCGAGGACATCTGGGCTAACGGAGGGCATTCGCGATCTGCTCCTGAGAAATCACGCCCTTCCTGATCACTTCGACCGCTCCGTCTGAGACGTCCACGATGGTCGACGGTTCGGCGTATTTTGTCTTTCCGCAGTCCACGCAAGTGTGGAAATGACCCTTGAGATCCTTCTGGGCAATCGATGCCTCGAAGGGGTCCGGATGAGAGTGCAGATTGGCGCTCGTGGCCGTGATCGGCCCGAACTTGTCTATGAGCCTTATCGCGAAGGGATGGTCTGGAATCCTTATGCCGATCTGATTCGCGCCAGATGTCAGGATATCGGGCAGGCTCGGTTTCTTCGTAAGCATGATTGTGAGAGGGCCTGGAAGGAACTTCCTGATGAGCTTCCTCGCGTTGTCGTTGAGCACCGCCACACTCTCCATCATCTTCTCATTGCTCACTGCGATGGACAAAGGCATATCGAACGGCCTGTTCTTCGCGACAAAGACCTTCTTCACCGAATTCTCATTGAACGGGTCAGCACCGATGCCGTACAGAGTGTCTGTGGGGAAGACCACCAGCTCCCCGGATCTGAGAGCGGCGACAACCTCGTCCAGCTCCTTCTCCTTTAGGTCGCATTTCTTGCAGTTCTTCCTGTCGACGCACTTGATCGTTTTCATCAGTAGCCCTCTTCTATGTACTTCGCCGCGAGTCGCAGGTGCATTGAGGCGTCGCCCTCCGCATATGGCCCGTGGCCGGGATACATGTTCTTCAGTCCCAGTTCTCCAAGGCGTTTGAGAGATGATATCAGCTGGCCCAGGTCGCCTCCGGGAAGGTCCCATCTGCCTACTCCTCCATCGCAGAAGACAGTGTCGCCGACTATGGCCGACCCCGACGCCTTCTCGTGGAGGACTATGCTGCCAGGCGAATGTCCCGGAGTGTGAAGCACCTCCAACTCCGATGAGCCGCACTTGAGCTTCTGTCCGGTCCTGAGCGGCTCGAGTTTGAGCTGTTTCAGCTTGCCCCCGAACATGCCCGAGATGGCCAGCGACGAGTCGCCCGCCATGATCGGCATCGCCTCGGCCTCGTGCAGATAGATCTTCGCTCCTGTGGCCTTCTGGAACTCTGCCGCGCCACCCAGATGGTCGTAGTGACAGTGGGTTAGGACTATCCTCCCGACCTTCTTGAGCGGTACGATCCTCGAAAGCTCCTCCAGGATCGTGTCGGCGTACATCCCAGTGCCTGTGTCCACCACTATCGGGTCCTCGTCCTCGAGAAGATACACGTTACTATCGTATCCCACCCCAGCAAGGTAGTGGACCTTCATCTCGAAAGGGGGATAGCACCCGTCTTATAAAACTTTGGTCTTTTGACAATATAAACTTGGGAGAGGGCCAGACCTTCCGGGACTCACCCCTTGGCTAGAATGACCATCCGCTGCCTCTCCTCTAGATTGACCCTCGCGACGCTCTTCGTCAGGGACAGCTCCTCGGCCTTCGCGAGTCCATCGAGCGCATGCAGAACCGCCTCCTTCTGAGGCTTCCTGATGTCCACTCCGGCATCTTCGAACTGGTGCTGGACTATCAGCATGGCCTTCTCGAGGTCTCCGTACTGGGCGCAGAAGTCCTGGATGATGAAGTCCACGACCTCGGCGAGCGACTGAGGAGGCTTTTCCTTGGTCTTGACCTGAGCAGCGACAACGTCCGCAACAAGAAGTTCGCCCAGAATGTTGAACAGGTTCTCGACGTTCTCCCCGGTCTTCGCGCTGCAGAGGATCGTGGGGCAGCCAATCTTCTGTCCCATGGACTCCAGCAGCATGACGGACATGGAGCCCTTCTCTGCGAGGTCTATCTTGTTGCCGACAATGATAGTCGGGATCTCACCGACCACCAGGCCGACCTCCTTCAGCCAGAATTCCCTGAGGCTGTTGATGGTCTCGGTGCGGGACAGGTCGCCTACGAGTATGAGGCCCTGAGCCCCGCTCAAGCTCGCGGACCGGATCTTCGAGTATTCCTTCTGACCCAAGATGTCCCAGATCATCATCCTGAGGTTGATGATCAGGTTGGGCTTGACGAATTGAATGTCCTTTCTCGAGACCTTCGTCCCGATCGTGGCGATGTACTTGTCATCGAACTTGTTGACGACGTATCTAGCGATGAGCGAGGTCTTGCCGACGCCCCCATCGCCCAGGAGTACGACCTTCTTGAGTATGTCCCTTAGCTCCATGCGAAAGTGCTATGGGTAGAAAGGGCATTTAATCTTTCACTTGTAGCATGCCAGTCTAGGCACGACTAGCGCCTGTACTTGCCAGACAAGAACTTCTTCATGATAGTGTCGACATCGCCGAGGTCTTTCTTGTCCCCGGTCCAATGGCTGAGCCTCTCCCCAAACTCCCTCTCAAGGTCGTCCGTGGCCGTCTTGAGCTGGTCCCTCAGCCTCTCGGGTTTCTTCGTCGATATGATCGCCGCGATGACCACGTTCTTCGAGTGCGAGATGAGGATGTCATAGTTCTCGAACCTGATCTCGTTCAACCTGCCCCCGGCCTCGTCGAAACTCTCCCGGATGAAGTTCTGAACAGCGGTGAGCATGCCCGCCATGATGTCCTGGTCCTGATCCGGCCGCAGACGCCGCGTATAGTGCTTGAGCAGCATGCCGCTAGGAGTCATTAGGAAGACTTCGTCGACTATGGTCGGAGAAGACTTCCAGACCATGAACAGCCCGACAACGTTGATGGCCGTCAGGGCTGTCACGACGCCCACGAAGAACAGTTTCGTCTTGGTGTTCTCGAAGGGGACGAGAAAAGCGACGGCCGCCATTACTGAGAAGATGACAACGGACATTACGATTAGCGTCTCAACCTTAATGTTCTGCTCCATCGAAACGGTTGATTGGATGGCTGTAGGATAAGCCTTTCTATTCGAGCGATGAGATGAATAGTTGAAACATCGATATTCTGTCAATCGGCAACACATAAATAGGCAGGTTCAGGGTTACTCGAACAAGGCGATTTGCAGATGAAGCTGTTCGAATACAAAGCCAAGGAAATTCTCAAGAAGCACGGGATACCCGTGCCGGAAGGTTTTGTGGTTTCCACGCCCGACGAGATCAGATCCATTTCAGGTCCGGTTATGGTCAAAGCGCAGGTCCTGATCGGAGGCAGGGGCAAGGCTGGTGGTATCAAGCCCGCCGAGGACGTCGAGCAGGCGCGGAAGGTCGCTTCCGGGATCATCGGCATGGACATCAATGGAAACATCGCAAAGGAAGTCCTAGTCGAGAGGCGTCTGGATGTCGCGAAGGAGCTCTATCTCGGCATCACGATAGACAGGAGCAGGAGAAGCCTCGTGATAATGGCCTCCCCAGATGGTGGAATGGATATCGAGGGCGTTCCCGAGAACAGAATTCTCATTGAGCCCGTAGATCCACTGATCGGATATTCTCCTTACATCGGCAGAAGGGTCGCCGCTTTCGTGGGTGTCAAAAAGGAACAAGCGTCGCAGGTCGCGAACATCTGTCAACGGATGTACGAGCTCGTGATGATGGAGGATGCTGAGCTTGCGGAGATCAACCCTCTGGTAATCACAAAAGATGAAAAAGTCATTGCTGGGGACGCGAAGGTCACGATCGACTCAGATGCGCTGTTCAGACACAGGGAGTTTGATTCTCTGGCCGAGGATCTGACGCCTCTCGAGGAAAAGGCGAAGAAGCTCGACATCGCATTCGTTCAACTCGATGGCAACATAGGCGTCATCGCAAACGGCGCGGGCCTCACAATGGCTACGCTTGACAGCATCAACATGTTCGGAGGAAAGGCGGGCGTGTTCCTGGACCTGGGCGGGACGGACGATCCCGAGAAGGTCAAGGCCGCAATGCTGCTCATGCGCGAGGCAGAGCCAAAGGTGGTGCTGATCAATATATTCGGGGGCATCACCAAGTGCGACACGGTCGCCAAGGGTGTTCTGGAGGCCATCGAAGGACAGCGTAGGAAGTTCCCAATCGTCGTGAGAATTAAGGGCGTGAACGAGGACATCGCGAGGGACATGCTGAAGGATGCTGGGATGATTCCCGCTTCCGGCCTTAGCGAGGCGGCGCAGCTCGCTTCCAAGGAATCGCTGAAGGTGGTCTGAATGGCAGTGATAGTTGACAAAGACACGAAGTTGGTCGTTCAGGGCATCACAGGCTACCAGGGAACGTATCATTCAAAGGCTATGCGAGATTTCGGCACGAGGGTCGTTGCCGGAACTAGTCCAGGAAAGGGCGGCGAGAAGGTCAATGACATTCCAGTATTCGAATCCGTTGCCGAAGCGATGGAAAGCGAAGGGGTCAACACGTCCTGCATATTCGTGCCAGCTCCCTTCTGCAAGGATGCGGCACTGGAAGCAATCGATGCCGGGATAGGGACCATCGTGATAGTCACGGAGCATCTGCCGGTTCTTGATGCGATCCATCTCGTCGCCGTTGCAAGAAGCAGAGGAGTCATCGTCATAGGCCCGAACTGCCCAGGGATTGCGTCGCCCGGAAAGGCAAAGGTCGGGATCCTGCCCAACAACATCTTCAAGCAGGGCAACATCGGAGTGGTCTCAAAGTCCGGGACCCTGACATACGAGATAGTGAATGCCATCACCGAGCACAAGCTTGGGCAATCCACCTGCGTCGGGATTGGCGGCGACAGGGTTTCCGGAACTAGTTTCATAGAAGTCCTGGAGAGGTTCCAGAATGATAGGCAGACGAAGCAGATTGTCCTGGTCGGCGAGATCGGAGGCACGGCAGAGGAGGAGGCGGCCCAGTTCATCAAGGAGAATGTGGACAAGCCGGTTGTGGCATACATCGCTGGAAGGACCGCACCCCCGGGCAAGAGAATGGGCCACGCAGGCGCGATAATTGCCCGCGGCAGAGGCACCGCAGAGAGCAAGATCAAAGCACTCGAAGCAGCTGGCGTGAAGGTCGCGAAGATCCCGACCGACGTCCCTGAGCTGCTGAGGTAGGGCGCTAGAGCGGGGCAGACATGACTGAAGAGCTCGACGCCATTCTATTCGACGCGGGCGGAACACTGATCGAAGCGATACCGTCCAGAGAGACCGTCTTCTCCATGGTCCTCTCGAAGTACGGCAAGAAGGTCGGCTCGGAGAGGATCGCTCCGCTACTCGCGAAGGCAGATGGAGTATTCGACTCGGAGTTCGCCAAACAGGACGGCAAGAACGAAAGCGCTCTCTGGTCCAAGTACGATGATTTCATCCTCGACGAGCTCGGGTTCAGAGGAGATCGAGGCAATCTCTCCAAGGAGTTGAGCGCTGCCTGGGACGAGATAATGCCGAAAGTGGAGAGCTGGGTCTGCTACCCAGAGACAGAATCCATCTTGGAGATCCTGAGGGAAAGAGAGTTCAAGCTTGGCGTTGTCTCGAACGCAACGGACCTCGTGCGAAGAGTATTCGACAACCTCGGGCTGACGAAGTACTTCGATTTCCTTGTGGTATCGGACGAAGTAGGGGTGAGGAAGCCATCCGCCAAGATATTCCATATAGCATTGGAAATGGCGGGAACAAGTCCAGCCCGATCATTGTTTGTGGGGGACAAGCTCGCAACTGACATTGCAGGAGCGAAACGAGTTGGCATGAACGCGGTCCTCGTCGACAGGGTCAACGCGTTCCCGGACGCGAGATGTCTCCGAGAGAGGGACTTGAACTTCTTCAGACGTTTCGCGTGACTATTAACCTAGAAATCCCGCTGAGGGGGGAGATTGAGTTTTGCCAGATGGCGAGTGTCGTTCAGGATGATAGGCTTGGAGACGCGATCCTCGACACTGAAGACCGATATCGCGCAAGGATAGTGCACGATCCCGGGAAATCCCGAGAACCCCTTCCCCAGTAGGTAAGCCGTCATGAACTTGATCGGCATCCTATGAGACACTAGGACTATAGTGCCTGTTCCGTGGGTGAAGATCAACTCGCGAAGGGCGGAATTCACCCTCTTCCACGCTTTCTTCGTGCTCTCACCACCCGAGAACTTCATCTTGGTGGGCGTCTTGATCCACCGGGCATATTCCTTCGGCCATCGTTCCTCGATGGTGCTCTCTTTCATGCCCTGCCAAGTACCGTAGTTCATGTCCAACAGTCCGTCATTCTCCCTCACAATGATTTCATGAGGAAGTGCGATGCGCCTCGCGGTCACCATGGACCGCTTGAGAGGGCTGGAGTAAATGGCTTCAAAGACCCTATCCTTGAGCACATCAGCCGTTGCATCAGCCTGAGCGATGCCCGTGGCGTTCAGGCGGACGTCTTCGTGGCCGCGGAAGATCGCGCCCTTGTTCCAGTCGGTCTCGCCGTGTCTGATGAGAATGAGCTCCATGTGTGGCATTGCAGCCATCGGATTACAGTCGCGCTATTTGAGCTCTCTCGATTAGGGGAGCATTGTAGATGGCGGCGACTTCATTCGCATGATGGTTCAGCTGACGACCACTGGAGAGTCAAGGTAGACTGCAAGCATGTTCACGGACTTCAGCGGAATGAATCCTATCCGCATGACCTCGTAGACCATGAACCTGACCGTGATAAAGACATCGTAGACGCCTGGACCTGCGAATGAAACCGGAATAGTCGCAGAAACCCCGTAGTCGTGTTCCGTCGTACTGTTCATCGAAGCGAGGAAGATCGCGTTATCCAGTGAGCCAATGTATGCAGACACATTCTTCAAGGAAACAGCTGTGCCTCTGAAGAACCAGTTGCCCGGTCTCTCGAAGACTTTAGTGACAAGGACCGTGATCTCGACGGACCGATTGCCTGCCGAGGTCGCGTGTCCGCTCACGGACGCGCCCCATGTCATATTTCCAGCCCAGGTAACCATGTATCCAGTGTAGTTGCCCCAACTCGCGTGGATCGGAGATTTGGTGTAAGTGTCTCCCTGCTGAGGCATGACGCCCGGACTGAGAATAGTCCACACGACGAGAGCCACTACAATAGCAAGAGTCGTCAGAATGCCAACCCATGGCATTCTTCTATGTCCGCGCGGCGTCGGCCGTTTCTCGGGCTTGATGAGCTCTTCGTAGTTCTCCTTCCACACGTCCTCTTCGAACTTGCTCGCTGCCTCTGCGGGACCTGCCTTCTGGGACGATGGAACGGGCGCCTGAGTTATGGCTGGCTCTCCCGGCTTAACATCTGGCTTCGGCTGTTCGGAACTCAATCTTCGCACCCCATCTCGCCCTTCCAACATCGCGAACACAAATCAACATTTCGGTCGCGGCTGCGTTAGTCCATGGCTCTCCACCGGAAACGCTGGTGCTTTGCAGGCACTGGGGTAACGCTTTTATACGGGACCACGCATAGCGTGAATCCCACCCACGTAGGGCAACGCCTAAATACGGCATTCCCTACTAGTAATGTGGGGAGGGAACGTGCACCTGACCACATTCGTGTTCAGGGAAGATGGTTGAGGGGCAGCGGGCTGGAAGGACCGCGGGCTCCAGTGAGTACCGATCATGTGCGATACGGACGTGTGCTGAGTCGACATGCTAGCGGCTAATTATACCATCTGGGGAATGGCTCGGTTCGGGCGCCGAAGAAGGTCGTGCCAAGCTGCGATATGCACCGGGTAAGCGCAAGGAGCTTTTGATCCGGTGATGACCGAATGGGACTTCCTGCTCTTCGGAGCAATCCGTGAGGATAGGGAACCGGGGGGATTGAAGCATCTTAGTACCCCGAGGAAAAGAAATCAATCGAGATTCCGTCAGTAAAGGCGATCGAACGCGGAAGAGGGCAAACTGAATCCTCCCAGGAAACTGGGCGGAGATGTGGTGTATGGACTCTGGTACATCTTAACTTGTTAACCCGAAATCGACTGGAATGTCGTGCCATAGAGGGTGACAGCCCTGTAGGGATACGCGAGAAAGATGATTCTAGATGTTCCTGAGTATTGCGCCTTGGATATGGCGTGAGAAGTCGGGAGCCATTTGCTCCCAACCCTAAATACGACCCGAGACCGATAGTGCAGTAGTAGTGTGAACGAAAGCTGAAAAGTACCCTTAGCGGGAGGTGCAAAGAGCCTGAAACCAGATGGTGACTTTATTATACGGCGTGAAAGGGACGAAACTCGCAAGAGTGGACCGACGTCGTATTATCCGTTTCGAATAACGGGCCAGGGAGTTCGGACCGATGGCGAGGTTAATTGGATAACCAAGCAACCACAGGGAAACCGACAAGTCCGCAACACGCAAGTGTGAGGGACGAGGTGGGCTCGCCTGTAGTCATCGGTGAGAGACCCGAAGCCAGTTGATCTAGGCGCGGATAGGTTGAAGCCCAGGGAAACCTGGGTGGAGGACCGAACCCGTAATGAGGTGCAAATCTTTGGGATGATCTGCGTCTAGGGGTGAAAGGCCAATCTAAACTGGACATAGCTGGTCCCCCCCGAAACTACTCGCAGGTAGATCTCAGACGAGGTCGACGATGGGGTAGAGCGACCGATTAGGCATTTAGGTGGAGAAATCCGTCGGTGCCTTGCCAAACTCCGAACCTGTCGTCACTGAAGACTCTGGGAGTGAGTGTATGAGGGGTAAGCTCCATACGCAAAAGGGGAACAACCCAGCCTCAAGTTAAGGTCCCTAAGTGCTGACTAAGTGTGAACGGGCAAAAGGAGTCCTTTGTCTCAGACAACTGGGATGTGGGCTTAGAAGCAGCCATCATTCAAAGATAGCGTAACAGCTCACCAGTCAAGATAAAGGGCCCTGAAAATGGACGGGGCTAAGTCAGCCACCGATACTTGAGAGCACCGAAAGGTGATCTGGTAGGGGGGCGTCGTGTGCGGGTAGAAGTTCGGTCTTGAGATCGAATGGACCGCATTCGAATGAGGATCCTGGTGGTAGTAGCAGCAAAGAACGGTGAGAATCCGTTCAGCCGTAGGGGCAAGGGTTCCTCGACAATGTTCGTCAGTCGAGGGTTAGTCGATCCTAAGGTGTTCCTTAATCGAGAACACCGAAAGGGCAAGCAGGTTAATATTCCTGCACCACTGCAGTCTCTGCGCGCACTCGGACGCATCTGGGTAAGTTGAGCAGGAGCGCCAATCTGTTCAAGTGTATATCCTGGGGAAGAACCGTAATGGTGAGAACCTGGGGAAATCACGAGTAGGAGGGCGAAGGCCCTCTTCAGCCTATCCCCGGTGCCCGTGAAAAGGAGTGCGCTAAACAACTGTGGTGTTCGTACCAAGATCCGACACAGGTGCCCCTGGTTGAGAAGACCAAGGCTTGTCGGCGTTAATTGACGCGAGGGAACTCGGCAAATTAGCCACGTAACTT